>MTME02000068.1 GCA_002011115.2 Candidatus Pyrohabitans sp. JdFR-17
CGCTTTTGCCCAGCTTGCTGGGCGTGCTGAGGCTGAATAAGCATCGAGAACTTCCCCAGCGTATCTTTGAGCTGGGCGATGTCGTGGTGCTCGACGCAGGCGCAGAGACGGGCGCATCGCGACAGCGCAGACTGGGCGTCGCCTTAATCCACGCTAAAGCCAACTTCACAGAGATTAAAGCGCTGCTTCAGGGCTTGCTTCGCGACCTTGGTGTAGCAAGCTATAAAGTTGAAGCAAAGGAGGACTCCGCCTTCATTCCGGGCAGGTGCGCCTCGGTCATAATAGGCGAGCGTGAGGTGGGCATCTTCGGGGAGATTCATCCTGAGGTTCTGACAAACTTTGAGCTTGAGTATCCTGTCGCTGCCCTAGAGCTGGAGGTTGAAGCTCTGGTCTAGCTATGAGATTAGGCGGCAGATGTCCCCCAGTAAAAATTCCTGTGGGATACTTCCACCCCGGTACGGTAGCTCAGGCAAATCGACTGTTGAGTATACCTATATTTCTCAGATCGAAAATGAGCAGAAGGTAGCTCAATATCTGCTTCGCTTCCCCTATATGGAAAACCAGCTTGTGGGCAAAATAGTACTGCTTCTTTCGTCCTGTGCGAAGTTCCAGGAAGGAGACGAAGTTTCCTGAGACAAAGTCTACAAAGCTGGCAGGGGTTATCTTCACGTCTATACTTGCGAGAGCGCTGAGCTTTTTTGCATGCTCCTCTGAAAGGATACTTCCAACCTCCTTGATAATCTCCTTATCATCATTGTTGGGAAAGTCCGCATAGTCCACCTTCTTATCAGAGAGAATCTCCACAAAGCGTATGGCATCTTCAATGGGGAACAGCAGCGTTGCACTACCACTTAGAGCGCCGTAGAGGCTTGCGTATGAGCCCACCATCGCTATGCCCTCGCCTCCAACGAGATTTGGAAAGTTTTCTATCTCCTCAACTATGGGTCCCTCTATGCTTATGCTGGTGTCTATCCCTGTTATCTTCTTAATCGCCTCCACAAGTTCTGCCACACTCTCATAGCAAGTCTTCCTCAAGGTATCTGTAACACTTTGCTTCACCACAACAGTTATCTCCTTCCCACTGACTCTGGCTTCCTCTTCCAGAGTTTCAACCGCCTTCTTTACCGCCTCCAGAATCTCCTTATTTTCATATGGCTTCTGGATGAAGTCCCCTGCTCCATGCTTTAAGCTTGCAATGGCGCGCTCGAGGCTCGCATAGGCAGTAATCATTATGACATAGATGCTCCTGTCCTGCTCCTTTATCTTTTTCAGAAGCTCTATTCCGTCCATGTCCGGCATCATTATGTCTGTAATCACAATATGGAATCCGTTGCCCTTAATCTTTTCAAGGGCTTCTTCAGCGGAACCGGCAACATCAACACGGTAACCATGTTTTTCAAGGAGTTTTCTGAGGCTTAATCTTATGAGCTCCTCGTCGTCTACAATCAGAATCTTTGGTTCCATCAACTTTGACCTCCACCCTAAAGTCCAGTGAGTTGTTAGAATGTGGATATATGCGTTAACCACATATATTAAGGTTAAGTTTCGAATACACTGCTTCAGGATTCCAAACTTTTCCACGGTAGCTTACTTTTTACCTCTGGTGCTCCTATGTCAAGCGAATGGGTGCGTGTGCAGAGGGAGGATTTTTCCATCGCAGATGAGATAGCTCGCATTAAGGCGGTGTCAAAGCGAATTGGAGGCATAGTTACCTTCCTGGGCACTGTGCGTGACTTCTCTAGGGGAAAAGATGTAACCAAGCTGGAGTTTGAGTACTACCCAGGGATGGCAGAGAAGAAGCTGGAAGAGATCCGCCAGCTTGCGAAGGAGAAGTTCGACGTTATAGAGGTAAGTGTGGTGCACCGCTATGGCGAGCTCGATATAGGCGAGAATATAGTGCTCGTTGTTGCTGCGGCAGAGCATCGAAGGCAAGCGTTTGAAGCCTGTCGCTACGTAATTGACGAGCTGAAAAAGCACGTGCCCATCTGGAAGAAGGAGCACACCAGCGAGGGCGAGGTTTGGATTGAAGAGCATCCATAATGAGCGTCAAGTATAAATAACTGAAGGAGGAAAGAAGTTACTCTGGAGGTAGCAGTATGGCAGATATAAGGGAGTTTAAGGCTGATGTTACAATAAAGATAGACTACGACAAGTGCAAGGGGCACGGTGAGTGTGTGGATGTGTGTCCTGCTGAGGTTTATGAACTCGTAGATGGCAAGTCCACCGCTCCTCGCGTGGCTGACTGCATAGAGTGCTGCGCGTGCGTTGAGGCGTGCCCTGAGGGGGCAATAGAGCATAGCTCGTGCTGAGGTGAGAGCATAAGGCTTCTCGCCATAGAGAATGCAGAGGGGGAGCACCTAGGCTGTTTTGAAGAGCTTGCAGAAGCTCGCGACATAAGCGTTGAGTACCGCCGCCTCTGGAGGGGGGATGATCTAGAGAATGCCTTGGACTATGAACTCCTCGTGTTCCTTGGCGGACCGATGAGTGTTAACGACGAGGAGAAGTACCCCTACCTGGTGGAGGAGAAGGCGCTTATAAGGCGCGCTCTGGCTGATAACAAGCCCCTGCTGGGCATTTGCCTTGGAGCGCAGCTCATGGCAAACGCCCTGGGAGCAAGGGTTTACCCTGGTGATGAGAAGGAGCTCGGATGGTACCCGATCACCCTGACCCAGGAAGGTAGGCGGGACGAGGTGTTTTCCGCCTTTCCTTCGCAGCACGAGGTGTTTCACTGGCACGGCGAAACCTTCGAACTTCCAAGTGGGGCGAAGCTGCTCGCTGGCTCGGAACTTTATTCACGTCAAGCATTTCGCATCGGCAGGAGCTATGCGCTGCAGTACCACCTCGAGGTTACCGCTGAGATGGTGCGCGACTGGGTGAAGGAGGTACCCGAGAAGCGGGACGAAATACTCTTCAACTTGGAAGAGAGGGTGGCGAAGCTTAATAGCTGGGCGGAGGTGTTCTTCGACCGCTGGCTGAGCCTTGCAGGTTTTAAATAGATATATTTAACTCACCTGTAATTTTTCGCAAGCTTTATATCGTATTAAATTAAAACATTTAAGACATGCCGCCGATAATCTCCATGATAGGCAGGAAGAAGGCTGGTAAGACCACCATACTTGAGCGCCTGATTTCCGCACTTAAAACGCGTGGATACCGCGTGGGGACGGTGAAGCACCATATCCACTACGGCTTCAGCATAGACTCACCGGGGAAAGACACGTGGAGACACTCTGCTGCGGGCGCAGATGTGGTGGCGATCTCCTCACCCGACCGCCTGGTACTCATGCGGACCACACCTAAAGAACTGTTTTTAAAGGAGATTGTTGAGCGCTACATGGGCGATGTTGACGTGGTGCTCACCGAGGGCTACGCCAGGGCTGAGACACCAAAGATACTCGTGGCAACCTGTGAAGACGACTTGAGGCTGTTTACCAGCGCTGCGGGCGGAGAGATAGTGGCGGTGGTGAGCGATGCGAAGCTAAAGGCGAGCTGTGATGTTTTCGGATTCGACGATGTGGAGAAGCTGGCAAGCTTCATAGAGGAGAGGTTTCTGAGGCATGACCCGCGATACGGTGCTCACGGAGCGCCAGATTGAGGTGCTCAAGCTCAAGGCGCAGGGACTGAGCACAAGTGAGATTGCAAAACGCTTGGGCACCACCGTAGCCAACGTCTCAGCCACCGAGAAAAAGGCTAGGGAGAATATAAGGCGGGCTAAGAACACGCTTCGCCTTGTAAAGATGCTCGAGGCTCCGCTGAGCGTCGTTATTCCGCCTGAGACGGACCTCAACGACGCGGTTCGCGAAATCTACAGACGCGCGGATGAGGCGGGTATATGGATATCCCACAGCTTCCCATCGCTGGCGGCGCTGATTCAACAGGGTGCTGGAGAGAAGATTCGTGGACGCAGGGTGCTTGAAGAGATAGAGGTGGCGATTACCCGCGAGGGTGAGGTCATGGTTATGTAGATACCACCTCAAAAAGCTCTGGAGCGCCAGCGGGTTCTGAGTTTTCAATTCTGCCGTTGCTCAGCACGCATATGCGGTCCGCAAGTATGGCGGCGTCTTCGTAATCGTGGGTAACGATTATCGCTGGTATGCTGAAGGTTTCTAGAATGTTTCTAACCTCCTCTCTAACCTCCTGCTTTGTGCGCTGATCAAGGGCTGAGAAGGGCTCATCCATAAGCAGGAGCTTAGGTTTCACCACCAGCGCTCTGGCAAGAGCAACGCGTTGCTTTTGCCCGCCCGAAAGCTCACTGGGCATGTGAAAGCGTAACTCTGCCAAGCCCAGAGTGTGCATTATGGCCTCCACCTCTTCGTTCACCTTCGCCTTGCTATAACCCCTCACCTTTAAACCAAAGGCGATGTTCTCGTACACATTGAGGTGAGGGAAAAGTGCCAGCTCCTGAAAAACAAAGCCAATGCTGCGCCTCTGGGGCGGGAGGTTTATTCCAAGTTCTGAGTGAAAAGCTAATGTGTTGCCTATGCGTACGTAGCCCTCGTCAGGGGTAACAAGACCGGCAATGACTTTGAGCGTTGTACTCTTTCCCGAGCCGTTTTCGCCGAGAAGAGCAAGAACTTCTCTGCCAAGCTTAAGCTGCACATTAAGTTCAAAACTGGGGAATCTCTTGATTATATACACCTCAAGCATCCGCATACCTCCTCTTTGGTATTATCTCAAACGTAAAAAGGATGATGAAGGAGATGAGGATGAGTAAAGCCGCAAGCACAAGAGCCTTGTCCATGCTAACCTGCAGCGCTGAATACACAGCCAGAGGCATGGTCTGCGTCCTGCCCACGAAGTTGCCCGCGAACATTATGGTGGCGCCAAACTCACCCATGGCGCGCGCCCAGCTCATTATAACACCTGCCAGAACAGCGCTTTTCGCAAGGGGCAGAGAGACCCTGAGAAAGGTGGTGAACTCACTCGCGCCCAAGGTGTATGACGCTCCCTCAAAAGTTCTACTAACGCTGGCGAAGCCCGCTCTTGCGGAGCGCACATAGAGGGGTAAGGCAACAAAGGTTTGAGCAATTACAACGGCGGTGGTGGTGAAGGGCAAAGCTATGCCTATGCTGGCGAGATACCTGCCCAAGATACCCTCTCTGCCAAAGGCAGCAAGCAGCGCAATGCCTGCTACGGCTGGCGGTAGAACCATGGGCAGGTTCAGTGCCACTTCCAGAAAGCGGCGCAGCGCGGAGTCGCTCCTTGCTAGGTGGTAAGCCACGGGTGTGCCGATAATCACGATGAGCAGCGTTGAAAGCGTCGCCGTGAGGAGGCTGAGTTTTACTGCAGCGACAACCTCATAGCTGAGCAATACCTCTGGCGAAGCACCGCCAGCGCTTATGAGCACCGAAGCTACTGGAAGAAGAATGAACCCAGCTACAGCGATACCTGCCAGGGTGCGTATGAGCGCGAAGGCGTTCATTGCCCCACCTCGAAGCCGTGCTTTCTCAAAATCTCTTTACCTCGAGGGGAGAATAGAAAGTTAATAAACTCCCGGGCAGCCTCCTCATTTTTGGAGTGAGAGAGCACGCCAACGTAGTAGCTCGGCTCGACGCCTGCTTCAGAAGGGAGTTCTATTACCTCAACCTTCCCTCTGGCTGCCAACGCGTCTGTGGCGTAGACGAAGCCGGCGTCTGCCTCACCCATGGCTACCTTGGATAGCACGCCTTTGACGCTGTCCTCCAGAGACACAACGCGGGAGAGTACCTCTTCAGCGAAGCCTTCACCGTAAAGCGCTTCTAAATTATAGAGTGCTTCTCTAGCATACCTGCCCGCGGGTACAGCTTCGTTGGCAATGACTAACTTTACATCGCCCCGAAGGTCTTCTACACTTTCAATGCCTGCAGGATTACTCTCTGGCACAACTATCACAAGCCTGTTTTTTGCAAAGGCGATGCTCTCATCGACATAGCCCTGGCGTAGCAACGCTTGGATGTGCTCTTCGTTGGCAGAGGCGAAGACATCTGCATAGGCGCCCTGCTCTATCTGGACGCGGAGCGTGTTTGAGCCCGCGAAGTTGAGCTCCACTTTAATGCCATACTGTGCTTCAAACTCCTGGGCAAGCTCCTGAAAGGCTTCAGTCAAGCTTGCGGCGGCGAAGATTGTGATACCATCTCCGCCAGAGGTACAGCCCGCTGTGAGGGCTGCGAGGAGGAGCACACTAAGAAAGCGCATGCTTAGCTATGCGGTAATAGCCAACGCCTGCGCAGCTTCTGCACACTCGCGTGCCGTTTTCGCCAACACTCAACGACTCGGGCACCAGCTCACCGCACCGGGAGCAGCGCACTATGGGGGAGTTCTCAAATAGGCTGGTAAGCTCAATCTTCACAGGCATAATTTCCAGATACTCCTCGCTGAGCTTTAGCAGCGCACGGGCGAGCTCCTTCTCCTCTTCCCTTGTGAGCCTTCCTTCGCGGAGCATCCACTTTTTCATGAGTGCTGAGTGCTTCCACGCGTCGCGGCGCAGAGCCACGCGGTAGCCCTCCATAGTGTCCACCCTGCCTACAGTGAGGGCAAGCTTACCGTAGTTTTCGATAAAGGCATTGCCATGTCCCAACGTCGCACCCGTCGCCGCCTGCATCCCATCGGCGAGGCATCGCGCAGTTTCGCTTATGGCGATAAGCTTCTTGCTCCCTCGCTTAGTGTTGAGCTTCTGAAGAGCTAGGCTAGCCATTCGCACGCCCAGCGCTATTCCCGGAGCGAGGTGACCGTGCAGCTTCTCAGCCAGCTCAACAATTTCCTCCTCTGTCAGTTCCATAACACCACCTCATTTAAAGAGATGAACCTTAATCTCCTCTCCTCGCCTTGTGTCCCTCTCTATGATTGCATAGCCATCTACGAGAGCGCTCCGCAGGTTTGAGGCTATTGCGGAGACATTGTACTTCTCGCCGCTCTTCATCAGGGGCATCTCACTGCCCTCGAAGCCAATCGGCTTGGCATAGCCGTTCTCCAGGTGTACAAACACTAGGTTAGCGATGTCTGCGGCGTCGGTGTCCTTGGTTGAGAGCAGTATATCTTCAGTTATTCTCGCGTAGATGAAGGGCTCCTCGACACTGCCCAGGAAGTATCTGCGCAGGTGAAGCTGCGCCGCAACCAGCGCACCCGTGGGCTTGCCAGGCAGCGCGAAAATAGGTGTGTTCTCTATGATGCCCACCGCTATGGGCTTACCTGGTCTGGTCTTGACCTTATACAGCACCACCTCGCCCAGCTCCTCTATAGCGCGCAACACGTAGTCGCGTTTGCCCACGCTTACACCGCCGCTGGTGACAACGCAGTCGTAGCGCTTTGCAGCGCTGGCAAGCGCTTGCTTTGTGGCTTCGTAGTCATCCTCAATTACACCGAGATAGCTCGTCTCGCATCCCCACTGCTCCAGCAGAGCCATTACCACGAAGGAGTTTACATCGCGGAGCAAGCCTCTGGCAATTTCATTACCCGTTGCGAACACAGCTACTCGAGGCTTGCAGTACACTTCCACTTCCTCAATGCCCAGGCCTTTTAGAATTCCAAACTCCTGTGCTCTTATCCTTGTTTTCGCCCTTAGGATAATCTCCCCCCTGCGGTAGTTGCTTCCCTGAGGTACCACCTTGGTCCCCTTCTCAATAGGTATACCGTACAGCAATTCGCCCTCAAGGCGGGCATCCTCTAAGCGGAGTACGCAATCGGCTCCAGGGGGCAGGAATGCTCCCGTTGCGATGTACATCGCCTCGCCTTTGCGAAGCTCAGGTAGAGACTCATAAGCATCGCCAGCATATATGCTCCCTACCACACGCAGAGGATAACGTTCAGCGTCTTCGCTACGCATTGCGTAGCCATCGTAGCTGGCTATGTCGTGGGGTGGTGAGTCCTCTGTGGCAAGCACATCCTCAGCCAGCTCCCGTCCGAGCAGCGAGAGCTCCACCCTCACAACTTCCGTCTCGCGATTGAAGTAAGACCTCTCTCTCAGCGTGTCGATAATCTCTCGCGCTCTGCTCAGGGGCACAAGTTTTTCCATCCCAGCGCCACCTGCTAAATACTTTTATTTAAATCTAACAGACAATTAAATACTTCTAGTATTAAAAAATTCCGTATAATTAAAATTTAAAACACCCTCGACCCAATTAAAAAAAGTTTATAATTTTTCCCTCTCCAATCTCAACAGCAATTTTTCCACTATTGCCACACCTTCGCCGGTTAGGGAATACTGTCCTGCCTTATTTTTACTCACTATCCCTGCGTCGATTAAAACACGAAGGTGAAAGCTCAGCTTTGAGGGGTCATCCATCTCTGTGCTCCTGGCAACCTCAGAAAACCTCCTCGCACCTGCATGAAGGAGATAGAGAGCTATCTTCTTGCGTATCGGGTTTGAAAGCGCCTTTATTACAGAATCGCTCAGCTTCGCCTCAACTTTGCGTTCAAGCCTCGCCTCTTCTAAGGTTTTCTTGACTATGCTCACCAGCTCGTCCACATTAAAAGGCTTTACAAGAAAGTCACTCGCTCCGAGCTTCATCGCTTCTACAACATCTGCAATGGATGGAAAGGCGCTGATTATTATCACCCTGGTCTCAGGCGAAATCCTCTTTATCTCATCCAGCGCCTCCAAGCCCCGCATGTCCGGTAGCACCAGGTCAAGGAGCACAAGCTCTGGCTGAGTCTCCGTTAGCTTGCTTATGCCCTCGGTGGCGCTCTCTGCAGTGACCACTCCAAAACCATACCTGCGCAGTGCCTTTTCCAGCACGCTGGTAGTGTGCCTATCATCATCCACAATAAGTATGGTGCTCATTTTCCCCTTTCGGTCTTCTCTTTAATTTCATCCAGAATCTGGGCAATTGACTTATTCTCTGTTGATATACCCAGATTTTCCGCTATTTCCGTAAACTCCTTTTTATATAGACTTAATTCCCCTGCCAGATCCTTATCCAGTTCTTCCGCTGCTCTTCGATACTCTGCCACTGCTCTGCCCAAGCTTCTTGCCAAGTCTGGCAGCTTTTCAGGTCCAAAGAAGAGGAGGGCGAGAAGAGCTATAACCCCGAACTCTCCAGAGCCAATCATTTCCTGCTACCCTCGTCCTCCATACCACGTTTAAACTCCACCTTGGCTCTACCAAGCGAGCGCGCCAGCTCCGGCAGCTTATTTGCGCCGAAAAGCAACACAATTAAAGCAAACACTACCAGAAGTTCTGTGTTCCCTACCAGCATACCATCACCCGGTATCTACTTTTGAACCACCTGACCTTAAAACTTTATTTTAAAAGAAATTTTATATAAAGAAGATTTTATATTATAACTATTAATACTAAGTAAAATTTTTACTGGATGTTAGCAAAGCCTATAACATTACAAAAGAAAAAATGAGCGGACGGAATAAATTGAGATGGGTGGCACTACCTCTACTGGTTCTATTTGCAGCATGCATATCAGGTGGAAATAGCAAATATATGCCTGAGGTTGAGTTAGAGAAGCCCCATTACTACTATGACGTGCTGGTGCATAAGGACTACCTGTATGCCACCTCACCCTGGGGTTTAGACGTGTTCTCTGTCAATGGCGAAAAGCTGTCCCGCATTGGCGGATTTGAAACACCCGGCGAAGCCCAGACTCTCGCTCTTTCGAGGGATAGACTCTACCTCAGCGACACCACGGGCAGGCTTTTTGTGTTGAATGTGAGCACACCCTCATTGCCGCGTTTGATTGCCGAGCTAGAGTTAAACAAAACTGCCCAGAAGATTGTGATTTCGGGAAACAGGGCATATCTAGCGTGTGTCTCTTCAGGGCTGGTAATTCTTGACATTCAGAAACTTAAAGAGGTGGGGTTCTACAAGCCCAAAAAATACAGCTACCCGAAGGGAATATTTCTCCAAGGCGAAAGGCTGTACATCGCAGACTTCACGCTAGGTATGTACGTGGTAGAGGTGAGGAACGACTCCCTTACACTCTTAACTTCGCAATCCACATCCAGCGTGGCTCATGATGTGCTTGTCTCCAATGGCTATGCCTACGTTGCAAGCTCCGACGGGGGAGTGGACGTATTTAAAATCTCTGGAAAAGTACCTGTGTGGGTACAGAACCTTCCTCTCCCCGGCTTTGCTCTTCGCCTGGAAAGGTATAGAGATTACCTCCTAGTTACCCTCGCAAATGAAGGCGTTGCTTTGCTCGAGATACAGAGGGACGGCAGGCTCAAGCTGATTGAACAATACGACACCCCTGGCAACGCGTACGGCATAGCTCTTGCCAATGGCTACGCATATGTGGCTGACTATGATGGAGGCATAGTGGTGCTCGACCTCTCGCAGCTTCCAGAGCTTGCGCCAGTGGCTTTCGCTATGCCGGAGGTGAGTCAATGAAAGCAAGTGTGGGTACCAAAATGATGCTCGCCGTAGGCATAATAGTGTTTCTTTCAGTACAGGGCATCTTCTACTACATGAGCGAAAGCCACGAGAAGAACATAATGGAACAGCTCCACCAGCAGGCAAAGAGCATCGCTGACCAGATTCTCCTGGTAAGGCTTTGGGCGGCGGAGAACAGAGAACGTGTTACACCAGTACCGGCGGAACTCACCTATGAGCTCTCAGAACTTTCAAATGAAATGTACGACTACAAGATTAAGCTAGTAACCATGAAACCCAGAGACCCCGAGAATTACCCATCTGACAACTTCGAGAAATGGGTGATTCAGGAGTTTATGCAGGGGAAGGGCGGAGAAGAGTATGCGATAACTGGCGATTTTTATGAGTTTGCTGTACCTCTCTATGTAGAAGAGCCCTGCCTCAAATGCCACATTGACCAGGGCTATCGCGAGGGCGATCTGCGCGGTGCACTGGTGATAGAGATACCAGTTAACGAGGTGATGGCATCTCTCGAAAAAACCAGAAAAGAACTTATTATCTATGGGTTTGTGATTTCTCTCGGTATAATGCTGGCTATTCTGGGTATTATGAGGATAGTGGTCATAACGCCTCTGAACAAAGTTAAGGAAGCTGCCATAAAGCTGGCGAGACGTGACTATTCCGCCCGCGTTGAAGTGGACAATGAAGATGAGCTTGGCGAGCTAGCCAAGGTGTTCAACTCTATGGTTGAGGAGTTAAAGAACAAAGAAGCTCAGGTGATTCAAAGTGAAAAGATGGCAACAGTGGGCAAGCTTGCCGCTGGAATAGCGCATCAGATAAACAACCCTCTCGCTAATATAATACTCTACTCACAGATTCACCGCGAGGATGTAAACGACGAGGAGACAAAGAAAGTGCTGGAGATAATTGAAGAAGAGGCTTCCCTCGCCTCTAAGGTTGTGCAAGGACTTCTAGACTTTTCAAGACAGCGCGAATTTAAAAATGAGACGGTACAGGTTAATGAGGTTATAAGAAAAATGTTAAATATTCTTAAACCACAATTACAATATAAAAACATAAATCTTGAGCTTGACCTCGACAAGAACTTGCCAGAGATTAAAGGTGACTCTGCAAAGCTTCTCGACGCCTTCATAAACATCGCCACGAATGCGATAGATGCAATGAAGGAAGGTGGGAAGCTGAGCATCCGCACGTATAAAAGCGATGGAAAAGTGGTGGTGGAAATTGCTGACACAGGCGTGGGTATACCAGATGAGCATCTCAGCAAAATATTTGACCCCTTCTTCACCACAAAGGAGGTGGGCAAGGGTACCGGGCTGGGGTTATATATTACCTATAGTGTAATTGAGAAGCACGATGGCGAGATAGAGGTGAAGAGCAGGGTTGGAGAAGGTACGACCTTTAAGATCTACTTACCAGGTGAGGTGAATGCAGGAAATACTCATAGTTGAGGACGACCCCAAACTTAGAGAGGGACTTAGGATACTCTTGGAAAAGAAGGGTTACTCGCCCAAGATCGCCGAGGACGGAGTGAAGGCAATAAACATGATTAAGAAGCAGAAATTTGACCTGGTAATCACTGATCTCGTAATGCCGGGCGCTGATGGCATGGAAGTGCTGAGGAGTGTTAAGAAGTACTCCCCCCTCACCAAGGTGATAATAATCACCGCCTTTGGTACTGTAGACAGCGCCGTACGCGCCATGAAGATGGGGGCGAGCGACTACATACTAAAACCCTTCAAGGTGGAAGAGATAAGAAATAAGATTCTGCGCCTGCTGGAAGAGACCCGCATAGAGGAGGAGAGCAGGGAGAGGATAGAGGCGCAGGAACCGGGTAAGGATGTACTCAAGTCTCTCTCAAATCCGATAAGGCGCAGGATAATGGAATACCTCCACGCCAAAGGTAAGGCGAGGTTTACCGACATAATGAACTACCTAGGCATAGACGAACCTGCCAAGCTCGGTTTCCATCTGCGTGTTCTAAAGCAATCTGGGCTTATAGCGCAGGATGAGAACCGTCACTACTACATTTCCGAAGCCGGAAAGCGGGCCTTCATGACATTGCTGTCCCTTGAGGGTTAGTTGTTTAAATAAATTATTAAATTTTGGCAGGATTTTAAATTGGAGTATTTGAATTAGGTGGCTTTATAAAAATTTAATTTAACTAATTCTTGTGGTATAAACTATTTTTTAAAAAAAGTTTTATCATTTCAAAATTTAGTGAATATCATTCAGAGCGGAGGTGAAAATATGGAAATAAGCATGAGCAGGCGTGAGTTCATAAAAACCTCAGCGGCGACCGCAGCTATGCTTGCCGCTGGTATGAGTGCTCCTGCGATGGCTGCGCAGGGTGATGGGAAGATAAAGTTTGGCCGCGCTCAGTGCAGATTCTGTGGTACGGGGTGCACAGTGCTCGTAGGTGTGCGCAACGGCAGAGTTGTTGCCGTCAAAGGCGATGCCAATTCACCCATAAACTTCGGCAGGCTGTGTATGAAGGGTTATTCCCTGCCCCACATAATGTACGGAGGCGGTGGCAAAGAGCGCCTGACCAAGCCAATGGTCAGACAGCCCGATGGTAGTTTCAAGGAGGTAAGCTGGGACGAAGCTCTGGAGCTGATCGCAGATACCTTTGCAAAGTACATCAAGGAGTACGGCCCGGACAGCGTTGCCTGGTACGGCTCAGGGCAGAACACCACTCAAGAAGCATACGCTGCTAACAAGCTGTTTAAAGGTATAATTGGCACTGCCAACGTTGAGGGTAATCCCAGGCTGTGTATGGCTTCTGCGGTAGGAGGGTACCTCAACACCTTTGGCGCAGACGAGCCCGCTGGGAGTTATGACGACATAGACTATGCGGACACCTTCTTCATAATAGGCTCAAACATGGCAGAGCAGCATCCAATGCTCTTCCGCAGGGTTATAGACAGGAAGAGCGCATATCCAGACAGGGTGCGCGTTATAGTAGCAGACCCGCGCACAACGCCAACGGCGAGGTACGCGGACCTTCACCTCAAATTCAAGCCGGGTACAGACATGTACCTGCTGAATGCAATGGCTTATGTTATAATAGAAGAGGATCTGGTCGACTATGAGCACCTGAAGCACTGCACCTTCAGAGTCGGTCTTGGTCCTGCCGGCGAAGAGGTGGACCTCGACGGATTCAAGGAGTTCCTCAAGGACTACACGCCAGAGAAAGTTTCCGACATAACCGGCGTACCCGCCGAGGACATACGCTTAGCTGCGAAGTGGTTCGGACGCAAGGGTTACTCTGCGCTAAGCATGTGGACCATGGGCTTGAACCAGCGCACTCAGGGTGTAGAGCTTAACTGTCAGGTGCACAACCTGCATCTGCTAACCGGCAAGATAGGTAAGCCCGGTTGCGATTCTCTTAGCTTGACAGGGCAGCCTAATGCGTGCGGAGGTACACGCGAACAGGGCGGATTAACTCACATCCTGCCGGGGCATAGAGCAGTTGCCAACGAGAAACACCGCAAGGAGGTCGCCGAGGTCTGGGGCGTGCCCGTTGAACAGATGCCCAAGAAGCCCACCGGGCCAGCGGTCAACATGTTCATGCGCCTAGAGAAGGGTGATATCAAGGCAATATGGATAAACACCACCAACCCCGCACATAGCCTGCCCAACTGCGACCGCTATGCGGAGGCGATGCGAAAAGCATTCACTGTGGTGAGCGACATATACTGGAATAAAACTACTGAAGTTGCGACAGTTGTTCTCCCCAGTGCAATGTGGGTAGAGAAAGAGGGCATAATGGGTCAAACCGATAGAAGAAGCCAGTTCATACCGAAGCTGGTAGACCCGCCAGGCGAGGCAAAGCCCGACTTCTGGCAGATTAACGAGGTCGCCAGGCGAATAGCAGAGAAGCTGGGCAGAAAGGTCAAGTATGCTGTCAGGGACAGGAAAGACCCGGTAAAAATCCTGAGCACAATAGAGGTCTACGGTCTTGGATTCTACGATGACCCGAGGGTTAAGAAAGGGGAGATGACCCCAGAGGAGGCTGCCTGGAACGAGTACAGGGTACTCACAAAGGGTCAGGATGTCGACCTCTATGGTGCCACCTACGAGAAGCTCAAAGCCCATGCAGGAGGCGTACAATGGCCATGCCCGAGCACAGAGTTTGACAACCGCGGCAGCAACAAGCGCTACATCTCCCGCGATTATGCTATAAAGGTCTTCGGTACAGACAAGAAGAGGTATGCCACCGGCTACGTTACGCTCTACGACCAGCACATGGAGGAGCACGGCTATCCGGGACCAATAAACTACTATGGTGGGCACAAGCTCAAGAACACAAAGGACAAGGCGGTTATCCGCGCATTAACGCCTCGTATGGACTACGAGATGCCCGACAGCAGCTATCCCTTTGTGCTCAACACCGGCAGAGTTATAGAACACTGGCACACTGGTACAATGACCATGCGTGTGCGCCTGCTGCGTGAGCTTAATCCAGCGGCCTACGTGGAGATTCACCCAGATGATGCAGACAGGTTGGGCGTAAAGAGTGGTGAGAATGTGATGCTTATCTCACCGCGCGGCAGTATCATTCTGCCTGCATGGGTGACGGAGCGCGCCCAGCCTGGCATGGTGTTCGTGCCCTGGTTCGACGAAAAGAGGCTTATCAACGACCTAACCGTAGACGTGCCCGATAGCTGGTCAAAGGCGAAAGAGCCTGACTACAAGGTGTGCAAGATTAAGGTGGTCAAAGCCACCTAAAACCTTATTTATTTTTAAAGCAGGTCTTACTAAATTTTATTTTATAATCAGATTTATAAATTATTGGGGCAGTATACTTAAAATAAAAGTTTCTGGTGTTATATATGCGGCTTGCAATAGTGCTTTTCCTGATAATGCTCATTCTCGCAGGGTGTGTCGAGAAGGAAGAGACAGTTGTAGCTACAGAGAAAAAACCTTCACCGCCGCTGGCTGAGGAAGCTCCTGAAACCCAGGTTCAGAAAGAAAAAGTTGAAAAGAAAGCTGGACTGACAATAGCTGATATCCTCAATAACCCGGCGGCATACGAAGGCAAGGAGGTAATACTGCGCGGCAGAGCTACGCCTGGCTTAGCCTTTGAATTTGTGGATGAGCAGCCATATTTGCTGAGCGATGGTACGGGGGAGATATGGGTGATTACCCGGGCTATGATGCCCATGCAGGGGGCTGAGATAACGGTGAGAGGCGAGGTGGTGGTACCCTACCAGATTAAAGGGCGCCACTACGAGGTTGCGCTCATTGAGATTGAAAGGGAGGAAGAGTATTGAGGCTGAGCAGGAGGAGCTTTATAAGGAGCTCTGCGCTGCTGTGGTTCGGCTTTTTTGGGTTTAAGATGAGAAGAGACGTGCCTGTCATCCGTCCTCCAGGCGCAACGAGTGATTTTCTTGCACGCTGCATACGCTGCGGTAAGTGCGGCGAAGCCTGCCCCTATGACTCCATAAAGTTTTTTGACATAAGCGCGGGTGCAAACGTGGCAACCCCCTACATAGACCCCCTTGAGACACCGTGTTATCTCTGCCTCAAGCGCACCAGCGAGGGCAAGGACGAGCCTCTCAGCGACTACCTTCTGTGTGGCGAAGCTTGCCCCACGGGCGCACTGAAGAAGATTAAGAACGACAGGGATACGCTGCTTTCGCTTCCCGATGAGCTGAAGATGGGTGTTTCTGTGCTAAACCGCGATATTTGCTTAGCCTGGCAGTACGATTCCTGCGGGGAGTGCTACTACAACTGCCCTCTGCGAGACGACGCCATGCTGGATTACCCGCCAAACGAGGTTATCACAGGTGCAGTAGGGATTCGCCCCTATGTTAATGAGAAGCACTGCGTGGGCTGCGGAATGTGCAACTACGTGTGCCCCGTGAATGAAAAGATAGCAAAGGCTACGGTCGAGCCTGGAAGGAAGCTTACATACTTCGAGGAGCGTTACGCTGCCATGGTGAGAAATGTTATAGGCAAAGCAGGACGCGAAGTAAAGCTTCCAGCTGTACGCGTGGTTAAGAGGGTGTAGCATGAAGGTAAAGGTAATAAGGCGGGTGTTTCAGCTTGCTGTGCTTGCCGTGCTCATCGCTGTGCCTATTTACACCCAGAACCCCATAGAGTGGGCACCCTCGCGCATAGCTCTGGGAGAGCTTCCTCCCCCCAGGGTTTCTCAGGTGTGGGGCGACACCTGGAGCTTCAGCTTCTACGGCATAAACATAACCCATCCCCTTGCCGCTCTGGAAGCGATTCTCGCCGCGAAGGTTATCTACCTCCCGCTTATTATGGCTGCTCTGCTACCTATCGCGATAACGCTGCTCCTGGGCAGGGTTTTCTGCTCCTGGCTCTGCCCGGTAGGCTTTCTGCTGGAACTGAATCAGAGGTTTAGGAGCTTTCTCAGGGCAAGGGGGATAGGGGTAAAGGTAAAACTCAGAGATTACCGCTATCATCTGCTGGGCTTTACGCTAATGCTCACATTCTTCTTTGCCACTCCCATTGTATCCGCCTTTGACCCTCCTCATGTGCTCGGAAGGGAGCTCTTTTACCTGTTCACCTATCACAGCGTGAGTCTTGGTGGCATAGCCCTCCTCACTGGAATCTTTGCCTTTGAGGCTCTTGCCGCCGAGCGGGGATGGTGCCGCTCACTGTGTCCCGCAGGAGGTCTTCTTTCTCTGCTTGGAGCGAAGAGATTGCTCAAAATACAGAAAAGGAAGGAGCGCTGCATATTGTGCGGAGAATGCAACCTTGCCTGCCCCTACGACCTTCGCCCTGTAGAGCTGGGCATAGATAAGGATTTTAACGATAAAACCTGTGATAACTGTGGGCTGTGCAGAGACGCATGTCCTGCGGGTGCCCTGTACTATACCATTAATACCACAAGGAGGTGAAAAAGTTGCCGGTATCCGGAGCTGTGATTGTGCCTGTGCCGGGCAAGGAGGAGGAGGTTGAAAAGAATCTCAGAGCTCTGCCCGGCGTGGAGGTCAAAGGCAGAGGCGATAAGGGCATCGCCATTGTAATTGAAGGCGAGTCGACCGCCGAACTGCAGAGGCTGTCTGAGAGAATAGAAAAGTGGCAGAGTGTTGTGGACTTCCAGCTCATATACGTGAATGTGGAGGACGAGGTGGAGTGAGCAGGCTGGGATTTGTAGGCACACCCTGTCAGATTCAGGGGCTGCGCAAGCTCCAAGCTCTTGCAGATAATCTGGAGCTGGGCTGGGCAAAAAACGTGGGTCTAGCGATTGGTCTCTTCTGCATGGGCAATTGGAGCTACCCCTGCATCAAGGGGTACCTGGAGAAGCACGGGATTGAGCTGGAAAAGGTAAATAGGGCCACAATCTCTGGATATGAGGTTGAGATATCGCTTAGCAACGGGAGAGTTGTGCTGCCCCTTACAGGTCTTAGAAAATACGTCCGCCTTGCCTGCAAGCTATGCCTGGATTTTACCTCAGAGTTGGCGGACGTAAGCGTAGGCAGCATAGGCTCACCTCGTGGCTGGAGCACAGTAATTGTGCGCTCAGCGCATGGTGAAGAGCTGGTGAGCAAAGCGGAGGCAGCAGGAGTAATTGAGGTCCGCGAGGTTAACGAGGCACAGCTCAAAAAGCTTGAAGAAACTGCAAGGAAGAAGATTGAGAGGAACACCAGGAGGATTTTGGGCAGGATTAGGCAGGGCATGAAAATACCTCACTACAGTACGAAAGAGTTACAGAGCCTGCCCATAGTAAGTGGAAAAGACTTCAAAGAACTCTGGGATGAGATAGTGGTCACTGGTTTGTGCGATGCCTGCGGCGCTTGTAGCGCCGCGTGTGAGCACATAGAGATGAGGAACGGGCTGCCAAGGTTGAGAAAGCGCTGCCCCACCGGATGTGACAGGTGTTACATCGCATGTACAAGAACAGCACTCCCAGTTGAAGTACTTGAAAGGAGTTTTAACCTCGGAGGTACTCATGCACCCTACATTGGAAGGTATCGGCGCATACTTGCTGCTCGCGCCACCAGCGAGGAGCTTCACGCCCGCGCGCAGGATGGTGGCGCGGTAACCGCGCTGATAAAATTTTCTTTAACCGCTGGCATAATAGACGAGGCACTCCTCACCTGCAGAAATGAAGAATGGGAGCCCTTCGCAGTCTTTGTAGGAGGCGCTTCGGAGGTTTCAAGGTGCGCTGGTTCTGTGTACGCCGCCTCAAGTCCACTCCCACTGCTGCGCACACAGAGTTCATATTAACTTAAACTAAATTAAAATTTAATTTTTAAAATCTCTTTTAAACCTCTTTTTAAAAAAACTTATTTAATATATGAAGGGAAGGTGATTACCGGGTGAGAATATGAAAACAAAGTATCTTTTAATTTTTGCAATAGCTGCAGCAATGGTACTTAGCACCGTCAACGCCCAGCAATTTAAAGAACCAGGTGCACCTTGTCTGAGCTGCCACGATACTGTGACCCCGGGCATAGTGAAGCAGTGGGAGGAGAGCAAGCACAGTAAGGTTGGGGTAAAGTGCTACGTATGCCACCTCGCCAAGGATGACGACCCAGCCGGCTTTGAGCACATGGGATACAGGGTTACCGCCGTAGTTTCGCCGCGCTACTGTGAAAGCTGTCATCCCAAACAGGTAGCAGAGTTTTCAAAGAGCAAGCACGCTTGGACGGCATTCATAGGACCACTGAAGCCCTGGTACAGAGAGATGGTCAAGCAGGGCAAGGACCCGCTGAAACTTGAGACCGCCCTCGAGGTCAATCCTAGGGACTTCATTAAGGACAAGCTTACACCGCTTTATCCGGATAGCGGCGCTCTGAAACGTGCTGGTCTGCTTGATAGCAAAGACTACTACCACGAGAACCAGGTGCTTGGCTGCCTTGAGTGTCATGGTACCTATGTCATTGCTAAGGACGGCAAGATTCTAGACGGCTGGCCCAACAATGGTATCGGCAGGGTTAATCCCGACGGCACTATGGGTACCTGCTCGGCCTGTCACACCAGGCACAGGTTCAGCATAGCAGAGGCGCGCAAACCTGAGACCTGCGGTCAGTGCCATCTCGGCCCAGACCACCCGCAGATAGAGATATACGAGGAGAGCAAGCACGGCAATATCTACGCGAGCAGCGGAGAGCACTGGAATTGGGATGTGCCACCTGGACAGTGGGGTCCGGAGGATATAGCGGCGCCCACCTGCGCAACCTGCCACATGTCCGGCTTCGGCGGTGTGGTTGAGAGTACCCACGACGTTGGCGCGAGGCTCTACTGGGAGCTCCAGCCCAAGAAGTCAGTGCCTCAGTGGGACGACCCGAGCTTAGTGCCTCTGGGCAAGCAGAAGCCTGACGAGGAGCAGGCGAAGAAGGGCAGAGCTGAGATGAAGAAGGTCTGCAGAGTGTGCCACGCCAGCGACTGGGTTGACGGCTACTTCGAGAGCTTCGACAAGGTGGTGAGCGACTACAACAAGGTCTACGAATACACTGAGAAGCTCCTTAACACCGCATACGAGGAGGGCTTGATAGACAAGTCAAACCCCATCGACGAAATTCCAGAGATAATGTACTACTACATCTGGCACCACGATGGTCGCAGGTGGAGAATGGGCGCCAGCATGATGGCACCAGACTGGACACACTGGAACGGTGCAGTTGACGCGCTATTGGACAAGCTCAACATGATGGAAGAATGGATAAAGATGCAGCGCGAGAAGAAGCAGCTTGAAGAGCGCGTGGCAAAGCTTGAGCAGAAGAAGGGCGTGTGCGGACCAACAGCGATTGCTGCAATAGCTCTGCTGCCACTCGCTGGCTACGCAGCGCTGAGGAGAAGGAAGCTCTAAGCTTCCTATTCTTTTTCCTTTTTTGAACATGTTCGCACAAAATTATTTTATAAGCTTATGGGAGTTATTTATCACCATGAAGAAGTGTGGAAACTGCCAGCGGAGCGAGGAGGAAGTCCCTATCCTCAAGTACTATCACAAAGGCGATAAGCACTACATCTGCTCGCGCTGCCTGCCAATGCTCATCCATGGTTAGGGTACCATGATAACACTGATATTGCGCTTTCTTGCAGCTGCGCTTGTGTATTTTAGTCTATCAATATTTCTGGGTATAGCAGAGATTTTTAATTTTTACTTATTTGCCCCAGCCCACGTTCACTTTGCCTTTGTGGGCTTTGTTTGCGGTGTTATCATCGCTACAATGTACCAGCAGGTGCCCACACTAACCGGAGCGGAGCTTCACAACAATCGAGCAGCGAGGGCGAGCTTCTGGCTTTTCAACGCTGGAATAGTGTTATTCTCAGTAAGCTATCCAAAGTTCAGATTCCTCGCATCTGCAGGCGCTTTGCTATTGCTCGTCGCCTTCTATCTTTTCACATACAATGTCATAGCAACCATATCCAGCAGGAAGGGCGAGAGCTACGTATTCAAATTCTACTCCGCCTCGAGTATTTTCCTGAGCATCGCCGCAACGCTGGGATTTCTGTTTACGGTTAACCCATCGCTAATAAGCTATCGCCCCGCCCATGTTCACCTCGCTTTAGTGGGCGGTGTGGTACTTATCATCGCGGGCGCAATGTCCTGGATGCTCCCCATGGTTGTGGTTAAGGAGATTTACAACAAACGCTGGATGGACTACGTGTTCTATGCTATTGTGGTCGCATCTCTCGGCTTAGCTTTTGGCCTAGCACTTTCCAAAACCATTGCCCTGCTTTCTGGCGTAGCTTTGCTGGCTGCTGTCCTGCTCTTCATCTACGACATGGTTAAGAGCTACACCGCTCCGACAAAAGCAGCGTTCAAATCCACGCCTGTGGAGGCCAGGTTCTTCCTTGCTGCCCTAGCCTACCTTGCGCTTACAATGCTGCTTGGCTTAGCTCTGGTGCTGTCTCACCCGGGCAGAGGCTTTGTGATTGCCCATGCCCATCTCGCCGCCCTTGGTTTTGTGGTTCAGACGGTGATTGGCGGGCTTTACCATGTGATACCCACGCTTGCATGGACGAAGCTCATAGCCCGCGAGAAGGAACGAGCACCCGCCTCATTTAAAGAACTTTTCTCAGCCAAGCGCTCACGATGGGTTTTTATAGCTTTTAACGTGGGCACCCTCCTCCTCGCCTCTGGATTTGCTTTTGCAATCAAAGGTGTAACCCTTTTTGGCGCACTTCTTGTTGCCTTCGCATGCATTGCCTTCGCAGCTGAGATGCTGGGTGTAATAAGGAGAGCTGGCGCTATTTGAACCTGCGGAAGCTAAGCAATTTAATTTTGGTGAGTATGACCTCCGTTTCGCGTAGCGATAGCTCGCCAATCTCCTTAAGATTGATGAGAGGTGCGGCGCCCTCATACGGTTCGGAAGGGGTGATAGGGGTTACCCGGAACAAAGTTCCGGGTGACGAAGTGGGGAAGGCGACCCATCAGGTACGGATGGGTTGATAGGGGCGGGGAAGGCGCCCCTATATCTCAAATTTCTTATATCATAAACCCTAATAGATGTAGGATATGAGAATTAAAAAACCTGCCACAGAGAACGAACGCGTTCTCGCAACCTTTTTGCTTGTGTTCATAGTTTATTTTGGGCTGGACTCCCTTGCGTCGCTTGTATTTACAGAGGAGAGTCTATCCTTTCTGAGATATCGCCTCACCCTCTCTTTTATTATAGGGATAATCGCAGGAGCGCTTTTCTACCTGTGGGCAAAGCCTGAGGAGGAAGAAAAGCCAGAGGAAAAGCCAAAGGTGCTGGACAAGAGCTATGCTATACTTGAGCGCGCCCTGAGCGAGGACGAAGCTTTGCTTCTCGAGATAATAAGGGAGAATGAGGGCATAACTCAGGACTCGCTGCGGTTCCGCACAGGCTTTTCCAAATCAAAGGTCAGCGCTCTCCTGCTCAACCTGGAGAAGAAGGGAATAATTACCAGAGAGAGACTGGGAAGAACATACAAGGTTTTTATTGCAGACTGGATTAAGAAGTGATGCTATTCAGAAATTGCACTCCTGTGTCTTACTCTTGCTCGATTTATGGCGAGTATCAATCCTCCCGCCATCAACCAGGCGAGGACCAGGCTCAACACGTCCAGCCTTACGCCTGCGAGGGAGAGGACCGGCAAGAACAGACATGCGGCGAAGACGGTCTGCGACAAGCTCTGGGGTTTAAACATCTTTATGTAAGCCATATTCGTGCTTATCAACATAAGAACGAAGAAGAAGCTGGATATCTGAGCAAGCATCCCCACGCTCGGAAAGCCGAACATAATACCAGCTAAGAGCACACTCGCTAAGGTGGTGCTAACCTTGAAGTCAACCAAGGACATCGGCAGAATACCGTCGCTCGCCATGGCACTCATTATGCGCGAGATTACCAGTATCTGTGCATTGATTACCGACATTGAGCCCAACAGAACCCCAGCAGCAACGATATAGCTGCCCTTTAAACCCAGCAGGTATCGCGCCACCTCCGCCAGAGGAATTAAACTGCTCGCCAGCTCAGCTGGCTTTTGCGTTGCAAGGGCAACAGTGGTTACAGCAGTGTATACAAAAATCGCAATGAGCAGTGTGGCAAGCATCGCCATGGGTAAAGTTCGTTTTGGATTTCTAACCTCCCCCGCCATGCTGCCCACAACCTCAAAGCCGGCGAAGAGGGTAAACGTCAACAGCGAACCCTGGAGCAGCATCTTTGGGGGAGGAAACTCTACCTGCTGAGGCAGTACTTTCCCCTGCAGAAATCCACTTAGAATGACCAGCGACACTATAAATAAGGTCGCTGCGGTGAACACCTTCTGCACAAAAACAACCGAACGTATACCTATTAGGTTAAGTATGAGGTAGAAACAGATCACCGCTAAGCCTGCCCATAAACGTGGGGCGGGGATGAAAATTCCAAGATAGTCCGCAAAGCCTAAGGCGACAAAGGCTCCAGCAGCAGCCGCTGAGAGGCAAAAACTCCAGCCTATGAAGAAGCCTCCTGCAATGCCGAAGGCACGCTTGACAAACACATATAGTCCGCCGGTGCTGGGGAAAGTGCTCGCCAGCCTTGCGTGGGCGAGCACCGAAAATAAAAGGCCAAACCCGGTGAAAATGAACACCAGAGGGGCGAGAGAGCCAGCAGTCCCTGCCAGCGGCGCAATTACGGTGAAGATTCCAGGACCTACGGTTGCACCGACCCCAATGGCAAGCATATCGCGCAGCGTTAGAACCCGCATGTACTCAGAAATGGCTATTCCTCCTATACCTTTCAATTATCCCCGCCTTCTCCAATCTCTTTCTGTAATACGCAGCAGATTTTTCACTTTAAACCCTAAGATTTCTTTCAGCTTAGAGTCGGTTAACCACCTCTCCTTCATTAGAGCAAGAAGCGCTCTAACTTCTTTATCATTAAGCCGGGGACTGAGACCTTTAACAATTCTGTTATTCAGGCTTACCAAACTTCCTCCCTCTTAAGGATTCTAACCCTACTTGCTAACTTTCCAACACCATATTATAAATATTCCCTCACTAGTGGGGTTATCGACTAAATCCCCTAATATAGACATTTTTGCTTTTCTCTTAGCTTGTGTCAGAGTTGTTACGGGAACTTTCACCTCTCTGATTCAGCCAAATATACTCCTGCAACTATCAATGCGGCATTGCCTATCATAAACAATGTTATTTCTTCTTTCAAGAAAAAATATGCGAATATTACAGTGAACACAGGAACCAAAAAGATGAAAAAACTCGCTTTCGAAGCGTCCATCCTTTTAAGCGCTTCGAACCAGAACAGGAAGCCGATGACCGTCGGAACCACCGCAAGGGCTAGGATAATACCCCACATATAACTGCTGAGATTTATCAGCGCGTTAACCGGTTCCACGAAAGGGGTGAAGATGAGCAAAAATATGGAGCCGATAGCGGTGCTCAGGCTAACTATAATGAGCGGCTCCCCATCTCTCAGGCCGATTTTCGAGAGGATTATGTAGAAGGCATAGCATATTGCCGAGAGGAGCATCAGGAAGTTTCCATACACGTAATCTGTGATTTCCATTAGAGATGACAAGTCGCCGTTAGTGGCGATCATCGCCGCTCCGGTTAAGGCGAGGGTTACTCCGCCCGCCTTTCTCATACCCAGACTTTCCTTCAGAAATAATGCAGCCAGTGTTGCTGTGAACACAGGACTAGTGGTTTGCAGGACGCTGGATGCTGAGGCAGTGGTGTACTGCATCCCCACGTTTTGGAAGATATTCGGCAGAAAAATGCCCACTAGTCCTAAAGCTGAGAGCATCTTCAGATTCTTCCTGAGGTAAGCGGACACCTCACCTGGTTTATATCTCGAGTACAGGATTGCTAAAAAGATAATGGAACCTATGAAGAAGCGCAATGCCGCCATGGTTACAGGGGGAATCTCTTTTAGTCCAACTTTTACAAGGATAAAAGATGAAGCCCAGGCAACTACTGCCGTGAGTATTAAAAGAATTGGCGACATTATTAAGACCCTTAAAGGATATTACTTAAGATAGCTCATAACACACCATCTACTGCTTCCCTTACCTGCTAAATTTTACACTATATAAATATTACCTCAAAATAACTCTGACTAAGAATTCGCATCCTTACTGCTGTTTTTGCAAAAATATGTATTTTTAGTAATAAAATATTTAATTTTTGATTTTATTTTTCTATTATGAAATTACATGCCAAAAAATGCACATTTTTTAAATCATGGACGGTTTTGGACAATTATGTACCCTTCTGTGTGGTTTGTTGTTTTATCTCCTGCATGGTTGTCTCGGCAAATTATACTCGCCTCTGCGGAAAGGTATATGCCGAGGTGATTGAGATGAAAAAGAGCGCGAAAATTGCAATCGCTGGTTTGGCGGCACTTCTGCTGGTGGGAGGCATCGCCTACGCCCACTGGGGCTTCCTCGGCGGTGGATACGCAGCCCCTGGGTGGGGCCATGGAATGGGCATGATGGGCCCTGGAATGATGGGGTATGGAGGCTATCCTGCCTGGAGCTACGGCTATGGCTTCGGAAAGGAACTAACCGATGAGCAGCGGGCAGAGATACAGGAAAAGATTCAGGAACTTCAGGAGAAAGGAGCCTACCCGTGGGAGATTCGCACAGAGGTGTTCAAGCTGTTACAGAAGTTCGGCGTGATAGACAATGAGACAACCCCAGTGCCAGGCTATGGGTTTGCCCCAGGCTTCTATGGCTGCCCGATGTGGGGGTACGGCTGGTAGCCGTGCCCTTTTTCTTTTCTTATTTAGGAAAGAGTATTAAGTAGGTAGGAGAATATTATTATGGTGACAGGGTGATGAAGAAGTACCTCAGCTACATAGCCTTTGCAATTCTAGGACTCCTGTTGCTCCTGACAATTCTATATGAGACTGGCTCCCCGTGGGGCGTGTGCCAGGCGTGGGGCAGCATCATATCCCCCGGCAGCATGGCGGAGATGCACCGTAGGCACATGTTCGGCTACGGTTTCCATGGATTTGGGCTCCTATTCTGGGTGCTCGTCTTCGCATTTATATACCTGCTGATAGCTGGGAACAGAAAGGAAGAGGAGAGCGCTATAGATATACTGAACAAGCGCCTCGCCAGGGGAGAGATCACAAAGGAAGAGTACATGGAGATGAAGAGGGAGATTCTGGGCAAGGACTAGGGCTCAAGTATGCGAACTTCTATGCTCTCATCCTTTTCTGCAACCAGCTTGCGGAAAAGCTCAGGGTCTGCACTGGTCTGGGGGATATAGTTGTAATGCATGGGTATGACCACGCTTGGTTTTATAGCCAGCGCTGCTTCTGCAGCCTCACGCACATCCATGGTGTAGTGCCCGCCCGCAGGTAGCAAAGCCACGTCCGCCTTTACGTCGCTCATCTCAGGTATAAAGTCGGTATCGCCCGCATGGTAAATGCGCACGTCATTTATGCTCACCACCACACCTACGCCTAAGCCGCGGGGGTGGAAGGGTTTTGCTTTGTTGTACGCCTCCACCGCCTCAACTTTAATCCCGCCAATCTCGACGCTGTCTCCAGCCTTAATCACCCTCACATCACCAGAGCAGCGCCTTGCACAGCCCTGCGTTGTGATTATAACCGTCGATGTCTTCATTATCTTGCCTGCGTTCTCCACGGCGCAGTGGTCCGCGTGCTCGTGGGTCATAACTATTACATCCGCAGCTTCAGCGCTGTCTGGTATAACGTATGGGTCTATGTAGACAATGCCTGCATTGCCCTTCAGCTTAAAGCTTGCATGCCCGAACCAGGTTATCTCCACCCCTTTAAACTCAGTAGTGTTCATCTTTATCACCCCTTAATAATACTCCGCTGGCGAAGGATAAGTAGTTTTTGACATCTTCACCTTTATATATGCAGAACGACAGAATATTATAGGAGATATTATCCATGGGGAGAGGGTTACTCAAAATTCTGGCTCTGCTTATACTTCCTTTTGGCATAACTATGACCTTCCTTATTTTAAACTATGGTGGAAATGTCAGTCTGGGTCTCGATTACTTTTCCACCTACACTCAGCCATACTACAACATGCGGTTTATGGCAGCCACCGCTGTGGCGATAAGCAATGCCAACGCTGCAATTGAGAGGCTCAACCTCGCGATTGAGTACATTGAGAAGGGCATGCTAAGCCAGGCTTCACAGGAGGTTGAGGAAGCCGGGGAGTTTATCTCAGCCTTCGAGGAGGCTCTGCTAAAGGTGGAAGAGGAGATTTACAGCGAGGAGAGCAGGCAGGCGTACAGCTCAATCAGGAGGATGCTCGACGCGGAGAAGGAGTGCTACTTGTACCTCAAACAGATCCTGAGGAAGGCTCATACAGGCGAGGATTACTCAGAGGAGATGAGGAGGTACAACCGCGCGGCGATTCGCTATACTGCATATGCCAGCGCCGTATTTGAGTTCCAGAAACGCGCCACAGGTGTGGTGGCGGCGAGGTAGAGTCTAAACACCCGCCTTCACGATAAAGTCCTCAAGCCTCGACTGCCTTAAGATGGTGCTCCTCTTCAGGTACTCTCTGAGAGGGATTTTCAGCCTCGTCGCTATGCTCTCAAGCGCCTCGCTCAGCGTGGCGAAGCGCTCGTATGGGTTGCGAAACGCCTGCCGCACATTCTCGCGCACTTCCCAGACGCCAACGGGCATTATGTAGCCCTCGTATATCTCGCGGAAGACCACAACGCCCGCCTGACGCCGCATCTTTGCCAGAGCTTCGAGCACAGCGAAGCGCGCCGCGTAGTAGCCCCCACCCTCCTGCTCTGCATAGCTGCTGCGCCCGTGATAGCCCTCGTGCTCTACATTAATCGCGGGCTTGTCAAGAGCTAAGGTCCAGAGCGTATTCGGCGCCCACGCTTCAAACTGCTCATACTCCCACCTTCTCGGCATTAGCAGAATCTCGAAGTGGTTGTCTAAGTATGTGTTGTGGTATACACGGTACTCGTTTATCGCTGGGTAGTTATGAATCTCCCTCATCAGTGCTTTGCCCAGAAGGTCGTCCACTGCGGTTATGCTCCAGCGCGTTGGCACCAGGCGACGGCGCTCCTCGTAACCCAGAGCACCTGAGGACAGTACCCTCGTCAAGTAGTACACATCATAACCCTCGCGGTAGAGCGTGGTTGCGGCGAAGCTTGCGCTCACCTCGTCGCCTGCAAGGGCATCCACCTTCTTTGGAATCTTCGGGTTCTCAGCCAGCGTCAGCTTCTTAAGGGGAGCCGTGGGACCCAGAGGCTGAGTTAAAGGGGAGAAGCTTATCCCATAGCTGGGCCTGCGCTCAAATTGCACCTCCGTATCCGGGGCATTTACAGAGAGGGCAACCTCCTGCGCCTGTTCCACTATGCGTGAGCGCTCAGTTACGTGGTGTCTCACCTTTGAGCGCACCAGCAGGGAGCGCATCCTTATAATCTCGTCGAAGTCCAAGCCGTACCACTTCGCCGGGTCATCGTATAGCTCTGGGCTCTCCTCGCTTACCGACGTAAGTGGACCCACGAAGACATTGGGGTAGCCCTTCCAGCCTACGAAGATGCTGGGCGAGGGCCCGAAGAGGCTTTCCTTCAGCTTCCTCTCTATGGGGCTCCTTATCTTAATCCTTGCGAGAAGCGGGCACGAAGGGCGACCGCACAGCAGCCTGCCCCCCTTGCAGGCTAAGCACAGCTCCCGCGACATTGGTCTAAGCTTGAGTATCGCCTTGACTATCTCGCAGCTGGGCTTCTTCTCCGCGAGGGGCATGGTAATTATATCTACGCTGCGATTAAAGAAGCTAACTCAAACTTCGAAGCTTCTTCAGCGACTCTATGCTCCCCGACTTTTTGTAATATTCCTTCGCTTTCTCGCGGTTGCCCTTTTTAACATAGACGTCGCCCAGGAGGTTGTAAACAACCTCGTTCCCATAGACACCCAAGCTTAAAGCGTAGTCAAGCATCTCCTCAGCCCTGCGCAGGTTCCCCTGTCTCATCGCCTCTTCCGCCTGCGCGCAATAGCTCATCTTCTTGCCGTACTTCTTCTTCAGCTCCTCAAGCTCCTCACGCGAGGCATGCTTCTTCAAAAGCTGCGTAACCTCTTCAGCGCTGAGCTTCTCCTGATCTATGCCATACTTCTTTAAAAGTTCCTTCTCCTGCTTGGGAGTCATAAGGAATGGGTGGGCAGCAGGAGAATATAAGGGTTGCGCCAGGGGGTTAAGGTTATACCTCAGAAAGATTAACATCAATTTAGGAGGCGAAGGGAAATGACGGAGCTTCTATACCTCAAGGACAGCTATCTTCGCAACTTTGAGGCAAGGGTGCTTGGGGCTGAGGAGGACAAGGTGGTACTCTCAGCTACGGCGTTCTACCCCGAGGGCGGAGGGCAACCGACGGATACAGGCGCTCTTATTTATGAGGGTGAGCGCTACCCGGTTGTAAAGGTGAAGCGCGAGGGCGGCGAAGTAGTGCACTACTGCGAGGGCGCAGAGCTTAAGGAGGGTGACGTGGTTCGAGGTGAGATTGACTGGCAGAGACGCTACACCTTCATGCGCTACCATACAGCGCTGCACATCTTAGCGAAGGTGCTCTTCGACGAGTTTGAAGCGGTTGTGACTGGCAACCAGATTGGCTTGGAGAAGTCGCGCATGGACTTCGACGTGGCAAACTTTGACCGCTCTGTTCTGCCAGAGATTGAAGCAAAAACGAACGAGGCAATCGCTCAAGGGCATGAGGTGAAGATATACACCCTGCCACGGGAAGAGGCGTTTGATAGGGTTGACCCCAGAAAGACCCGCATAGACTTAATCCCCAAGAGCATTCGCGAGATTCGCCTGGTGGAAATCGTAGGCTTTGACATAGACGCCTGCGGGGGCACGCACGTGGCGAACACCCGCGAAATAGGCGGTATAAAGATAACCAGCTTCAAGAGCAAGGGGAAGAGGAACAAGCGCATAGAGGTGGTGCTCAGCAAGAGTTCGCAAGGTGATTAAGCGCAGGGAAGATACTCAGCAAAGGTTTTTAAACACACCTTGCAAAAAACTTACGATGAATTTCCAACGCGAAAAGATTCCAAGAAAGAAAATAATCTTTTCTTTTTTGCTGGCTTTTGTAATCCTGTATTTGATAATATCCAACATCTCCATAGGTTTGCTGCTATCACATTTAAAGAATGTAAACCCGGTGTTGTATGTTTCTGGATTTGTGGCTTTCTATCTTTCAGTATTTGTTAGGGGTGTTCGCTGGAAATATCTCTTAGACAGAGTAAATATTCCATTAACATTATGGACAAACCTTAAGGTATATTTTCTTTCATGGTTCTTCAATTGTATTTTCCCTGCAAAGATGGGTGATATCTACCGTGGATACTATGTGAAATCCCACTTCTCAAAAATTATTGGCAGGATATTTTTAGAGAGAGTTGTGGATGTTTCTACGCTTATATTTCTGGTGGTCATTACTTCATTTTTATACCTTAAAAAAATACCCCATATTCTCTCCCGCCCCATGGAGATAGGAATTTTACTTTCAATCGCAGCTATTTTGGCTATAATTGCAATAAGACGTGTTTCATTATCTAGGAGATTCTTTTTAGCATTTAAAGAGGGAGCATCCATTAACAGGATGGAGATACCTGTAATACTTGCGTTATCATTTCTCATCTGGATTTTGGAGTCTGCTCGGCTTTTCTTTGTGGCGGACGCTACCGGGATAGAGCTAAGTTTTGGTGTGGCTATTTTCATCGCCCTAGCAGCGTCTCTGCTCACGGCCTTCCCTACACCAGCAGGTTTAGGGGCTGTGGAGCTTGGAATTGCTGGCTTACTTATCCTCTTTGGCATAGAAAAGGAGATTGCCATCTCAATTGCCCTGCTGGATAGATTAATAAGCTACTGGAGCATACTCGTGTTCGGTGGTATACTTTATGCGTTCAAGGGAAAATAGCTTTTCTCTGGTAATCCCCGCCTACAACGAGGAGAAGAGAATAGAAGATGTTCTGAAGGCTTATAAGGACGTGGCTGATGAGGTGATTGTGGTAGCCAATGGTTGTACCGATGCAACTGTTGAGATAGTAGGTAAATTCTCTAAGAAATACCCGAATATCAAGCTAATGGTGTTTGAAGAAAAGCTTGGCAAGGGGGGTGCGGTTATCGAGGGGTTTAAAGAGGCTTCTCATGGCATCGTTGGTTTCGTGGATTCCGACCTTTCAGTGCCTCCAGAGGAGCTGAAGCGTTTGGTTAGAATACTTAAAAGCGGAGAGTTTGCAGGGGTGATAGGAAGCAGGCGCGCGGAAGGTTCAGAGATTGTTATCAAGCAGCCATTTTTCAGAAGATTGTCGAGTAGAATCTTCAATTTACTTGTGAGAACACTTTTTGGATTGAAATTCAGAGATACCCAGTGCGGGGCTAAGATATTTAGAAAATCTGCCATAGACGCTGTAATCGATTCTATTCATACCAGAGGCTATGAGTTCGATGTTGAGCTTCTGTGGAAGCTTGCTAAAAGAGGTTTTGTGATTAAAGAAGTGGGCATTAAATGGGGACATTCTGGAGAATCAAAATTCAGACTTTCTTATGGGCCAGAGATGCTCATAAATTTATTGAGAATACGTTTTTTCAGTAAATAGACAACAAGGGCGAAAGCTGAAAAAATCGAGATAATCTTAGCCAACCTCCTAATCAGGGTATCCTCAAAGCTTATGTAGATTCTGTTGTAGCCCTCGGGTACGTAAAATGTTATTAGTCCGCTTTTATCAGGATAGAGCTGTACTTTTGCATCATTAATCTCCACCTCCCAGCCGGGGAAGTAGAATATTGGGAGGGTGATGTTCTGCGCCTGCGTAAAGTTGCCCTCCATGTAGTAACGGTTGCATCCCACGGGTGCGACATCGAAAGGCCATGGGATCCTATCTTTCTGCCTCAGTTCTGAGTAATTGCTTACCCACCTTGGGAGGAGCTCATTCATCCCTACAGTAGTTTTAGGTCCGATTTTCTTGACATACTGATAGTTGTACAATGCCAGCTTCTCATCTTGTACCGGAAGTATGAATAGAACTGGCATTGAATATAGAATAAAAATTATCCCAAAGAGTAGTGCAAAAACTTTTATCTCTCTCCTCCTTCTGAAGATTGTGAGAAAGACAGCTGAAAGAAAAGATGCTGCGAAGGAAGCAATCAGAAGAAATCTCCATGGAAAAAGAACAAAATCAAAAAATGGTATAATATCCCATAAAATTTTTGATTGATGTAGTGAAAATAAAATGGATATCAAAAGAGTTGACGTAAAATAGACAATGTATCGTTTAAGATTTTTATTGCCCTTGTATAATAAGTATAAGGCTAGCAGTGAGAATATTACATGAATATTACCGATTTGAAAGCTCATCCCATCTCCCGGACCTGGTACACTTAACCCAAAACCCCATCTTTTTTCGAAGAGCTGGGAAAAATAAACAAAGTGATCAGCATAATTAAATGTGGGGTTTGGATATAAGTATCTAAATTCTGCTATCGCGGGCAGCCAATAGAAGGCACTTAGTCCCAGTCCGAGTAAAAGAAAAGCTGTGGTTTTCAATCGTTCTTTCTGAAGCAACACAAAGAGAAAGATAAACGGTGTTGAAATAAAGGCTGGAATGTTATGGGTGAGTATAAGGAGTGCATACGACAGGGATATCAAGGGATAATACTCTGCTCTACTATTTGCCTTGAGAATGGAATAAAACACTAGCGGGAGAAATATAAAGGTGAGAAATTCAGGCAAGGCGCCTCTAACATAGGCGTCGAGGAGATGGTAGGGGGCGTAAATGTAGGCAACCGCTGCAACAAGGGCAGGTATCTCCCCTAGAATTTCCCTTGCAAATAAAAACATTGCTATGCCTGAGAGCACAAAACCTGCAATGAAGGTGGCAACTATCGCCTCAGGAAAGTCAACGCCAAGAATGTGAAAAACCTCTGCAAAGTAATAGGTAAAAGGGGAATAGTAGTTGAAAAGGGGCATTCCATAGCCAGAGGCCAATTCTTGTATCCATCGGGGGTAAAAGCAGCCTTCTCTTAGAGCATTGTCAAAGAGAATAAGCCTATCCAAATGAAAAAATGTATCATGACTGTAAAAGAATTTTATCCCTACCAATGGTTTAACTGCAAAGATAGTTGTTATTGCTGCTATAATAGCATATTTACACGTTCTTCTCATCATCGCCCCTCAAATTACCTCTCAGATAGATAACAGACACATTATCAACGTATATCATTTCCCATGAGGTACTTTCGTTAAAGTACAAGTCCAAAGCGATACCTTTAGGGATTAATATTAGAGATATATTGTATTTTTTCAATATCTCAGGCGCTTCGGGTCTCAGATTCTTAACTTTGGCATATTCTCCTATAAAATCGCCATAGAGGTCTGCTCTTCCATCAACAAATACTCTATAGGTTGGGTAAAGTTTCCATATTAAATATCCACCCCACCCGTAGTAGTTGAACATATTATATTTACTTAGCTCTTCTTCATTCTGCAGGAGATACTCTGCAGCATCTTTGGGAAATTTTTTGTAGACTACAGGGGAATCCTTTAAATATTCAAAACTATTCACATAAAAATTATATCCAAAGAGCGTTGCGCCTATAACAAGAAAAGCAATGGAGAAGGAAAGAGAAAAAGTTCTCAAAGCATTCTGAGGGATATTTAGTATTGAAATCCTCTGTTCTACTAAAAGCTGGGCATATTTAAAAATTATCGGAACAACAATTAACGCATAGATCGTCGTATTCCTAATGGCGAATAGCCCAAGATGGGTGAATAGCAGGATTAGCACAATGTCCAAAGCACTTACCCTTTTTGAAAATGCCAGAACTATAATTGAAAGAAGTAGAGCTCCCTCAAAGGCAGAGAAGGTGTGGAAGCTCGGTGATTGCCACTCCAAAATATACTTCGTATGGACGCTTTCTGTAACATATTGTAACGGATAGAGCAAAATTTCATAAGTATTTGGATTTATTAGAGTTGCCGCTATAGAGGCTGCTAGGATTTTGGAAAGGTAAACTCCCTTTTTTCTATTATGTACCAGGGCGTTTATGACATATAAAAAGAGTAGGAGCAAACCGAGTATAAAACTTCCATGGAGATTGACCCAGACAATCATAATTAGAGGAATGCTCCAGAGAATTTTTTTATCCCTTAGAATATAAAGGTCTAGGATATAAAGAATTAGAGGAATGAACAGGAAGGTAAAAATCAGCGGTCTGCTTAGCCAGGAAACATGCGATATCATTACTATGACTGCTATTGAGAAGACATTAAAGTATCCGTTTAAAAATAGTTGATTTCTTTTATATATAATAAAAAATGACAGCATCAACACAAATGTTTTCAAAATTATAGGCCCATAAAATCCAAACAGCTTATAAGTAATGTAAAAAATTAGCTGGGATAGCCACTCATGATTAGTCCAGGGTTCGCCCGCCTTCGTGTAGGAGAAAATGTCTTTATCAGGTATATCCCAGCTCTGGTAAATTATCTCCCCAGTTTTAAGATGCCACCAGATGTCGTAATTTTTAATCGGTTGTAATGATAGCAAGATTATTATAATAAATATCGCTACCGAAAGGATTTTCTGTGGAATCTTTTCCATATTCAAGTTATCACCACGCTTCAATGATGGACATGATTTATTTTTTATATCTTAAAAATATAAATTATGAACCCAACCGCTCCGTATAATAATGGGAAAAATTTCTCTGGGAATAAATTTTGTATTATGCTCATTCTTTTAATAATTATATTCGGTGGATGCACTTATCCATCAGATAACTTTACAGGAAACGTTAAGGGTGCAATAACTTTTGCGATTTATGGAGACAACAGGGATAACTTTGATATTCACAGGCAAATAGTTATGAAAATGTAGGAATACCATCCTCTTTTCGTCATACATACAGGAGACTTTGTAAATTCTGGAGATTCTATATATGAATGGAGAAAGTTCGAGGAGATAACCCAAGCATTAAAAATATACCCCACAGTAGGAAATCACGACTATCCCCTTGAAAATTACTTTAAAATATTCGGAGTACCGTCTTATTACTCTTTAGATTATGAATGCCTCCATGTGGTAGGTATCAATGCCTTTGAAAACTTATCTCCTGGAAGTCCTCAATATCGTTGGCTTGAAGAGGACTTAAATACCACCCCCCATTGGAAGTGGAAAATAGTCTTTCTTCATCTCCCTCCATATAGCTCGGGCAAACATGGTTCTAATATTTGGGTGCGTGAAAACTTAGTACCTCTCTTAGAAAAATACGCTGTCGACTTCGTCTTTTCAGGACATGACCACGGATATGAAAGGAGCTACCCGATTTTGGGAGGAGAGGTCAATGAGAGCGGTGTTGTGTACTTTGTGAGCGGCGGTAGAGGTGCAGATTTATATGGCTTTGGTTCCAATTGGTGGACAGCAAAGTCAAAAAGCACCCACCACTTTATTCTCGGTGAAGTCAACCTGACAATAGCGAGATTCATTGCTATTTGATGCTCAAGGAAATGTTTTCGACATATATACCAAAAAGAGGGCGAAGCCCAAAGTTTTGTATACTATACCATATTGATTAATAATAATTTACTACTGCACCTAAAAGATGTGGATCCTTAAATATCATCCCAACGCTTTCCACAGCCATATCATGCCTCATAAGCACCTCAATACTAATACCATTTTCTAGGATTTCAAAGTCTTTTACACAAGGATGATTGGAGAGTTTATTTATCTCTTGAGGGGTAACCTCTCTATTTAAAAAAATCACCACTGTTCTATTATCTCCAATTCTACCTGGGGAAACACCATAAATCCCACCATTGGAATTTCTAGCTGCTTCTACGAATTCCAAATTAATTATTTCCCCAAATTTAAATGGTTTATTTGAAGAGAAAGTACCAAATATGAAAGGACCTTCTTTAAAAATTACCTTGATTTTAATTTCTTCAGATGAAAATATATTCTCAATTTCCTCTTGGGTTGAAGTTTCAAGAGCAGGAGAATATATGGTAGCATTCCAGACTCTACTCGATACTACGCCATAATTTCTAAATCCTTTATACATAATTAAAAAACCTAGGGAAGATGCAGTAACTAACAGAACAATTAAGCATGCAGCGATTCTTATGCGTAATTTTTTATTTGCTGTCTGGAATGATTTAAAAAGCAGAAAGGTCGACAGAATCGTTGGAAATAATAGAAGTGCCTGTGGATTGTTACTATTATCATATGCTGGAATTTTAAGGAGAACTATTGCGTAAATAACTAAAAGAAAAGGAAGTATTGAAAATAGGTAAATTAGCGGTATTGAAAACCAGTTTGTTATATTTTCTTTTCTAGATATCAGGTATACCAAGAATGACAAGTAGGCTCCCAGACTGGCATATGAAAAGGATGTGAAAATTCCTCCATCAATAGAGGTTACAAATATCCCAAAGGCAGGCACAGATAGGACAAAGTAATGGGTAATGCCATATTCGCTGAGTATCATATAACCAAGAATAACCCACAGCAAGAAGGACATTATAAGCAATACCGCAGTAGCTTTATACACCTCTCCAGGGATAACGTGTGTCCACTCTAGAAAATCCACATTGAAAATTCCGTTGAGATAAAGCATGTCAAAGGCATAGGCAAGGGTTGGCTTTAATAGATGATGATGAAGCCAGGAATTTGGGGCACTGTAACTTAATGAATTTATGGGAATTAAAAATTCTGCAGAATTCGGCATTGCACGTGATTCCAATTCATGTTTAAACAAAAAAAATCCAACACCATAAAGTACAAGGTTAGGTAAGAGATATAGTAACATTAAATTTATAGAATTTCCAATTTGAATATTTATCTTTAGCTTATAGGTTATGGATCTAATAAATAAAGGAATTAGAATGAAAATAAAGAAAAACGATATTTTTAAGCCACTAGATCCACCAAAATATGGATACATGACCATTTGTATGTAGTAAGCTACCTTAATATATAGATTAGTTATAATTGCCAGTATCATAACGGATAGAGTCGAAATAAAAATAAATTTTTCTGACTTAGATGTTTTCTTCATGTTCAATTTGACCGAAATAAATAAGCGCTGAAGTTGTTTTATCACACTTATTAAAATCAACAGTACCCAATTTAAAATTTTCCGCACTCTTGTTCATTATCTGAAAGGAAAATTCATATATCTGCAATATTATATGAAATGCCATAACTCACAAAGGAGTAAGATAAAATGCTAAAAGAACTTATAATTTCGATGAGACCACAGCAATGGTATAAGAACTTAGTTTTATTTGCTGGTATTGTATTCTCCTTAAATCTATTAAACTTTCAGAAATGGCTTGATGTAATTTTTGCATTTATTATATTTTGCATGCTATCCGGTGGAGAATATATCATCAATGACATTTTAGACATTGAAAAGGATAGGAAACATCCCAAAAAGAAAACCAGACCAATTGCAACTGGTAAGTTAAAAGTGCTCTATGCCGCAATATTTGCGATAATATTGATTTTTGTTGGGTTATATGGTGCATATTTAATAAATGAGTTATTTTTTACGGTTTCGATGGCATATGTTCTATTGACACTTTCATATTCGATATTTCTGAAGAATATAATAATAGTTGATTTACTGGTTATATCTCTCGGCTTTGTCCTAAGAGCAGTTGCCGGATGCCTGGCTGTAAATGTATTTATTTCTCCTTGGCTAATAATTTGTGCCTTTTTACTGGCTTTATTTTTAGCACTTTGTAAAAGGAGGCATGAATTGACATTACTTGGAGAAGAAGCCAGAAATCACCGTAAAATTCTGGGAGAATATTCGGCTAAAATGCTTGATCAGATGATTAATATCACTACTGGTGCACTAATCATGTCATATTCCTTATACACATTTCTTGCAGATAATATTTGGATGATGATGACAATTCCTTTGGTAATATATGGTCTTTTCAGATATTTGTTTTTGGTTTATGTGAAGAACATTGGAGGAGAACCAGAAATGCTGTTTAAGGATAAAGGAATGTTGATCAATATGTTTTTGTGGGTTGTTTTAGTTATTATTATACTCTATGGGACCCATTAAGTTATGAGTTTCTAAGAAAAATGGTGGGAAAATGGAATTCAGAAATAAAATAATAATCTCAGCACTAGCTGGTATTGCTATTTATGTAATCATTTCAATTTATGCAGACATTAATAAATTATTTTTTACTCTAAGTAGCTTTAACTGGGCATATATACCTTTGATACTACTATTAACTCTTTTTAACTACGCATTAAGATTTTTAAAGTGGGATTATTATTTAAGATGCTTAAAAATCAAAATAAGTAGGAGAGATAGTGCAGGAATATTCTTAGGTGGACTATCCATGTCTATTACACCGGTAAAGTTGGGGGAGACATTTAAATCCTATCTTTTGAAAGAATTCCATGGTGTTGAAATTAGTAAGACAGTCCCGATAGTATTTGCAGAGCGCTTCACAGATTTAATTGGATTAATAATCCTAGCTTCAATTGGTTATTCTGCTTTTAAGTATGGGAGGGAAGTACTACTAATCACAATTTTTGCTGTTTCTATAGTTATTATAGTAATTCAATCAGAAAAAATGTTTGAAAAATTAGTAAACGTTCCTTTAATATCAAGATTTGCAGAAACATTGCGAAATTTATATTTAAGTGCTTACACACTTTTTAATATAAAAAATTTGATGATTGCAGTAGCACTAAGCATTTTTTCATGGTTTTTTGAATGTTTAGCTTTATTTTTTGTCCTAAAAGGGTTCAGATTGGATATAAATTTTCTTTTACCCATTTTCGCTTTTAGTTTCTCTACCATAGCAGGGGCTGTGAGTATGGTTCCCGGAGGCTTAGGTGTCGCTGAAAGTAGCATGGCAGGAATTTTGATCTTCAGTGGTATAACTAAGACCATAGCAATTGCATCAACTCTGATTATCAGATTTTGCACACTTTGGTTCGGTGTTTTAGTTGGACTTTTAACGTTATCTATATATGGCTTTAAATTTAAAAAAGGGATGGAATGTTAAGGGTGGTGTTGCGGAGACACTGGCCGTTAATTATATCGATGAGCTTCTTATGGATAATAGTAGCCATATTGCTGAATGCATCTCTAAGTAATAATCAAGGGCATCTCGTTTATGCCCTCGATGATCCATACATACATATGGCGATAGCAAAAAATTTTGCTCAACATGGAGTTTGGGGTGTGACAAAATATTATTTTTCATCTTCATCCTCTTCATTACTTTATCCATTAATACTGTCCCTAATCTTCTTCTTATTCGGAATAAGTGAAGTTGTTCCCCTTTTGTTGAATATTGTATTTGCAACCGCCACGGTTTGTCTAATTTATGTTTTGCTTAGTCGATACCATTTCCATCTCTTTTACGTGTTTATTGTTCTATTTTCGATTATATTCTTTACACCCATCCCTCCGCTTATTTTTACCGGCATGGAGCATGTGTTACATACACTTCTCACAATTTCCTTTGCGTATCTTTCAGCAAAAATTTTATCAAAAGGGCGCTTTGTAAATAAAGAACTTTCATTTTTAGTAATATTAGCATTTCTCTTAACCATGACCCGATATGAGGGGTTATTTTTAATATTTGTTGTTGGTACTTTATTTATCATTAGGAGAAGATTATTCGAGTCTTTTTTGATAATCATATCTGGTTTAATTCCAATTGCGATATACGGTATAATATCCATGATTAATGGGTGGTATTTCCTGCCAAATTCGCTTCTTATTAAAAGTAGCGTATTTATGATTTCTTCAGAAGATTTTACAAAATTTTTAAATCTATTTGTAACACAAATACTGACAGAACACATTCTGAGTTTTGTATTAATCACTATAATTCTTTTGATCATTAAGTTTATTAGAAGAAAAAATATTTTCTGGAAAGAGGACACCATTCTGCTAGTTATTTTTATTTCAAATCTCATATTACATATGTTATTTGCTAGAGTTGGATGGTTCTTTAGATACGAAGCCTACTTAGTTGCCCTTGGTATATTTGCGATTGCTTTGGCGGTACATGAATATATACCAAAGAGAATACTGTTGAATAGACATTCAATTCCAAAATATGTGATAATCTCATTTTTAATTTTTGTACTTATATCACCTCTTGCCATAAGGGGATATGTATCTTTAATAACTACTCCTCTGGCAACAACAAATATTTATCAGCAGCAGTATCAAATGGGCCTATTCCTAAGAGAATTCTATCAGGGGGAAGCTGTTGCTGCAAATGATATTGGCGCAATAAACTTCTTGGCAGATATCAAATGTTTGGATTTGTGGGGATTGGGTAATTTAGAAGTAACAAGAGCAAAGAGAGGCGGTTTTTATAATACAGATTACATATATAATTTAGCGAAAAAGGAAAATGTTAAGATAGCGATTGTTTATGACCACTGGTTTACAAAATATGGAGGGACTCCTCCCCAGTGGATTAAGGTTGGAGAATGGAAAATCCAAAATAATGTGGTATGTGGAGGTGACACTGTATCCTTCTATGCGGTTGATCCAGAAGAAGAATATAGATTAATAGAAAATCTGAAGACATTTTCTACAAAAATACCGAGAAATATTGAACAGAGTGGAAAATACATTGAAAAATGGTGAGTACAAATGAAAAAGTCAAAAGTGGCTGTGTTAAAAACATCTCCTAAAAGTGTTTTGGAGGACTACTCAAAATTGATGCGCATGGTAGAATATGAGAAATTTCTGTCTAAAGATGTGAATACAATTTTAAAACTCAACCTCTCCTGGACATTATTTTTCCCAGCATGCTCCACACCCCCATGGCAACTTGAAGGTATACTAAAAACTCTGAAAGAAGATGGTTACAATAAGGTAGTAGCAGTAGAAAATCAAACCGTAGTTACGCATCCTTGGAAGGGTGCATATTATAACAAATGGCTCCCTATTCTCGATAAATACAAAACCGCATTCAAGCCATTGACAGATGTTGAGTGGGTAAGGTTTGAACCCAGATCAGAGATGCTTGCGATGGATGATATTTTTGATAAAATACTAATACCAAAATTCTTCATCGGGAGCAACGTGATTCATCTACCGACTATGAAAACGCATGGACATACAACTACGACTGGGGCGATGAAAAATGCCTTTGGGGGTCTAATACCAAAATATAGACATCATGCCCATCTAAAAATACATGAAATCCTCGTAGATTTACTAATTATCCAAAAAGAAATCCACAAAGGGATTTTTGCAGTTATGGATGGTTGCGTCTGCGGAAACGGTGCAGGACCAAGAACTATGGAGCCTTTTATCGGCAATATAATACTAGCAGGTGAAGACCAAGTAGCTTTGGACGCAATAGCCGCCAAGATAATGGGATTTGATCCTTTGAAAGTGGATTATATTAAAATAGCTCACGATATGGGTTTAGGAATTGGAGATATCGACCAAATTGAAATTGTCGGCATTGATAAAAGAGACATTAAAAAAATAAACTTCAATTTTAAAGTTAAAAAAAGCATGGTTATTAAGTGGGATCAGATTTTAAGGAAGAATACTGCAAATATCAGATGGTTACATCGGCTTTTGTTTTATTCCCCTATATTTAAATTTTTTATTTTTTCATCTGAATTTTATCACGACCGGATTTGGTACAATTTAATAGGAAAAATGAAAATAAGACAATTTATGGCAACTGAATGGGGTGAACTGTTTAATAAATATGAATATGGAGAATTTCCAAAGTTTAGGGAGGTAAAGGACTGGAGTCCTTATTAAAAATAAGTAATCCACTGAGTAGTTAAAGATTACCTATCTCATTAGTCACACTATTCTGCGTAACCCCCCCTGTGAGAGCCACACTTTCTTTTGTTTTTTCTGCAGTTGTTCTTGCCATTTCCCTATAAATTGGTATAATGATAATAGCTGCAATAATAATGGCTCCTGCAAGGAGTATATATTCTATTGCCCCTTGTGCATTTATTTCTGTTATAAAAACGCGAATATTTCTTATGAAACTCCTGAATACCATTTAATAAACCCCACCAGCCTTCAAAAATTAAAAAATAAAAAAGGAAGTAGCCTATATTTAAAGATTCGCCAGCTCGTTCTCTACTGCGTTTTTAACACCAGCGCCTGCTTTCTCTACAGTATTCTGAGTCTGATTGCCAGCCGTTGATGCAATATTCTTATATATAACGAATATCACTACTGCAGCGACTATAATGCCGCCCGCCAGCAGGATGTACTCAATTGCGCCCTGAGCCTTTTCCTCTTTTAAAAATTTTTTTAACATGTATCGGCACCTCCTTTAGAACAAGATTTAAAGAAAATTATAGTTCCACACCTATATATAACTCTCGGTTACGTGAGTGTATATCATGGGTTTACGCTGGTGCACAGCTAGAAGGCGGCAATCATCCCGGGCATAGCACTTTTTACGCCCAAGAAAACGAGATAAGCTATGACACCCATCGGAAGTGCAAATTTAAAACCTTTTTTAAAATCGCCATACATAACAACACCCATCATTATCCCCCCGCTTACTGCCTGAGCGAAAACATAGAACGATAGAGCCGTCATGATGGAGTTTATTTCCTCCAATGGGAACTGCTCAGCTCCGCCAGTGCCCGCCATCGCCTGCGTCATAATCGTTGGCAACGACCCAACGACCCCCATCACAAAAGGACCAGCCATTAAGCTGGCCATCGCAAGAAATGACACCTGCTGCGAAGTTAAAGATTTTCGCTCGCGCTGTATCATGCGCACAGCGCGTATGTCCTCGCTCACCTCCTCGAGTACATCGCTTATTGGTCCACCACTTTCTATCCCCTCGAGAAGCAGGCGCATTGCTCGCTCTATCTGCTTTGAACCGGTTCGCTTGGAAAAGGCAAGAAGCGCATCCTTAAGAGGTCTCCCCCTGCGCATTTCAAGGGTTATCTGGGCAAACTCATCGCTCAGCGCTCCGTACTCTGCCTCTGCGATCTCCTGAATCACAGCCTCCAGCACCATGCCTGTGCGTATGGAAACCGCCATGTGGTGCAACGCGTCAGGAAGCATCTCCTCTATCTCTGCCCTTCGCTTATCTGCCTGCATCCTAGGAATAGCAATCATTAGCACCTCTGTGAATAAGAACGCGCCTATTCCAGCGAAGATGTTCATGATCAGCGAGATTAGCACAAAAAGAACAACTCCCAGAGCAAAGAATATCCCCATCCACTCTCTCGCTGAAAAGGAGATATTTGCATTTGCAAGCATTATCTCCATAGAGATGAGAAATCGCCTTGGTACAAGATAGTGGGGCACGCTCAGCTTACCCAGAATGCTTCGAAGTTTGCTAACCCTGACCTCTTCCTTTTCTGCCATTTTCACACCTTTGGTTCAAAGCGTTTAACCATGAAGGACATGTAGATTCCAACACCGAAGAAAGTTAAATATAGAATCCACATAACATTCGCTGGGATGGGCAAACCTTTCATTGCTATGCCCATTGCTATTACCAGTGTAGTTATGAGCACCGGCGCAACTACTATAGCAAACATGTACATTAGCGAGAATGTGTTTAGAATCTGAATGTAGTCTTTAAGTTTCATCCTCATTTCGGTTGCAACTTCCTCGGCGATTATCTTCAGCGTATTTGCAAGGTTTCCACCCGTGCGGAGGGTTGAGATTATCTGCCTGGAAGCCTTCTTCAGTCCTGGGGAGTCTATACGCAGATTCATCCTGTCGTAGGCTTCCTCGATGGTGGCACCGCGCTCTATCTCCAGAATGGCTCGACGAAACTCCTCACTGAGCACGCCGTAGCCACTCTGAGCAACGCTGCGCATCGTCTCCAGCAAACCTGCGCCTGAAGTGAGCTGCGTCGCCATGTGGCGGAGAGCAAAGGGGAGTTCCCTTGAAAAGGCATCTGAACGTGCTTTAACCTTTGATTTTGGATAGATTCTTGCATAGAAGAACACAAAAATTCCAAGAAGAGGGCCAAGCACTATGCCGATGAGGGAGCCTATTGCACCAAGCATGGTGGCGAAAAGTATGCTGAAGAGCACCGCTGAAGCGATGGCGACAATGACGCTTGCCCCTATTGCAAAGGCGATATACTTCGAGGCAGGCATGATTATATTCGCCTTGTACAGGTCCTCCTGAATATTTGCAAAGAACGAGGAAGGCGCCCTTACGTAGCCTGAGAAAAGATCCGAAACTATATTAACAAGCCTCGTGGTAAAGGGCTCTTGCAATTCTTCGCGCTCAGGAATAATCTCAAGTGGCTCTTCTCCCGGAATCTCATCCTCTAGAGCAACGGCTTCGCGAAGCTTGAGTAGCTTCTCCTCGATGGCGCGCTTCCTAGCCTCTTTCTCTTTTTCCTTCTTCTCTCGTAGCTTTTTTGCAACCTCTTCCTGCTCAGATAAAGCGATAGATACCTCCTGGGCTCTCCTGGCAACGCTTTCCACACTAGTTACTGTGAGTTCCCCAATCCTCTCTATCAGCCTTAAAATCATATTTGCCATATTACTCCCCTATGCTCTTATGAAGCTCAAGCTCATGGATAAATCCCTCCGGATCTGAGTAGTACTTGTTGAAAGTCTTTGAAACCTCTCTTATATCTGTTATATGGTTCTCCACCATCCATGATAAGACTTTCTCCCTTCTCCTGAGCTCTTCCTCGAGTTCTTTCATGGAAATTCCTTTAAGGCGAGCTACTTTCTGTTTAAGCACACTTGGCACGCCAGTCGGCACGAGGTCGTCTTTTTTGGGATCCCACTCGTACACGTTGTTAAGACTGACTTTGCCATGTTCGTCGCTCACCACCTCTGCAACTTCTGTTATCCTTCGCAGGGTTTTGCCCTCATGGTAAATCTTGTTCTGCATGAGTATTAGATCCAGGGCAGGAAGCATTATCTCGGGCACCTCCATGGGCGGATTTGTGAGCCTTATCAGCGTTTCCCTCGCTGAGTTAGCGTGCACAGTGCCCATGCAGCCGTCGTGGCCTGTGTTCATCGCTGTGAAAAGTGTTCTCGCCTCGCGCCCGCGAACTTCGCCCACGATGATGCGGTCGGGACGCATTCTGAGGGTATTCTTCACCAAGTCGTCCATTGTAACCTCACCCACCCCTTCGACGTTGGGCGGGCGCGTTTCAAGGCGAACCACGTGTTCCACTGGCAAAGTGAGCTCTGCGGTATCCTCTATGGTTATAACGCGCTCAGTCTCGGGTATGAAGGAGCACAGCACATTGAGTGTCGTAGTCTTACCACTTCCAGAGCCACCTGCGGCTAGCACATTACCTGGCTTTATACCCAGGCCTTCTACGACAAGCCATAGGTACGCCGCAACCTCTATGTTTAAGGTGCGGAACTCGATGAGGTTTACCACCGTCAAAGGATGGGAGCGGAACTTCCTTATTGTGATTGTGGGCCCATCCAGAGAGATGGGCGGTATTGTAGCGTTTACGCGGGAGCCGTCGCTAAGACGAGCGTCGAGCAGAGGAGAAGACTTGTCTATCCTCCTTCCTACAGAGGCAGCGATCTTCTCAATTATCCTTATTATCTCTTCATCGGTATCAAAGACAAGGTTTGTCCTGCAGTTTCCGTAGTCACGGTGGGTAACATACACAGGCTTCTTTGTGCCTATAACCATAATCTCCTCAAGCTGGTCATCGTTGAGCAGAAACTCCAGCAGGCTGTAGCCCACCATGTTGTTGACCACAAGCCTTGCTATATCCTTGCGCTTGGCGAGGCGCACCTCCGGGAAGTAGCGCTCTATAACCTCGAGAACACGCTGCATGAATATTCGCTTTCGCTCCTCTCTGTCGGGTATACTCTCCGGATCTATATTTATCTCCTTTACAGCGCGGTTCTCTATATCCTCAAGAAGTTGCTTTTCGCGAGAGGAGAGCTTGGGCAGAGGCACAAGGTAGCGGGGATTCTTCTCATTCTCCACCCTTACTATCTTGCGGTGGGCATTCTGGTCCAGCACTATCTCCTTTGCTTCCTCTTCTTCACCACCCACTAGCAGCAGATAGATTCGCTTCCTCTCTCTTGGCTCCTCTTTTCCTTCCTCTTCCTGTTTCTGTATTCCAGCGATCTCCTGGAGGAGCCGCTCTGCATTGACGTAGTACTCCCTTATTATCCTCCCCACATCCTTAATGCTTCGCAGGTTGTTCTCCACCATGTATTCAAGCACGCGCTTCCTGCGCTCTATTTCGGCGTCCACTTCTTTAAGCGGGACGCCACGAAGCTCTGCAATTTTACTCTTCAAAACACAGGGCACGCCGGTGGGCTTTATGGTATCATCGCGGGGGTCCCACTCGTAGATTATGTTTATCTTCACCTCCCCGTTTTCGATCCCCACAACCTCGGCAATCTCAGTTATCCTTCGCACTGTCTTGCCCCTGTAGGAGAAGCGGTTTTGCATGAAGATGAAGTCCAGAGAGGGGATCATTATCTTTGGCACATTCATTGGCGCAGAGGTGAGTCTGGTAATCGTCTCGCGAGCGGTGTTCGCATGGAGAGTGCCCAGGCAGCCGTTCTGCCCAGTGTTCATTGCAGCAAGGAGGGTTCTCGCCTCAGCACCGCGCACCTCGCCCACGATGATGCGGTCGGGACGCATGCGCAGCGTATTCTTGAGCAGCATCTCCATGTTTATCTCGCCCTTACCCTCGACGTTGGGCGGTCTAGTTTCGAGGCGAATCCAGTGCTCTATGGGCAGCTGAAGCTCGGCCGTATCCTCTATGGAGATGACCCTATCCGAGGGGGGAATAAAGCTGCCAAGGCAGTTTAGCGTGGTGGTCTTGCCGCTGCCCGTACCCCCGCTGACCAGGAAGTTCGCTGGTTTAACGCCGTAACCTTCGGCAACAAGCCAGAGAAAGGCGGCAAGCTCAGTGGTCATGGTTCCGAATTTTATTATGTCTACGACGGTAAGGGGATCCTTCCTGAACTTTCTTATTGTGAGCGAGGGACCATCTAGAGATACAGGCGGTATCGTAGCGTTTACGCGGGAGCCGTCGGGGAGACGAGCGTCGAGCAGAGGCGAGGTTAAATCTACTCGCCTGCCTATGCTCCTAGCTATGCGGTTGATTATCTTCTCTATCTCCGCATCTGTCTCAAAAACTATATTGGTCTTACACATCCCGTGCTTGCGGTGGTACACATACACATGCTTCCTTGTTCCGACAACCATTACCTCTTCCAGGGAGTCGTCGTTGAGCAGCGGCTCCAGCAAGCCATAGCCAATCATGTTCTGTACTATAAGCTCCGCAAAGGCGCTCTGCTTGTGCTTTGGTATCTCGGGATACCTGAGGTCTATTAGGGCGATGACCTCCTTGAGAAAAGCCTCTCTCTTCTTCTCCCTGTCCAGAAAGCTCTCTGGGTCAATGGTTATCTCTGCCACAGCGCGGCGCTCAATCTCTTTTAGAATCTTCTTGTCTTCCTCGTCAAGTTCCGGCAGGAAAACAACATAGATGGGTAACTTTTCTCCAGGCTTTCTCACAATGCGGTGATCCTTCGCCTCCTCGAGTACTTCGCCAACAACCTCTTCACCCAGGCGGCGAATTTTATCAAAGCTCTCCAGGTAGCCCCCTGCTTCCTCCCTGGCGGCGCCAAGCAAACCACCAATCAAGTTCTTATCCTTTACCTTGCTTTGTGCGCTTAAATCTAACTCATTTTTTGGTGTCTCCCCCCCTAGTATACCTGCAATATCCTTACCTTTCTTCTTTCTTTTCTTCTCAAAGTCAAAGAAGTCATAAGGCATGATATCCGCCTTAAAATAGTTTTCTAGCTCCGGGGTTATTTATAACTTACCCCCGCGAAGATAACGACTCCAATAATAAAGCCAAAAATATATAAGCGATGCTGGAAGAATTCTCAGTGGTGATCTCACTTGGGACTGCCCACTTTGAATAGAGCAGGCCTAGCGAACAGGCGTGTTTTGATGCGTATCGATATAAACTCACCAATTGAGCCGAGTACCGGCACCATACTCGACGACACCCGCATAAGGAGCCACATAGCTACGATAGAGGAGCTTTCAGAGTCGAAGCTTGTGCTGCTCGCCCACCAGAGCAGACCCGGCTTGGAGGATTTTACAACGCTGGAGGCGCATTCCCACCGCCTGGCGGAGCTCCTTGGCAGGGAGGTACGCTACGTCGATGACGTATTCGGCAGAGCTGCAAGGGAGGAGATATTCCGCCTCAGGCGCGGGGAGGTGCTGATGCTGGAGAATGTTCGCTTCTGCAGCGAGGAGGTCGCAGAGGAGGTTAAATCAAAACCCCCCGAAATTCAGGCAACAACAAACCTGGTGAGGAAGCTCTCCTCGTACGTGGAAGCTTATGTAAACGACGCCTTCGCTGTAGCGCACCGCTCTCAGCCCAGCGTCGTCGCCTTCCCCATGGTTCTGCCCAGCTATGCCGGGAAGCTCCTTGAAAGGGAGGTGGAGAATCTTACAAAAGTGTTGAAGAGCAACGATAAGCCAAAGGTATTCAGCTTTGGTGGAGCCAAGGCGAAGGATTCGCTTAAGGTAATGGAGAAGCTCCTGAGCAAAGGCATCGCCGACGTGGTGCTTACCTCAGGCATGGTGGCAAATGTATTTCTCCTAGCGCAGGGGAAGGATATAGGTGAGGTCAATCTTCGCGCGATGAAGGAGAAGGGTTTCGACTCGCTTGTGGAGAAGGCCAAAAAGCTTCTGGAGAAGTATGGGGAGAAGATTCAGGTTCCAATAGACCTGGCTTTTAAGAGAGATGGCTCCCGAGCAGAGGCTAGCGTTGATGAGATGCCTAACCTGATGATTATGGACATAGGCATTGACACCATTGCAAGGTACTCGAATATAATAGAAAACGCCGCAATAGTCGCCGCGAATGGGCCAGCTGGCGTCTTTGAGATAAAGGAGTTCGCTCTGGGCAGCCAGGAGCTACTGAAAGCTATGTCAAGGTGCAGGGGATTTACAGTAATAGGTGGTGGACACCTCGCCGCCATAGCGGCGAAGCAGGGGCTGAGGGAAAAGATATCATTCATAAGCACTGGCGGCAAGGCGATGCTTCTCTTCTTAGCTGGAGAAAAGCTCCCTGGTATAGAAGTGCTCAGGGAAGCGAGGGGCTATGACTAGGGTAATAGTCGTCGCCTCGGGTAAGGGTGGAGTGGGTAAAACCACGATAGCAGCCAACCTTGCGGTAGCGTTGAGCATGTTCGGGAAGCGCGTTGCCGTGCTTGACGCTGACGTGGTTATGGCAAACCTGGAGATTATCCTGGGACTCAAAAACCCGCCGGTAGCGCTCATAGATGTGCTGAAGGGCAGACTCGAAATCAGCGATGTGATGTACGAAGGTCCTGAAGGTGTGAAGATAATCCCCGCTGGAATTACCCTAGATGGATTCAATGAGGAGAACATGGAGATGCTCAAGGCAGCGCTGCGGGAGATACCCAAGGACATAGAAATACTGGTGATAGACGCCCCCGCGGGTAGAGACGCAGCCATGGTCATGGACGAAGGACAGGAGGTCATAATAGTAACCACGCCTCAAGTCTCGAGTGTCTCCGACGCGCTGAAGATGAAGCTCCTCGCCGAGCGCATGGGAGCGGTGACTATAGGGGCGATAATGAACATGGTGGAGGGAAAGGCGAGAGAGCTGAGTGTGCAGGAGATTGAGAACACCCTAGATACAAATGTTATAGCAATTGTGCCTGAGGACGAAGTGGTAAAGGAGGCTCTCGCCTATGAGGAGCCCTTTGTGCTCAGACATCCCTACTCTGAGCCGACGAGGGAGATAATGAAGCTTGCAGCTCAGCTGATAGGCAGAAACTACTCGCCTCCGCCGCCTTCATTGCTTGAAAGAATAATAAACTTCCTGAGAAGGCGTTAGTCCCGCTCTTTTATCTTTTGCAGCCTGCTCTTTAATTTGTCAAGCTCCTCCTGTGATAGCTGCACCCCTCCTCTAATCTCATTGATCTCCTCACGGAGGTACTTTATCCTGAAGAGGAGCAACACATTGAATATGACGCTTATAAAAAGGAGAATGTAGATTATGAGATAAATGCTCATCAAGCACCCCCAAATAGACCATTTATCAGACGTTTCATGAAACTCCCTTTCTTTGGAGTTGGAGGTACGTACTTCTCTCCAATCAGATCTGCTGCCAGCTTTTTGACAGCAACCGACGCAGGCGAGTCAGGTCTCCGGAGTATTACCGGCTGACCATATGCGGTGCTTCTTCTCACCTCCGGGTCTTCAGGAATTGCAGCAAGAACTCGGGTCTCGAGTATCACCTCTACCTCCTGGATTGTGAGGTCACTCTTGTCAAAGCCTACGCGGTTGAGCACCGCGCCAAGGATATTACATCCAAGCTTTTTCGCAACTATCCTCGTTTTTAGCGCATCGCTCATCGAGGATATCTCGGGGTTGGCGACCAGTAGAAGCTGCTCCCCTGCAGCGAGGGCAGCGACAACAGGTTTGCCAAGCCCTGCGGGTGCATCTATGAGCAGTATTTCTGTTTCCCCGAGTAAGCGGGTGAGCACTGCCTCAAGCTTCTCTGGGTCAGCCTTGCGGAGACCGTCCAGACTAATTCCAGCAGGCACCACCTTTACACCAGCTGGGCCCTCATAAATAGCCTGCAAAACATCAGCTTCGCCGGCGAGTACATCGTGCAGAGTGACATTCATTCCCTCCATGCCAAGATGAAGCTCAAGATTTGCCATCTCTATGTCGGCGTCGAGTATTGTAACGTTCCTGCCGAACTGAGCAAGGGCGATACCGAGGTTGCTCGCCAGCATTGTCTTTCCTACGCCGCCTTTTCCTGAAGCTATGGTTATAGAAACTCCCATATAGGCATCAACCTTCTTAAATATTCCTTATTATTGCACACATTTAAAAGTTTCCCCCTAAATTTTACACCTACTTCAAAACCTGGCGAAGCAATTCAGGTATCTCCTGAGGCAGGCGCGCTACTCTGGCACCACTCTTCTCCAGAGCCCTTATTTTACCCTCCGCTGTGCCCTTGCCACGAGAGATTATAGCCCCTGCATGCCCCATGCGCTTCCCTGGTGGAGCGGTTAATCCTGCGACATAGCCCACGACTGGCTTGCTCATGGTGGTTATAAACTCCGCAGCACGTTCCTCAGCATCACCACCTATCTCGCCTATGAGCACGACGGCGCTGGTTTCATCGTCGCTTTCGAACATCTCGAGCACCTCCACAAAGCTGGTGCCCACTACAGGGTCGCCGCCTATGCCCACGAGGGTGCTCTCACCAAAGCCTGCTTCGGTTATGGCGAGGGCTATTTCGTAAGCCAAGGTACCACTGCGGGAGACCACGCCTACTCTGCCAGGAGCGAACACCTGCGCAGGCATTATACCAAGCTTGCTTTTGTCGGGAGAAATTATTCCGGCGGTGTTGGGTCCGATAACTCTACAATCTTGGCGCTCGGCAAAGGCTTTTATCTTCATTGAGTCGTGCACAGGTATGCCCTCAGTAATTATCACCACAAGCTCCAGGTTTTCAATCGCCTCAAGCGCGGCATCTAAAGCGAAAGGCGCGGGAACGAAGATTATTGAAGCGTTGGCATCATGCTCGCGAAGCGCCTCTCTCACGGAGTTGTATACAGGAATGCCGTGTACCTCGCTGCCCCCTTTGCCAGGGGTTACCCCAGCGACAATGCGGGTGCCGTATTCCAGCATCAGTTTTGTGTGAAAGCTTCCCTGCGAACCAGTGATGCCCTGCACTATTGCACGGGTGTTTTCATCGATGAGTATGCTCACCTTGCTGCCTCCTTGCTCTTCTCAATCGCCAGCTTTGCGGCGGCGATCATATCCCTCTCAACCTCTATTCCAGCGTCGCGGAGCAGCGCTATGCCTTCCTCTTCGTTTGTTCCGCGGAAGCGCACCACGAGGGGTGGGCTAATGCCCTGCCTTGCTGCAAGAATGCCTCTCGCAATCTCGTCACACCTAGTGATGCCGCCTAGGATGTTTATGAATATCACCCTAACCTTGGGGTGTGCCGCCACCTTCAGCAAAGCTTCCCGCATTACATCGCTACCTGCCCCACCTCCTATGTCCAGGAAGTTTGCCGGCTCTCCCCCGAGGTGCTTGAGGGTGTCCATTGTGGACATCGCCAGACCTGCACCGTTCACTATGCACCCAATGCTCCCGTCGAGCTCCACGTAGGGCAGCCCTCTAGTTTTGACCTCAAAATCCTGCCTGAAGAGCGCATCCTCATCTATAACAATCTTGGCATCTGCCGCAAACACACCTTCATCGGCTATAACCAGGGGATTAATCTCCGCCAGCTGAGCGTCTTTCTCAGAAAAGACACGGTAGAGCTTTAGAAGCACATCGCTTACCTTCTTAAAGCTCTCCGAGTCCAATCCAAGCCCTGAAGCGAGTTCGCGAGCCATGTACGGATAAAAGCCAACAAATGGATCAATGTAGCGGGTGAATATCTTCTCCGGCGAGCGCTCCGCTACCTCCTCTATGTCCACGCCTCCCTCGCCGCTCACCATGAATATAGGCTTGCCCTCTGCCCTGTCGACGGTTATCCCCGCGTATATCTCCCTGCGGATGCTCAGCTTCTGCTCCACCAGCACCTTTTCAACCTTGAAGCCCTTGAGCTTCATGGAGAGCAGCTCTTTAGCTACGCTCTCAGCCTCTCCAGGCGAGGACGCAAACTTTACCCCGCCCGCCTTGCCTCTTCCACCTGCAAGCACCTGAGCTTTGAGTACCACGCTTGTGCCCAGCTTCTCCGCTATCCTCCTGGCTTCCTCTGGCGAGGAGGCGACCTCGCCGCGGGGCACGGGTATGCCATAGCGCGCAAAAATTTCCTTTCCCTGATACTCATAGAGGTTCATAGCGCAGCCTCGCTCATAGTAATCGCAAATGAGATATAAAAATATTCTCCGATAGTTTTTATATCTTGAGGGGGAAAGTAAAGAGGGATGAGGAACTCTCGTGGAAGCTGGGAGGCTGCAAGGCTCTACTCTGGGCAGCGCGTGGGCGTTTTTGTGGATGTACAGAACCTGTACTACTCCGCGAGAGCCCTGTACAGCTCCAAGGTAAACTTCAAGGAAATTCTTAAGGAGGCAGTGCGGGGGAGGAGTCTTATAAGGGCGATAGCCTACGTGATTCGCGCTGGCATAGAGGAGGAGCAGAGCTTTTTCGATGTGCTCCAGGGCATGGGCTTCGAGGTTAAGGCTAAGGACCTGCAGGTGTTCCCGGGAGGCCATAAAAAGGGCGATTGGGACATAGGCATAGCCATGGATGCAATAGAGCTTGCTCCGAAGCTGGACGTCGTCGTACTGGTGAGTGGCGATGGAGACTTTACTCCTCTGGTGGAGCACCTGCGACGCGCCTTAGGGTGCCGGGTGGAGGTCATGGCTTTTGGCAGGAGCTGCTCCTCCAAGCTGATTCAGGCGGCGGACGAGTTTATTGATTTAGACCGCGAGCCCGAGAGGTTTCTGCTGGGGAAGCCGTGAAAAGCGAGAAACCTTTATATCATTACGCAAAGAGTATCCCTCATGCGCCTGTGGAACAGCAAAAAGATCGCGAAGCTTGCCAGAAAGGACTTTGAAAAAGCGTGGGAAGAGACGGCGAATCTTATTCCCCAGCAAGGGGTGGGCGCCAGCTACAAAGGCGTTGCCAGGGGCAGGTCTCACATCCTCTTCGAGACAATTCAAAAGCTGCGCGAAGCTTATCTAAGCCTCGGTTTTGAGGAGGTGGTCAATCCTATATTCATTGAAGATAAAGAGGTTAAGCGCCAGTTTGGGCCTGAGGCTCTCGCTGTGCTCGACCGCTGCTTTTACCTCGCCGGCTTACCCCGCCCTGACGTGGGGCTTAGCGAGGAGAAGCTTTCAAAGCTCCGCTCGCTTGGGGTTGAGGTGGAGGATAAGGAGAAGCTTCAGCAGCTGCTGCACGGCTACAAGAAGGGCGAGTTCGGGGGAGACGATTTAATATACAAGCTCTCTGAAGCGCTGAACATAGACGACGCCCTTGCCATTAAGGTTCTGGATGAGGTTTTCCCGGAGTTTAAGGAGCTCAAACCAGAGGCGACGACGCTCACGCTGCGCAGCCACATGACCAGCGGGTGGTTTTTAACCCTCGCCTCGCTTTACGGGAAACGAAAGCTACCCCTGAAGCTTTTCTCCATCGACAGGTGTTTCCGCAGGGAGCAACAGGAGGATAAGACGCACCTGAGGAGCCACTTCTCTGCAAGCTGCGTGGTTATGGGCGAGAAGGTGAGCGTCGACGACGGTAAAGCCGTGGCAAGGGCTCTGCTCTCTCGCTTCGGATTTACGCGCTTCGAGTTTCGTCCCGACGAGAAGCGCTCAAAGTACTACACCCCGGGTACGCAGACAGAGGTGTACGCTTACCACCCCAAGGTGGGCTGGGTGGAGATAGCCACCTTCGGCATCTACTCGCCAGTGGCGCTTTCCCGCTACAAGATAGAAGTTCCTGTGATGAATTTAGGAATGGGTGTGGAGCGCCTAGCCATGGTTCTCTCAGGTAGCGAAGATGTCCGCGAGCTGGTGTATCCCCAGTTCTACGCAGAGTGGCACCTGAGCGATGAAGAGATTGCGGAGATGATTTACGTAAAGCGTACGCCGGAGAGCGAGGAAGGGGAAAAACTTGCGAAGGCAATCGCCATGATAGCGCGGGAGAAGGCAGCCTCGCCATCGCCGTGCGAATTCATCGCCTATGAAGGCGAGTTGCTGGGCAGGTATGTCAAGGTGAAGCTGGTGGAACGAGAGGAGAACACGAAGCTCCTCGGTCCTGCAGCGCTTAACAAGGTGGTTGTAGCCGAGGGAAATATACTGGGAGTGCCTCCTGAGGAGGAAAAGGGCGTGGAGAGGATAACCTATTTGCAAGCAATTGCTCTTCTCGCGGCTGCGAAGATTGAAGAGGCGGCGAAGGCGGGAAAGCGTGAAGCAAGGATGCGCGTGGGGATGGCAAAGAGCCTAGGGGACATAAACCTAACTCTGGACGAAGTCGCCAGGCGGTACATCACCTCAAAGGAAAAGCGCATCGAGGTGGGCGGACCAGTGTTCATGACCATAGAGGCGAGCTTTGAGTAGTGTTACCCAATTCCGGTGAAGTGGTTATAACCGCCCACCTGGCTTTTGCCAAGCGGCGCCCTTCTCTGGGTTCGGATGGGGTAATAGGGGGGGCACGGCGCCTCCTATATCGGCACGGAAGGGGTGATAGGGGTTACCCGGAACAAAGTTCCGGGTGACGAAGTGGGAAGGCTCCCCTATGGTTCCTATCTAGATGACGCTTGAATCTATGGTGGCAGGAGGTCTCGCAACTCTCTGCGAGAGTTGCTTCGACTTCCCTCGCATACGCTCGGGAAGTAATAGGAACCCGCTGGTGGTTCCTATCATTTTGACTCGTTAAGCTTCTTTTAAATATCCTGCGGGCTAGGCCGGGGGGTTCGGCGTCCCCTGTAACCTGAAATCGTCGATATGCAGGGGCCGAAGCTCCGGGGGCGGAGCGCTCAACCCCGCGTTTCAGCCCGCGGCACGGTGATGAAGCGTCGTCCCGTAGGACCGGTGGTTCCCCAGCGTGTCTCGGAGGAGACACGCCAAGGGGATTTGCCCGCTGAACCCCGTCAGGCTCGGAAGAGAGCAGCGGTAGGCGGGACATGCGGTGCTTACGGGGGTGCGGCGCCAAGCTTGTGCCGCGGTCAACTGGCGCGGGGAAGAGGTTCCCACCCCGGAGCGTGCCCGCTTTTTATTAATGTGGTAACAACTAAATAAAATTATTTTAAGCAATTTAAAATTAAATTAAAAACAAGATTTATAAAAAATGAGAAACATAAAAGATTAATTATATGGCACGGATACTGATAGTCGATGATAACGAAGAAATTGCACACCTTGTGTCGATTATATTGGGCCGCAATGGATATGAGGTGGAAATCGCCCTGAATGGTGATGAATGCATTGAAAAGCTTAATTCTTTTCGCCCGAATCTTATTTTAATGGACTACTTTATGCCCGGCAAAGATGGGGTCAAGGTTTCAAAGCTGATAAAAAGTGATGAAAGATTCAGAGATATTCCAATAATCCTCTTCACCATCATGAGCATTGAAGAGGGTCTCCATGAGGCTGTTGAAGAGGCTGGGGCTGTGGATTATATTCAGAAACCTTTCGAAATAGAAAAGATGCTGAAGAAGGTGAAACGAGCGCTTTCTGCTGCTCCGCTACCAGCAAACTAGTACAGCATTCTCTCCTCCACTTCTGAAATTTTCCCCACTTCCACGAGTTTTATGTTCTCAACTTCAATGTGTCCGCTTCCAGCGGGCACAAGAACAACACTTATCCCCGCATCTCCCGCAGCAACCGCCTTTTCTCTTATCTGTGCAACACTCCTAATCCTTCCATCGCGTGTTATTCTGCCTGTGGCAGCAACACTCTGATTTATATTCTTGTCAAGCACGGCAGCTATTATTGAGATTGTCAGCGCAGCACCTGCGCTACTCCCATAGAGATAGGTAGCTTCATCACCCGAGCTAATTCGGAATATTATGTCCTTATCGCTGAGGTTGATGCCGGTTGTGCGCTGGGCAACCTCTCTTGCCAGGAGCATTGTCTCCTGCACTGTATCGTCCAGAATCACCTCCCCCTCTATTTCGTGGAGCACCCTCCCTCTGCCATGTCTCACATCAGTTTCCAGCAGAAGTACTACGCCTTCGTTCTGCCTTACACCAAGAATGTAGGTTTTTGCCTTTCCTGTGGTGCGTAGCAGGCTTACCTCCTGCCTCAGCGTCTGGCTGCTTAGGTTCAGAGCAGAGATCCTGTCTTCCGCTTCCTCCAGCCTTGCCTCAAGCTCAGCCTCTCTGACATCTCTTACAGCAAGTGATTCGGAAAGGTTTTCCTCAAGCAGGTGAATCTCCCGCTCGAGCATAGCAATCGTCTCAGCCTGAGCTTCAATTCTCTCGCCAGTTTTTACAATTGTATAGGCATCTATCAAATTAAGCAAGAGAAGAATAGAAAGCATGATATACAAAAACTTCTCCCGATTCATCTTATCCCCTGCAATAATAATAGTTAACCTCGATATGTTTTTGGCTAGGTTACCTGGAAGCCTCCGCTTCCGGCGTGACAAAGTTACCCGGGAGCTTCGCTCCCGGCGTGACGAAGCGTGAGTCGGGGTAGCCAAGCCTGGTATGGCGTCAGCCTGCTAAGCTGATGGGCTTTGCCCGCCGGGGTTCAAATCCCCGCCCCGACGCTACCTCCTCAGAAGCACTCTATTTCTGGTGTGATTATTATTCGGATAATGGAGATTGTCATAACCTTTTTACTTTTGTGCTTAAATCAAAAACTTATGCTTAGGGTATACCTTGACACCAACGTCTGGGGAAGACCTTTTGATGAGCAATCGCAGCGCAGGATAATAGAAGAAGGTGAGGCATTTTTCAGGATTTTAGAAGGAGCACATCAGCGCAAATTTGTGATTGTGGGGTCATTGATGCTGGAGGATGAGATCTCGCAGATAGACGATAAAGAGAAAAGGGAAGCTGTTGAGGATATTGTAGAACTTTTTGTGAATGAGAGAGTTGAAAAATTCTCCAAATCCCTCTTCCTTGAGATTAAATCATTGGGGCTGAAGGATAAGGATGCGGTGCACCTCGCCTTTGCCGTAGGCAATTCGGATTATTTCATAACCTGCGACGATAAGATAATAAATAAAGGAGATGGGATTGAGAAGAAATTTGGGATTAAAGTCGTTAGCCCTGTGGAGTTTGTTAAAGAGGTGCTGTAATGGTAGCCAGAGCCGAGGATATAAAGGTCTTGGAAAAAATAATCGACATAGCTAAGAGAGAACTAAATCCTGTCGAGTATGCCCGGTTCCTGGCGCTGATAACGCCCAAGAGGGGAGACACTGTAAAAGAGCTGAGGGAGCTGAGAGATAAAGAAACCTATGAGGAGATTGTTGAAAGGCTAAAGAAAAGAGGGGTGATAATTGCACCCTGATGTTTCTTACCGGTAAATCTACGCTGACATCCCCACCCCGACGCTACTACTCTCCGCATACTTCCCAAGCCGCTTAAATTTCATTCAGAATCTCGCCCTGATATCCCTTCTTCTCAAGTTTAATCGCCATTCCTTGGGCTATCTCCCCAGTAAGGTGGAGCTGCGATTCTACCCACGCTTCGCTTTCTGTTACGTTTATTCCAGCCTTTAAAAGCTCCTCCCGATTATCCTTCAGGAACTGCCTAAACTCGAGGAGATGATTCTCCATTGCACGCAAAACCTCAGCAAGCTCCATAGCGTACTGTATATACCCCTCGTCTGTCTCCATGTACTTTTCATCTATGCGCCCAATTTCCTCCATATCTGCGTAAATTTTCGCGACATACTCGCTGTATTGCCACTTGTAGACCGTAGGGTCCTTCCCGGTGCATGCAGAAATCAACACAAGCACAAGCATAAAGCACAAAAGTTTTATGCGCTCAGTGCAACATCTTATCATGTCCTCTACCACCGCCAGCTTCCTCGCTTTCTTCCTCGCCACCGTGGCTACCTTCGTCTTCTTCCTGCTGGTGATGAGGTGGTTGTTCAAGAGGGAAGACTCTAAGTGAAGCTGTAGCTGCGCGGGTCTTCGCCTATACGCTCCGCCCTTACTAAATCGGTGGTGGTTATAATCCCCTCCAGCTTTTCCTCGCTCCCCACCAGGAGGCGCTTTATAGCATGCGCCGCCATCTTCTTTGCCGCCTCCTTTAAGCTTGCGTCGCGTGAGATGAACTTCAAATCCCTGCTCATAACTTCCCGAACCTTAAGCTGAGGGGAGCGCTCCTCGGCTACAATTTTATAGGCGAGGTCACGCTCTGTGATTATGCCTATAGCTTTGCCCTCCTCCACCACCACGAGGGAGCCTATGTTGAATTTGCGCATAAGGCGTGCGGCTTCTGCGAGCGTCGCCTCGGGCGAGATTGTCCTCACGTGCGGGGTCATGGCCTCGGATACAGTTACCATGTTATCTACTTTGCCCATCCTGTTATTTTAAACTTCCTTTCCGTTGTTGCTCTGCTGGGTAACTTTGCTTCTGTGAGGCTGAGCCATGGCAAAGCTAGATATTGCTATTAACGAGCCGGGAAGACGTGTATTTCTTCTGGGCAACCTGGCTATAGCCAGGGGCGCCCTCGAAGCGGGAGTAAGAGTTGCCAGCGCGTATCCGGGCACGCCTTCAAGCGAAATCCTCGATGCTATAGCTGGCGTTGCACCAAAGCGTGGAATACACGCTGAGTGGAGCACCAACGAGAAGGTTGCCCTAGAGGTGGCAATTGGTGCAAGCTATGCCGGTGCGAGAGCGATGGCAGCGATGAAGCACGTGGGCGTGAACGTAGCCTTAGATGCCCTTGCTACGCTTGCCTATACAGGGGTTAACGCTGGTCTGGTGCTAGTGAGCGCCGACGACCCGGGGATGCACTCCTCGCAGAATGAGCAGGACAACCGCCTCCTGGCGAGGTTTGCGAAGATCCCATGCTTAGAACCCTACGATGCACAGTCTGCGAAGGACTATACAAAGGCAGCGTTTGAGTTGTCCGAAAAGTTCCAGACGCCAGTAATGCTGCGCACCACCACGCGGGTAAGCCACGCAAAGGGCGACGTGACGCTGGGCGAGCTTCCTGATTATGAAAAACAGAAGCCTCGCTTTGTAAAAGATGCAAGACGCTACGTTTGCGTGCCCGCGCACTCGCGAGCGCTTCATCCTGTGCTTAACCGCAAGCTCGCTCAACTTGAGGAGTACGCCAGTGAAAGCGAACTGAACCACATGCATCTCGAAGGCGAGAAAGGAATAGTCGTCGCAGGAGTGGCGCGCAACTATGTGCGCGAGGCGATTGAGAGCCTAGGCGTTAAGGTATCGCTTCTCGAGCTGGGATTCACCCACCCCTTACCCAGGGAGCTGATGAGGCGCTTCTTGAGCAGCGTAAGCGAAGTGCTCGTTGTAGAGGAGCTTGAGCCCTTCCTTGAGGAGCAGATTAGAGCGATGCAGAGCGACGTTGTGGTGAGGGGCAAGGATTTACTGCCCCGCGAGGGTGAATTTACACCAGAGCTTGTGGAGGAGGCGATTGCCCGCTTCCTTGGGGTTGAACACTCGCCTCCTCCCCGGCGAAGAGCAAAACTTGAGTTACCCCCGCGCCCACCGGTGCTCTGCCCTGGGTGCAGCCATAGAGCGCTTTTCTATGCCCTGAAGAAGGTCACAAGGCGAAAGATCTACGCGGGCGACATAGGCTGCTATACCCTAGGCGCTCTCGAGCCACTGAAGGCGATGGACACCTGTCTATGCATGGGCGCCGGTGTGAGTCAGGCTCAGGGCTTCTACCATGCAGGCATAGACGAGGACGTGGTGGCGATAATAGGGGACTCCACATTTCTCCACGCGGGTATGCCCGCGCTCCTCAACGCCGCCTACAACAGCGCTGACATCCTGGTAATAATCCTGGACAACCGCACCACTGCGATGACAGGACACCAGCCCCATCCAGGCGTTGGGGTGACAGCCACAGGAAGCGAAACCAGACCGGTGGACTTCATTGCCCTGGCAAAAGCCCTGGGTGCCGAGTACGTGGCAAAGGTCAAGCCCAACGACTTTGAGGAAACGGTGCGCGTGCTTGAAGAGGCACTTTCAAGGCGAGGACTGCGCGTGGTAATCGCTGAAGAACCCTGCGCTCTCCTTGGCAGAAAGCTGGGGCTGTGGAAGACCCCGCCCAGAGTTACTCGGGGGCGCTGCGAGGGCTACCTCTGCAGCGCGTGCAGAGCTTGCTTAAGGATTGGCTGCCCGGCGGTGGGCTGGGAAGGTGGTAAAGCCAAGATAATAGAGGAGCTGTGCACAGGCTGCGGGCTCTGCGTTAGCGTGTGCCCAAATGAGGCAATCGTGGGAGGTGAGGAGGAGTGCTGACGAATGTGCTCATCGCCGGCGTGGGCGGGCAGGGCATAATACTGCTCAGCGACGTTCTTGGCAATGCAGCAATACGCTCCGGCCTAGGCGTTCGCGGGAGTGAGACCCACGGCATGGCTCAGCGCGGGGGCAGCGTGGTGGCTCACATCAGGATAGGCAACGCAAGGTCGCCGCTTATACCAAAAGGAAGGGCAGACTATCTCGTAGCTCTGGAGCCCCTGGAAGCGCTCCGCTACCTGGACTACCTGGCTGAGCATTGCATCGCAGTGGTGAGCACCACGCCAATTCCGCCAGCGTCTACCCATGGCAAGGTAGCTGGCTACCCCAGCGTTAAAGCGATACTGGATGAGCTTTCTGAGTATGCTGAAGTTTACCCCATTGACGCTTTAGCTCTGGCGAAGCGTGCGGGTAGTGTGCTTACCGGCAATTTGGTGATGCTCGGTGCCCTGAGCGCTCTTCGTGGTTTCCCCCTTGAGCAAGAGGTTCTTAAGGAGAGCATCGCCTCCCGCGTTCCACCAAAAACCATAGATATGAACCTTACCGCCTTTAAGCTGGGAAGAAAGGCTGTTAAAGGGTAGCGGTGTGCAAACCCATGCTCTGGGGAAGTTTTATATAGCTCTGTAGAACAACTTTCCTTAGCCTGGAGGTCTTGCCATGAAAGAGACCAAAGTAATCCTTGATTTAGACGAGCTGCCTAAGAAGTGGTATAACATTTTAGCTGACCTTCCTGAGCCCCTGCCACCACCTCTTGATCCGAAAACAAGGGAGCCGGTTAAGCCCGAGATGCTGGAGGTCATCTTCCCCAAAGAGCTCATAAGGCAGGAGGTTAGCCAGGAGCGTTACATTCGCATACCCGAAGAGGTGCGCGAGGCTTACTTCCAGATTGGCAGGCCAACGCCGCTGTATCGTGCCCGCCGCCTGGAGCGCTATCTCAACACACCAGCAAAGATATACTACAAGCGTGAGGACGTGAGCTTCGCGGGTTCCCACAAGCCCAACACGGCTATAGCCCAAGCGTACTACAACGTCAAAGAGGGTGTGGAGCGTCTCACCACAGAAACCGGCGCTGGGCAGTGGGGCACCGCTTTAAGCTTGGCAGGTACGCTCTTCGGTATAGACGTCACCGTATTTATGGTGGCGATTAGCTATCACCAGAAGCCATACCGCAGGATTATAATGGAGCTTTACGGCGCCGATGTTGTGCCCTCACCCAGTGACAGGACGGAGTACGGGCGAAAGGTTCGCGAGGAGAATCCTGACCACCCTGGTAGCCTTGGCATAGCGATAAGCGAAGCCATAGAGATGGCTGTCAAGGACGAGAAGACCAAGTACTCTTTAGGCTCGGTGCTCAACCATGTGCTCCTGCATCAGACTGTGATTGGCCAGGAGGTGCTCCTCCAGCTTGAGAAGATAGATGTAACGCCGGACGTGATGATAGGCTGCGTTGGCGGAGGAAGCAACTTCGCGGGCTTCGCGTATCCAATGCTGGGCAAGAAGCTTCGTGGCGAGCTTGATGAGGTGCGCTTCTTAGCGGTTGAGCCCAAGTCCTGCCCCACACTGACAGAGGGCAAGTACGAGTATGACTTCGGCGATACCGCGGGCATGACGCCATTGCTAAAGATGTACACCTTAGGTCACGACTTCGTACCCTCGCCGATTCATGCAGGCGGACTTCGCTACCACGGCGACGCCCCCTCGCTATGCCTTCTCCACCACCTTGGCTACATCGACGCCGTAGCCTACGACCAGCTTCAGACATTTGAAGCGGGTAAAATATTCACAAAGGCAGAGGGTTTAGTGCCCGCGCCTGAGAGCACCCATGCGATACGTGCAGCCATTGACATTGCCCGCGAGTGCAAGCGCACCGGTGAGGAGAAGGTGATTGTGTTCAACCTTTCGGGGCATGGCTTGCTTGACCTTCAGGGTTACGCGGACTACCTGGCGGGCAAGTTGAAGCCATAGCCACACTTTTCTTTTACTTCTTTTTACAGCTTTTTATTATTTAGAAATATGTTTATATTGTGGATGACTTTAATTTTTACATATGAGGATACTTCCACCAGAGAGTTTAAAGTACAGGGCAATAAGGGAGGCTGTGCTTTGGGAGGATGATAATTATGTGTATCGCCGCTTTTTGCTGTACATAAGGGCCAGGAGGGTAGCCAACATTCTCAAGGCACATGTTGAAAAAACTCCGCGAAAAAAAGGTGTTTTTAAAAGGTAGTTTATTCAATCCCGTATTCATCCCAGCGCCTGTCCACCAGGCGCTTTACCTCCTCGCTCATCTCCACGCTGGGAGGCCATTCTCTGGGGTAGCCCTCCTCCTTCCACTTGCGCGTCGCGTCTATTCCCAGTTTGGAGCCGTAGTTGGGAAGCGAGGGAGCATGATCGAGGGTGTCTGTGGGCGTACCCGGGATTATAACAACGTCGCGAGCAGGGTCGACACTGCTGCTCACTGCCCACAGCACTTCGCTGGCATTGTGCACATCCACGTCGTCGTCCACAACAACTATCGCCTTGGTGAACATCATCTGTCCCAGTCCCCACAGTGCGAACATCACCTTCTTCGCATGCCCTGGATAGCGCTTTTTGATGGAGACTATCGCAAGGTTATGGAATACCGCCTCGACAGGAAGGTTGATGTCCACTATCTCGGGGAGCTGCATCTTTATTAGAGGTAAGAAGATGCGCTCCACCGCCTTGCCAAAGTAGGCGTCTTCCATGGGTGGCTTTCCAACCACCGTGGCAGGGTAAATCGCATCCCTGCGGTGGGTGATGCAGGTGACGTGAAATACTGGGAAATAATCCGGCATGGAGTAGTAGCCTGTGTGGTCGCCGAAGGGGCCCTCGAGGCGCTCTTCAGCGGGGTCCACATAGCCCTCTATCACAAACTCCGCCCACGCTGGCACCTCTAAGTCCACGGTTCTGCACTTCACCAGCTCCACACCACGCTTTCGCAGGAAGCCCGCGAAGAGAAGCTCGTCAAAGCCTTCTGGGAGAGGGGCTATGGCAGAGAATATGGTCGCCGGGTCAGCGCCAAGTGCTACAGCCACCTCGAGGCGTTGCCCCTGCTCTTTAGCCCTGCGGAAGTGCTCTGCCCCGTGCTTGTGAATCTGCCAGTGCATGCCGGTGGTGCGAGCATCGTAAACCTGCATGCGGTACATGCCCACGTTGCGCTTGCCCGTAGCAGGGTCCTTGGTGAACACCAGCGGTAGCGTTATGTAGCGCCCGCCATCGAGGGGCCAGGTTTTCAGAATGGGAAGCTTCTCCAGGCTTGCCTCTTCTCCTTCAAGCACTACCTCCTGGCAGGGGGCGCGCTTCACCAGCTTTGGCGGGAAGGAGAGGGCATCCTTAATCTTTGCCAGGCTTGAGAGCTTCTCCTTTATGCTTGCCGGCACATTCGGCATGAGCAGCTCAGCGAGAGATTCACCTATGCTCTCAAAGCGATCAACACCCAGGGCGAGCTTCATCCTCTCATAGCTTCCGAAGAGGTTCGCCGCGATAGGAAACTCGCTCCCCTTAACATTCTCAAAGAGCAGCGCAGGGCCGCGGCGCTTGGAAACGCGGTCCACTATCTCAGAAATTTCAAGCACCGGATCGACCTCTGCCCTTACGCGCTTAAGCATGCCGCGTTCTTCCAGGGCAGCGATGAACTCATGGAGGTCGCGATATGTCATGAGTAAGGAGTTGTCTGTATGGTAATAAAACCTTTTGCATACCAATCTTATCTATTTTGAAAATCATAATCTGAGAATCATAGATAACCGCATTAGGGTACTGATTAACCGTAACAATAATATAGGCACTACATCAATCTTTTCTACAAATGTAGTTATCAACATAAGATGATATGTAGTTTTGTAGATATGTAGAAAACTATATATGGGTTGGTTTATAGAAATGACAATTAACCAAAAGATTGACGAAAGACTAGAAGCAAAATTTTACGAAAAAGCAGCAAAAAAATTCGGTTATAAAAAAGGTAATAAGAAAAAAGCGTTGGAAGAGGCAATTAAGCTATGGATAGAGTGCCCAGGACAAGAAAAATGTTGTTTAAAAGAAAAAAATTCAAAAAGGGATTAAAATGTTAGAGTATAAATTATCAGAATCAATTCAAATCATAAATAGGAAAATTGATGTATCAAAATTTAATCAAGATTACTATGATAACTTAAGAAGAGAATTAAAGAAGAAGGTTAAAAAAAGTGTTGATATTGTTTTAATAAATTTTATCCCAAATGAGCCTCTTGACGAGCTCTGGAGATAGCGTTTCATCAATTGTGTCACTCAAGGCAACCTACCTCCCTTACCAAAGA
>MTME02000069.1 GCA_002011115.2 Candidatus Pyrohabitans sp. JdFR-17
GCATAGCTGAGCGGAAGGGGATAATCTCCCTCCCCAAGGAGGCACATGTCTACGGAGGCAGAGATGCGATTAAGAAGGCGCTCAAGCGCGCCGCGAAGGATAAGCAGCGCTATCTCCTCATAATTACAGGACACCAGGGCGAACAGGACGCGTTGCTCACAAAAATCGCCAACCAAAAGTTTGAGTTCCGCATTGAGAAGGGCGATGAGGTTGTGTTTTCCGCCGACGTCATCCCCAATCCTATAAATGTGGCACAGCGTTACTCCCTTGAGACGAAGCTTAAAATGCAGGGAGCGAGGCTGTTCAAGGGGCTGCACGTCTCTGGCCACGCCTCCCGCGAAGACCACTACGATTTGTTAAAAATGCTTCAGCCGGAGAAAATAATCCCCACCCACGGCACCCTGGATATGCTTGCCATCTACGCGGAGCTTGCGGAGACGCTTGGTTATGCGATTAACCGCGAGGTATTTCTGCTCAGAAACGGTCAGAAGATGGAGGTATAGCAAAGCATGGAGGAGCTTATACGCAAGCACGCGCTGAAGAATGCTCTCGACTACGGAAAGGCTAACCCCAAGGCTGTGCTCGGCAAGGTGCTGGCAGAGAATCCGGAGCTTAAGGCCAAGGTGAAGGAGATTCTCCCCCTGGTCGAGAAGATTGTGGTGCAGGTGAATTCGCTCAGCAGGGAGGAGATTGCTCAAGCTATTGCAGGTTACTCCTTCGAGGCAAAGAAAGAGGAGAAGAAGGAGACGCTGCCGGAGCTTTCCAATGTTGGCAAAGAGGTTGTGATGCGCTTTGCCCCCAACCCCAGTGGACCTCTTCACCTGGGGCACGCGCGCGCCGCTGTATTGAACGACGCTTACGTGAAGCGCTACGGGGGGAAGCTGATTCTCCGCATAGAGGACACAGACCCTGCGAGGGTTTACCCGCCTGCTTACGAGATGATACAGGAAGACTTACGCTGGCTGGGTGTAGAGGTGCATGAGGTGGTGGTTCAGAGCTCCCGTTTAGAGATTTACTACGAGTACGCCAGGAAGCTTATAGAAGCTGGGCATGCGTACGTGTGCGAGTGCACCAGTGAGGAGTTTCAGAAGCTTAAACTGGCCAAGCAAGAGTGTGAGCACCGCAGTAAGAGTGTTAAGGAGAATTTAGAGGATTTTGAGAGGATGTTCACCGAATATAAAGAGGGCGAGGCGGTGTTGAGGCTTAAGACCGGCGTGGACCTTCGCGATCCTGCGATGCGAGACTTTCCCATTATGCGCATCTCAGAAACGCCCCATCCACGAGTTAAAGCTCGCGTTTACCCGCTGATGAACTTCTCCGTCGCTATAGACGACCACCTTCTGGGCATTACCCACGTGCTGCGTGGCAAGGACCACATAGTTAACACCCGTAAGCAGGAGTTCATCTATCGTTTCTTCGGCTGGCGCATGCCCGAGTTCATCCATTACGGCAGGTTGAAGATAGAGGGCTTGGCCCTGAGCACCTCCAAGATTAAAGAGGGGATAGAGGCAGGTAAATATGCCGGCTGGGACGACGCCTCTCTGGGCACGCTGCGCGCTCTGGCGAGGCGGGGCTTCAGAAGCAAGGCTATACGCAGAGCGATGCTTGATGTGGGTGTAAAGCAGAGCGACATAAGCTTCAGCTGGAAGAACCTCTTTGCGTACAACCGCGAGCTCATTGAACCCATAGCTAACCGCTACTTCTTCGTTGCATCGCCAGTGGAGGTGATAATAGAGGGGGCGCCTGAGTTCTCGCGGGATGTGAGGCTTCACCCCGATTACCCAGAGCGAGGAAGCAGAAAACTTGAGCTTACGCCAGAGCAGGGCATAGCGAGCGTTTTTATCGCACAAAGCGACTATGAGAAGCTACGCGAAGGCAGCTTTATGCGCCTTATGGAAGGTTTTAACATAGAGATAGTGGAGAAGGGCAAAGAAAAAGCGAGGGCGCGCTTCCACAGCTTTGAGTTAGACGAAGCGAAGCGCAGGAAGGCGCCGCTCATCCACTGGGTGCCTGCGCAGGAAAATATAGCGGTGAAGGTGGTCAAGCCTGACCGCATAGAAAGCGGAGTGGGTGAGCCTTCACTGGTTAATGTTAAGCGCGACGACATTGTGCAGTTCGAGCGCTATGGCTTTGCGCGCATCGACGAGGTTGGCGATGGCGTTGTGGCTTACTACGCGCATCCGTGAATTAGAAGCCATGAGTGCAAGGAAGTTTAGGAACAAAAAGCGATTGAATGGAGAGATATTAAACATTCGAATAATAATTTATACTAGTTCTAGCACCAAAGGTATAAGTAGGATTAAGAGTCCTAACAATTTGATTAAACTGGGTGAAATCCTCGAATGAGTATGTATGCAAATAGATAGATACATAGTGGGAAATATGCACAATGAGTACGTGGTGAGTATATGTATGAATTACATAGAATCGTAAAGGAGGGTTAGATCAGGTAGAATTCAAATAAAAAAGAAATAAAAGGGGGTAATATAGATGGGGGTCAAAGAAGAAATACTTGAAGAGTTCTTTAAAAAACTAGAAGAAGATGAAGAATTTCCCGATTCAATTATTGAAGAACTCAAGAAACTATGGGAAAATGAAGAAATTATATCACAAGAGAAAATCTTTGAGGTAATAAAGAGGGGGTGTTCAGATGTCAGTAAAGATTAAAAAGATTTATATCCATGCATTTCGGGGGATCCCAGATTTAGAGTTAGAACTTGAGGGGAAAAGTCTCCTATTGAGAGGTGAGAACGGAACCGGAAAAAGCTCGATAGTAGATGCGATTGAATTTTTCTTTACTGGAAGAGTCTCTCACTTAGAAGGAGTACGCGGGTTATCTTTACAGCGCCATGGGCCACATGTCAATTTTTCGCAAGATGATGTAAATATTGAGATTACATTTGATCCTGGCAAAGTATCCCTCAGTAGAACTTTTGACACTGTACCTTCTCCTCCAGAGCAACTAGAAAAATATTTTCAGATAACTCAGAAGGGAACATTTATTCTTCGCAGGTCGCAGATACTTGAGTTCATTATGAGTCAACCAGCTGAACGTTTCAGGGCAATAGGAAGTATAATCGGTATCGAATCCTTAGATAATACAGAACTTGGAATAAAGGGACTCCGTGATGAATTGAAAGTTAAAGTAGAATCAAGACAGAGGCAGAAAGAGGAGTTATTTCAAGATCTTTCCAGTATCATTGGAGAGACTATTTTAGAAGTCCAAGAGATTCTTCCAGCATTGAATAGAAAGCTTCAAGAATATAACTTACCGTCAATTACATCGCTTGAAGAAGCTGATAAATATACTGAAGAAATGTTCAAAACACTAAAGATAAAAGTTAATAGTTCAGATAGGGCTAGAATACTTAAGGAAATATCAGACATGACAAAAGTCTCTTTTATTCCAGAAGAAATTATTGATGAACTTAACAACCTTAATGAAAAAGTAGTATCTCTTTTACAGGATAGAGCAAAAGCGGAGTTATCACTAGTTGATATGCTTGAAACTGGCAAAAGAGTTATAGAGCGGGAAAGAATGGATATATGTCCGCTGTGTGAGCAAAAGATTGATCGAGAAAAGTTGCTCGCAAGGATTCGCCAGCGTCTTAATACCGTTCGTGCCCTTTCTGATGAAGCTTCGGAAATTAGACAAATTTCTGTGTCAGTGACAGACAACCTAAAAGTATTAGTGGATAGACTTGATTCCATCATTTCAAAAATCGACCAATTTGAGGAATTATCCAAAGAAAAAGAAATAATTCAAGAATCGATAGATTTTTTAACTAAATTTATAGATAAAATCATATATGCCAGAGATCTCAAAAACAATATACCTATTCAAGAGATCATCAAACATAAAAATGAGATTAATAAGATTATAGCGTCCATATCAACAAAATGTAATCAATTGCTTGAGAGCGCCGAGCTAACGGAAGAAGAAAAGAAAGTATTAGAGATTGTACGCTTGATTGAACAAGTAAAACAAAATGCAAAGGCTATATCACGAATTAACTCTGAACTTAAAGTCTATCAAAAATATTATGAACTAACTGAAAAGATATACTCTGCATTTTCAGAGACAAAAAAAGCAAAAATTCAAGAGATATACAACTCTATACAAGAAGACATACAAAGATTCTACTCTATACTTCATCCTAATGAACCTCACAGGAATATTGAGCTAATAGTAGCGCTTGGTAGAAGAGCAAGTACCGAGCTAAAGATAGAATCATTTGGTCGTAGAGGGGAAGATCCAAGGGCGTTAACAAGCGAAGGGCATCTTGATTCTTTGGGCTTATGCATTTTTCTTGCGTTTGTAAAAAAATTCAATGAAGGTTGTCCTCTAATTATTTTAGATGATGTGGTTAATACGGTGGATGCCAACCATAGAGAAAAAATAGCTAAATTATTGTTAGAAGAATTTAATGAAAATCAATTAATTATTACAACTCATGATGGGATATGGTATGAGTTGATGCTCTCCGCACAGAGAGCTTATGATTCTCAGAATAAATTCAAAAATATGGTCATTGTAGATTGGAATGTAGATCGAGGTCCAAAAATCATGCCCTATAAACCAAGATGGGAGAGGATACAGCATAAAATAAGTAGTGGGGATAAGGACGGTGCTGGTAATGAATGTCGCAAATATTTGGAATGGCTTCTGGAAGAAATTTGTGAGAAATTGCAAGTCCCTATTGTTTTTAAAAGGCGTGGTAGATATGTTGTATCAGAACTGCTTGATCCAGCTGAGAAAAGGATAAAAAAATTGTTAAAAGATAGTGTTCTCAAATCAAAAATTTTATATGCCTTTCGAGAACTTAGGAGAACAATAATTATGGGTAATCTTCTCTCTCACAACAATATGTTAGTTGAAGAAGTGTCTATGGAGGAAGTAAAAAGCTTTTGTCAGACAGTCCATGAGCTCCATAAAGCTTTTTTATGTCCTAGTTGTGGACACTTTATAGGTTATTACCGTAATTTAAAAATAGCAAGATGCTCAAATCCAAGATGTACGAATCCTATTGAGGTAAAAACTAAATAATTAAATGAAGGAATATATTTGCATCAATAAATATTTTCTCTATGTTCAACTCTCCACGCTTGATACAGCTCGTCAAGCTCTTTAACCGAAGACTTACTCTTTACAATCTCTTTAACCTTCCTTGTTAGTGATTTGGGCTTAATCAGTATTTTTTGTCTTTTAACTTCTACATAAACTTCTTAAATTTATAATTTATCAAGTAATCAACAAAACCTTTATAGCACATTAATCGTCACTTATACCCTCGCCACCCACACATAGATGATAAGGAAACCCCACTGCTCTACTCAGGCGTCGCCCAGCACTCTTCATCGTGGTAAAATTTATCACCCAGCTTGATTTTACCCGTAATCAGCGGTTCTGGTTCTCTTATGGCTTCTATTCTGTAAAGCGCAGACCTAAACCAGTGGTAGTCGCAGGGCACGCGAAGCTTTTTCACTATTGGCAGCTTATCCTGGTAGCGGAAGAAGTTGGTATCCTCGCAGGGATACACGCTAAACCTGCGACGTATGTCTGTAACCACAAAGCCCATCTCGTGAAGCATGCGCTGTATCTCATACCACTTTTTCCGCGAGGCTTCCAGCGTGGTTAAGCCGAAGTAGGCGGCGCTTCCCTCGCCGCGCAGCGAGGCGGCGCCCCGTGAAAGGAATAACTTTATGCCTTCGATGGTCTCAACGGGGTCGCTGACGAATACGTCGAAGCTGCGGGCAAGGTCCTCGCTCAGGGGCTCCTGCACGTCATAGCTTCTCGCCTCCAGGTTTAGATTATGCTCCTCTGCAACGCTGTTTATGAAGCTCACCAGGCGTTCATCTATGTCTATGGCTATAACGCGGGAGGGTAAGCCAGTTAAAGCGGCGGCTATGCTGAGCAGGTCGTCATCGCCAATAACAAGAATCTCGCTCGCCGCTAGGTCGCCCCGCTCGTACATGAAGGCAACACGCCTAAGTACATCCTCCGGCGCGATATACCCCTGGTCGTAGTCCTCTACTGGCAAAGGGCGGCGCTCTGCAATTTTATAAAAAGCTCTGGCAACCTCCTCAAAATCGGGAGGTATAACATACCCCTTTGCATCGCATGCACTGCACTTAAAATCAAAAAACTTCGCCTTAAGTTGAGAAGCCCGCTCCATGCCTGCATGCGTGAGGGAGACTTTACCACCAGCTATCTCTATCAAACCGCGTTCTTTCAACTCTTCGAGGGCAGCATAAAATCCTCTAAGCGAGGAATCCTGAGCATCCAGAAGCTCCCACACCGAGGCAGAGCCACGACTGAGCCTCTGAAGCAGCTGTACCTCTGTGCGACTTCTCAAGGTTATCCCCTTGTTAGAACATAGTGCTTGTATGACTTGGGCTTAAACTGTTCTAAGAATAGCTTGAAGGCTTTCTCTGTCTTGTTGGGGTCCCCGCAGGTGAAGATGTCGAGATTGACAGTCTCATACTCTGGCCAGGTGTGCAGCGACACGTGGGACTCTGAAATCAGCACCACGCCGGTAACACCGTAGGGTTCAAACTGTTTGTATACTGAGCCTATCTTTGTAAGCCCTGCCTCCTCTACGACGCGTTCTGTAATCTCCCTCACCTTATCCTCATACGAAATCAGCTCCTTTTTCACGCCGTAGAGTTCCGCAATAATATGCTTTCCTATGACTGTCATCTTCATCACCCATCTCTCTCACCTGCCTTAATTTTAATAGTGTACGGAAAAGCAATATCGGCGGTTATCTCTGTCCGTCAGGAATTTTTACTGCTGATTCTGAGTAACCATGGGTGAACTAACTTAATTAAGTAATATTAAAAAAGTATAACAAAAACTTTTCGCCTCACATCACCCAAAAATTTTTACCTTTCTTCATGATACTCTTCCCTATGGCGGCAACGGTGAGATACAGAGGCAGAGAGGTTACCGTAGAGGCAGGTACAAGTGTTAAACAGGCAATTCAAATGCTCGGCTTAAGCCTCGAAGGCGTGGTCGCTAAAGTGGGGAATAAACTTGTCACTGAGGACTACCGCCTTAAGGAAGGAGAAACCCTGGAGATAATCTCCGCTATTTCAGGTGGTTGAATGCGCTGCAGCAAATGCTCGAAGCAGGCAATTATCAATCTGAGAAGCTACCGCTTAGCTCTGTGCGAGGAGCACTTCATAGAGCGCTTCCT
>MTME02000070.1 GCA_002011115.2 Candidatus Pyrohabitans sp. JdFR-17
CTCCCAGCTTGGGGTGCTGGTGACCTGAGTTCAAATCTCAGCGGCCCCATACCCCCTCCCCGCACAGCAAAAGGAGGAAAAAGCGTGAAGCTCACGAAGTATGAGAAAGCCCGCATCATAGGCGCCAGAGCATTGCAGCTCTCCATGGGTGCTCCTCCGCTGATAAGAATCTCGGAGGACATGCAGGACCCGATAATAATAGCAATCAAAGAGCTGGAGAAGGGTGTTATACCCATAAGTGTACGCAGACGAATGCCGGAGAAGAAGCTGCTGGGTGAAGAAGGATGATCCCAACGATAATAGAGGATGTCAAGGCGAGGAAAATTGTAGATTCTCGTGGAAATTGGACAATTGAGGTTGATGTCATAACCGACTATGCCGTTGGCAGGTGTGCTGCTCCGAGTGGAGCGAGCACAGGCAAGTATGAGGCAATGGCTTTTCCAGATGGGGGGGTTGACAAAGCGATAATTGAGGTGGAGGAGACCATAGCTCCCGAGCTTCGGGGCATGGATGCGATAAATCAGGAGGAGATAGACCGCACTTTGCGAGAGATTGACGGCACTGACAATTTTTCAAACATCGGCGGCAATACCGCCGTTGCGGTGTCGCTTGCGAACGCAAAAGCTGCGGCAGCTTCATATGGCATACCTCTATTTCAATTTCTGGGAGGCAACTTCTCCTGTGAGCTTCCTTATCCTCTGGGCAACGTTATTGGCGGTGGAGCTCACGCGAACAACGCCACTGATATTCAGGAGTTCTTAGTTATTCCTGTAGGTGCGAGGGACATTGCCGAAGCGATATGCACCAACGCAGAGGTTCACAAGAAGCTTAAAGGCGAGCTTGTCAAACGCAGCAGCGGAACCCTCGGTAAGGGCGACGAGGGTGCATGGGCGCCGGCGATAAGCGATGTGGAAGCCCTCAATGTGCTGAGCGAGGTGTGTGACCTCGTAGCACAGGAGACGGGGGTTAAGATACGCATGGGTTTGGACGTGGCAGCGAGCCAGTTCTGGAATGAAAAGAAACAGCGCTACGTTTACCCCCGCGAAGGTAAGGAGCGCACACCCGAGGAGCAGGTGGACTACATCGCTAGCTTAATAGAAGATTACGACCTGTACTATGTTGAGGACCCTGTGCAGGAGGAGGATTTTGAAACCTTTGCGCAGCTTACTTCTCGCGTTAAAGCTCTCATTTGTGGCGATGACCTTTATGTCACAAATGTGGATAGGCTAAGGCAGGGTATAGAGAAGGGCTCTACGAATGCGATACTGATAAAGCCCAACCAGTGCGGCACCCTCACAGATACTTTCAGGGCGATAAACCTGGCGAAGAACGAGAAGCTTACCCCAGTGATTTCCCATCGCTCCGGCGAAACCACAGATGAAAGCATAGCTCACCTCGCCGTGGCTTTCAACATCCCAATAATTAAGACAGGTGTTATCGGCGGGGAGAGAATAGCAAAGCTCAATGAGCTTATTCGCATTGCAGAAGAGCTTACCCAAAGCAGAGCGAAGCTTGCAAGACTTCCAAAATTTTGAAAGGAGGCATAGTATGGAAACGAAGCTTACCTCTCTGGATAACTATCTCGCGGCGGGAGTGCATATAGGAACGCAGCAGAAGAACGCAGATATGATGCCTTACATATACCGCGTTCGTCCTGACGGGCTGTACGTGCTGGACGTAAAGAAGACGGACGAGCGCATCGCCACAGTGGCGAAGTTCCTTGCGAAGTTCGAGCCTAGCAGGATCCTGGTTGTCTCACGGCGCCAGTACGGTAAGAGGCCAATAGAGCAGCTGGCTCGCTTGGTTGGGGCAAAGGCGATAGCGGGTCGCTTTATTCCGGGCACGCTCACAAACCCGAATCTGAAGCACTTCGTTGAGCCCGATGTGCTTCTCGTTACCGATCCGCGCGGCGATGAGCAGGCACTGCGCGAGGCTGGTGAGATAGGTATACCCGTCGTAGCTCTGTGCGACACCGACAACAGCGCCGCGGGCGTTGACATAGTGATTCCCACCAACAATAAGGGCAGAAAAGCCTTGGCTCTTGTTTACTGGCTCCTCACTAGAGAAATTCTCAGAGCGAAAGGAATGGATGTGGAGAATTTCATGCCCCTGGAGGAGTTTGAGGGCGAAGTATAACAAACTATTTAGGGGAGGAGGGCAAATCTATTATTCATGCGCATCCCCGCAGTGGCCGGGCAGTTTTATCCAGCATCTCGAGAAGCTTTAATTGAGCAGATTGAACGCTGTTTTCTCCACACGCTCGGTCCGGGGAAGCTTCCTGTACTCGAGGAAGTGGCACCTCGCAATATTGTCGCCGCTGTCGTGCCTCACGCGGGCTACATATACTCTGGCTACGAGGCAGCGCATGTGTACTATGCTTTAGCTATTCAGGAGAAGCCCGAGAGCGTGGTAATTCTCGGCCCAAACCACACAGGTATGGGCAGCTTGGTTGCTGTCTCAAGGCAGGACTGGGAAACCCCTCTAGGCGCAGTGAAGTGTGACTGCGAGCTTGCTGAGCACCTCTGGAAGAGTTGCGGTGTTATCGACAGCGACGAGACTGCGCATGCGTACGAGCACAGCATAGAGGTTCAGCTTCCCTTTTTGCAATACATCTATGGCGACTTCAAGTTTGTGGCTATCTCGCTGGGGCTTCAGGATTTGGATGTGGCGAGAGAAATCGCTTCTTGTTTAGCCGAGGTTGAGAAGGACATTCTGATCCTCGCATCCAGCGACTTCACCCACTACGAGAGCGCCTCCCTGGCGGAGCAGAAGGACATGCTCGCGATAGAGGCAATTCTTGCGCTGGATGAGGCGCAGTTTCTCAGGCGCGTGTATGAGCACAACATCTCAGCGTGCGGCTACGGCGCAATAGCAACGGCTATAGCTGCGGCTAAGCAGCGAGGCGCAACGCGGGCTGAGCTTCTGAAGTATGGAAACAGCGGTGATGTTACCGGCGATTACGGAAGCGTCGTGGCATACGCAGGTATAGTGTTCAGGAAGTAGGGGAGGCATTTTAGCTGTTACTACTGGCTTCGTGGTGTTTTATAAGTGTAATTAATACGAAAACCTTATTTCCCACGAGAGACACCTACCTTTATGGATTTCTCAGTCAGGGTTATACGAAGCCCGAGAAGGAAGAAAACAGTGGAGGCTAAGCTTAGAGGGAGGGAGCTTCTCGTCTACATACCTGCAAGTGTCACAAAGAGCGAAGAGAAGCGCTGGATTGAGTTTTTTGTGGAGAAGATGAAGAGAAAGCTTGGCGGAAAGAGGGACGACGAGTACCTGCGCAGGAAGTTTGAAGCTCTAAACCGGCGCTATTTTGGTGGCAAGCTAAAGGTGGAGAGGATAGAATTTTCTAAGAGGATGACCTCCCGCTTCGGAAGCTGCAATCCTAAGCGGAAGATAATACGACTGAGCGAAAGGCTGAAACACATGCCAGAATGGGTTCTGGACTATGTGCTCATCCACGAAATGGCACACCTGCTCTACCCCAACCACTCCAAAATGTTTTGGAAAAAGGTGCATGAGTATAAATATGCAGAGCGTGCCAGAGGTTTTCTGATATGCAAAAGCATGGAGGAGGATGAGGTGGAAGAGTAAAGATAGGAGGAGGTGCTATTATGGAGGAGATATTTGAGGCTGAGCTGCCGGGAGTGGGAAAGAAGTACACATTGAAGCTGGGCGAGGAAAGCACTCTCGATATAGTGGTGCACGAGGATGGACGTAGGGAAATTTACTACGAGGAGGCTGGAAAGGAACCTGTAATAATAACCCTTAGCGACGAGCTGGCGAGGAAGGTGGGGTTAATCCTGGCTGGAGCGTACTTCAAACCCACACCCGTGGAAGCGCTGAGCAGTGCCCTCGCTGGTAGGGTGAAAATAGAGTGGATTCGCGCTGGAAAGGTTGCAGGAAGAACCATTGGGGAGCTGGACATAAGGCGGCGCACCGGAGCGAGTGTTATTGCGATCGTGAGAGGCGAGGAGACCATCCCAAACCCAAGCGCAGACACAGAAATTAAAGCAGGGGATGTGCTAATTGCAGCTGGTAAATTTGAAGAAATTGAGAAGCTCAAGGAGCTTGTGGGTTAGAGATGCTCATCCTGCGTGACTTGGCTGTAGTCCTCCTCCTTTCCTTTGCCATAGGCGCAGCCTTCTCGCGGCTTCGCCAGCCGGTTGTACTTGGCTATATCCTCGCGGGCGCTGCCTCTGGACCCTACGCTTTAAAGCTGGTTAAGAACCTGGAGATTGTCAACGCTTTCGCCGATCTTGGGTTAGTGCTCCTCATGTTCTCCCTGGGACTGGAGTTCAACATAAGAAAGCTCCGCAAGGTTGGGGCTATATCTCTAATCGCCTCGGTCTCTGGTGTGCTCTTCCTCCTTGGCATTGGACAGACGCTGGGCATTGCACTGGGATTTAACGCCATAGATGCAGCGTTTTTAGGCGCCGCCCTTGCTGTAAGCAGCACCGCTATTGTTGTTAAACTGCTAACAGACAGAGCGCTCCTCCATAAGGAGTATGCGCCCATAATGCTGGGTATCCTCGTGGTGGAGGACGTTGCCGCGGTTGTGCTTCTAACCCTCTTTTCAGGTATCTCCCTTCTCACCCCCCTCTCTATTCAGGTGGCGCTGGAGGTTGTGACGAAAATCCTCCTATTCTTCTTCATCGCCTACGTGCTGGGGGTAAAGGTTGTCCCCGCTTTGCTGGAAGTGGTTGAGAGGTGGAGTGGCACCGGTGAGGTGCTCCTCATTACCGCCCTGGCATTGTGTTTCTCATTTGCCGTATTTGCGCAGATGCTTGGCTTTTCTCTAGCTCTGGGCGCCTTCGTGATGGGGGCGATAGTCTCTGAGAGCCTTCTCGCTGAGAGAATTGTTAGGAGCGTCTCGCCCATAAGGGACATGTTTGTTATGCTCTTCTTTGTGAGTGTGGGAATGCTCATCGACATAAGGTACCTCCTCCAGTATTTCCCCGTCGTTGTCGCAGTGACTGCGGTGACCCTCTTTGCCAAGGTGGCAAGCAGAAGCCTGCCGTGCTACCTACTCGGCGTGCGAGGCGAGACCTCGCTGGCGGTTGGCTTAGGTTTGGTGCCAATAGGCGAGTTTTCCTTTGCAATAGTGAAGCAGGGTATAGATTTGGGCGTTGCAAGCAGCTTTCTTTATCCGATTGTTGTAGCTGTCGCAGCTATCACCACCTTCGTCGCACCCTATTCATTGAAGTCCTCAAGGAGCATAGCTCTGCTGCTTGAGAGGCTTGCCCCCTCGACGGTGAAGAACTTCTTCAGCTACTCTGCGATGTGGCTGAGCCAGGCTAAGTATAAGCTTTCAGGGAGAGGCGAGGAGTACACCCTCATAAAGAAAAAAGCTCTTCGGGTTTTCATCAACCTCACCCTTGTGTTCTTAATCTTAAAGGCTGTAGAGTACGCAGGTGTGGCGCTTCATCTCAGCAGTGAGCTCATCTTTATGGCAACCTTCATTTTAATACTCCCGCCCCTCTACCTGGCGCTTCAGCGGGTTATTGATATCGTGGACATCCTGATAAACCTCCTGGGAAGGAGGTATCTACCAATTAGCAGCGACCTTCTAAGGGCCACCTTCAGGAACCTCGCTATCCTTCTTGTGCTCCTCTTCTCTGCCCTCTACTTCCTCCCACCTCTTCTTGGTTACCTCACAACCAACGGCGCTGCGATTTCCCTGGCGGTGCTTTTCCTTTTCTTCGTTGGGCTCTACCTCTCGTGGCGCACTGTCAGAAATTTCTACCATGGTGTGGAGAAGATGGTGGAAAGTGTTTTCAGCAGCGAAGGCGTGCTCAGAGGCGAGAGCAGTGCAAAGAGCAGGATACTCCAGGGGATGAGGGAGGGGGAGGTTATCGACGAAATATACGTTGCCGAGGGAGATTTCGCCGTGGGAAAGAGTATCTCTGAGCTCAAGGTAAGGGAGCGCACCGGGGCGACGATTCTTGCAATAGCGCGAGGAGAGAAGATAATCCACAACCCCTCACCAGGGGAGAGGTTCTCACCCAATGACGTGCTCATAGTCTTCGGCTCCCGCGATGAAAGGGCAAAGCTGGAGAGGCTTATCCGCTGGGGCTCTCCTCACCGTAGGTGAATATGTACCCGAGCACAAAGCCCATTATTAGGCCGAGAAGATGGGCCATGAAGCCTGTGGTAACAGCTATGATGAAGAACACCATGCCGTAGAGCAGCGAGGTAACGAAGCCGTGAGCATAGATGGTGCGCTGAGCAATAAGCACACTACCAAGCAAGCCGAAGATTGCTCCGGATGCGCCTGCCAGGGCGCTGCCCTGTGGATAGAAGAAGATTGAAAGTGAGGAGAAGATGCCTGAGATAAAGTAGATTAGCAGAAACCTCCGGGTGCCGAATATCTCCTCGCATCTGCTTCCGAAGATTAATAAAAATAGCATGTTGTATCCAAGGTGAGGGAAATCAAAGTGGAAGAAGAAGTTGGTTATCAGTCTGTTGAATTCACCTTCTTTCAAAGCCTCAATAGTCAGCGCCATAGCAGGGGAGAATTCCTTTATTGTGAAAGGGGAAGAAGCTTCGGTAGCGAAGAATAGGTAGACTAGGATGTTTATCAACACCAAAACGAATGTTGCGAGCATACAAGAGGTTTAATACTGCAAGTATTTTTATTTATTGGGATGAGGCTCACAGGGGTTGTCGACGAATTCCACCAAAACGTGAACATTTCTTTTCAGAGCCAAT
>MTME02000071.1 GCA_002011115.2 Candidatus Pyrohabitans sp. JdFR-17
CCGCTATGCCGGCAATGCAGTCTATGTACTCCTTGCCGGCGATGTCCTTAACCACTGCACCCTTGCCTTCAACCAGCGCAACGGGCTGACGGGCATAGGTCTGGGCGACGCAGCGTTTGTCCAATTCAACAAGCTCGGTGAAGTCCATGGTGAGAAGTAGCCGCAGCGGAATAAAAATTTTGCCTCTATGTGTTAGAGTGAAATAGAGGAAATCAACAATAACAATATGTGATACTTCTCAATATATGCTTTTTAACTCTTTTCTTACTACTTTTAGCAATCTTTCAGCATCTCTTATTCCTTCTTCTACATCCGATTTAGAGACTAAACTGCCTACATATTGAACTTTATGCCTCATTATTCTGTAACTGTCCATCACTTCAAGAATATCCACAATTTCTTGATTATTTATTTCCTTAAGAAGATAATCAATCATACACTTATGGCTCCTTTCAGTTACACCTTTTGAAAAGAGTAGAGCCCTTGCAGAATGAAACATGGAGCTATATAATGCAATAAAACTCATCTCATATTCTCCTATTTCAAGATTTGCTTTCGCAGATTTTAGAAACTTTTCAGAAAGTTTTAAAGAATTAATTATTTTGTTTTGTGAAACAACACTTTTTCTTAAAAGCCCCCTATCAAAGCAATCGTCAATCATAACTCTGCACCGTAAATCAGTACATAAGTCGATTTTACATGTTCCACAAATTCTTTATTTTCTTTTCTCATCTTTCTCCATTCTCCAAGAGTGTAAATCTGAACATCGATCTCTGTATTGAAAATATTTTCGAGGACCTTTAACTTGCCCAAATTCAGCTTTTTCTTTGGAGAAATTATTATAAAATCTATGTCGCTATTTTTTGTGTACTCGCCTGAAGCAAAGCTACCATAGACAGCAAGGCTTATGATTTCATTTTTATTTACAAAGTCTTCTATTTCTAACTCGTTTAACTGAATTAAGAAATATGTTTTTTTCAGGCTTTTGACAAGATAAGAATTATTGTTTAGTGAATATAATGACATATTTCCCACAGATTCTCTTTTTAAAATTCCGTCTTTTTCATAAGTTTTTAGATATTCTCCGGCTGTTCTAGGTGATATTTTCAATATCCTTGACAATTCTTTTGTGTGTATTTTTGTGTTTGGATTTTTTAAAAAATGCTCCAGTACTACCCAACCTTTAAACCTTCTCCATTCTGATAACATGATTCACACCCTCATAGAATTAATTCATTATACGACCGTATCATTTATTAAACTATCGTATCATACAGTATACGATCGTATACTAGAGTATCCCATCAAACGTAAAGCTACTCCACTGGAAACTTTTCATATAGCACCTTTCGCTTCGCCTCGAGCATAAGCTCTTCTTTGCCTGCGAACTGCGCCGCGCTCATCACGCTCTTGCCCAGCTTTTCCGCGACTTCAAAAACCCTGCTGAGCTTCTGCTTCCACTCTAAATCGCGCAGCAAGTGGTGGTCCAGTACGAGCGTCTTTACTCGAGTCTCCTCCAGGATCTTTACCAGGTTCTCCGCCGACTTATCCAAGCTCGCCTGGGCGTAGCGGTAGCCAAGCATGTAGCTCATTGGTCCATCGATGTACACTATGCTCGGATTCTGCCGGAGTATAAAATCAGCCTGCTCGTCTATGCTAGGACCTTCCACATCGCTGCTGAACACGAAGCACTCCTCGCCATCGCAAATCGCTACCTCAGTGACGTACCCCAGCCTGGGGTTGGTACCGTGGTACACAGGTTTGGAGAACACCAGCTCAGTCTCGCCGAAGGCAAAGCTCCTGCCGTCGCAGTACTCTATGCTCTCTGGAAGCTCTCCCAGTTTCTCAAGGAAATGGCTAGCTCTGCGCTTCTGACTCAGGTTGATATTTTGCGTTGGGTGCTTCAGGAGCACAAGTTTGCCCTCATATATCTCAGGCTCCTCGGGCGAGTGGTGGTCGTAGTGGTAGTGGGTAACCACAAGCACATCGCTGCGCTCTGCCAAGCTCTTAATCAGCTTCCAGTCCTCCTCCAGCTTCTGATACTCTAGGGGATGAGGAGAAAGCCCATACCTTCTTGGTCCCAAAGCAACGCCCGGGTCTATGAGCACCTTCACGTCGCCTGTCTCTATATAGGTAGCCATGCTTCTCGTGCCCATTGAATCGCTAGCTATGGGTTCTATTTTCATGCTTCAGCCTCTCCACTTCCCGAATACACCTTAAGGGTATATATATTCCCGCAAAGAAGATATTAAATTGATGCCAACCTATTCCCTCATCCACCCTGTGGTAGGTGCAATCGCAGTGCTTCTGTGCTACGCCACTGCCTACCTGGGCCTTTCGCGGATGATGCTCATCGCAGGGAAGCGCAGCAGATTCTACTGGTTCAGGCGCAATGTGCACGTGAACATGGGCAGAAGCTTTGTTGCACTTCTCTTTGTGGTGTATCCTCTGGGTATACTCGGCATCTCAGAAACTGGTTTCTCTCCCTTCTCCACTCCTCACGCATACCTGGGCAGCTTCCTTCTCATTTTATTCACCTTCGGCGCTGTGCTTGCTTTCCTAATCCTCAAAGGCAGGTGGGAGTATATAAAGCACCATGGCAGGGTTATGCTGGCAGGTGCAGCGCTATCCATATTTCAGATAATCGGTGGTATCGTCAATCTACGCTCTCTGGGGATAAAAACCAGTGAGCTATGCTTCTTTACAGGGAGGTAAAACATATGGCCTTCAATATACCATTCAATAAAAATGAGAAGCTCCGCGAAGTGGTTAGGAGGATAGACGGGAGTGAGAAGATAAGAGCCTACATCGAAGCGGCGAACGTCACGGCGATAGCGAGGCTGGGCTACAACGACCATGGATATGTACATTCTAAAATCGTAGCCAATATCGCATTAAAGATGCTCCGCGTGCTTGTGAAGCATGGGTTAAAGCCGGGCGTTGTCAAAGACCATCACCTAAGCGAGGAGGACGCAGAGGTTGTGGTGGTGCTCGCCTCTGTGTTTCACGACATAGGCATGGTGGTGCACAGAGTAAATCACGTCGAGTACGGCACCGCTATAGCCTTTCAGCTTCTCAACGAACTTCTCGAGGGTGTCTATGATGAGCGCTCCAAGGCCATAGTGGTGAGCGAGGTTCTGCACGCTATTTCGAGCCATGAGGTGGGCGTTAAACCCCTCACCCTGGAGGCGGGTATCGTTACAGTAGCCGACGCCCTCGACATCGCTGGTGGAAGAGCGAGGATACCCTTCTCAAAGGGTAAGATCGACATACACAGCGTTTCGGCGATGGCAATTGAGGGCGTTGAGGTGAGGGAGGGCGAAGACATACCCCTGAAAATCAAGATAAAGATGAGCAACTCGGCGGGAATATTTCAGATTGATGAGCTTTTAAAGCCCAGGGTGCTGGAGTCAGGGCTCAAGGATTACCTCCACATCGAGGCGGAGATAACCGGCGAAGAGAAGAGGATTCTGGAGAGGATTGAGCTTTGAAATAATCGTTACCTATATATCTCCGGCTACCCTAAATAGTATTATTATGCAGGACTACACTGGATTTTTCGGCTCCTTCATTTGGTGGCTGTTCATATTCTATCTCGTGCTTGGGCCGCAGCTTCAGCACCGCAGTCTTCAAGCTGCGAGGCAGAAGCTACTCAGGAAGCTGGGGGAGAAGCGAGGAAGCAATGTGATAACCCTCATTCACCGGCAGGAGAGCATTGGTTTATTCGGCATCCCATTCTACAGGTTTATTGATATAGACGACTCGGAGCAGGTGCTCAGGGCGATACGCTCCACGCCTGGGGACAAGCCCATAGACCTGATAATAAACACCCCAGGAGGGTTAGTGCTTGCCGCTAGCCAAATAGCCAGGGCGATAAAGGAGCACAAGGCTAAGACCACTGTGATAGTGCCCCACTATGCCATGAGCGGGGGCACGCTGATAGCTCTCGCAGCGGACGAGATACTCATGGACCCAAATGCGGTGCTTGGACCCATTGACCCGCAGATTAAGGAATTTCCAGCACCTTCGGTGCTGAAGGCAGTGGAAAAGAAGGGTGTGGACAAGGTCAAAGACGAGACGCTGATAATGGCGGACATCGCGGAAAAGGCGATAAGGCAGATTCAGGATTTTGTGTTTGAACTCCTGAAGGAGAGATACAGTGAAGACAAAGCCAGAGAGCTTGCGAGGGTGCTTACCGAGGGAAGGTGGACCCACGATTTCCCCATAACCGTGGACGTTGCAAGAGAGCTTGGGCTAAATGTTAGTACCTCAGTGCCCGAGGAGGTTTATTCTCTGATGGAGCTTTATCCACAGCCCATAACAAAGCGCCATCCAAGCGTGGAGTTCATTCCTACGCCCAGCAAACAGCAGAAGTGATTCACTTTAAAATGACAATATTTCCCCTGCCCTTTTTAATCTTCTTAATTTTGCCTCTGTGCTCTAGGTCAGTGAGCATTAAGCTGAGCTTTGCTTCGGAGCACCCCAACCTTTTCCTAAGCTCGCTCTGCTTCACCCTTCCGCCTTCGCTTTTGATAATTTCAAGCACCTGGACGAGGTCCTCAGGCAGGGGCTCAGACTCTTCCTCTTTCTCTCTATTTTTCAGGTAAAGATAGCCCGCAAAAATCGCCGAAATAAGGAAAATGGCTATTATTATGAACAGGTAGCTATTGCTCTGCTTTCCCTCTTCAAGGATGCTCACATCTATATCATCGAAGAGAAATTCCTCCTCAAAAGTTGGGAAGAGTATCAGGTCTATCCTGTAGCTACCATTCTGGGGCACCTCAATTACTTCCTCTGCCTCAAGTTTCAGAAGGTTGTTCTCGTAGTACCTAGCCCTTAGCAAGTAGCTCCCATCCGGCACCGAAAAAGAGTAGCTTCCGTCTCTTGACACAAGCACCTGCTCGGGTGTGGTGTTTATTTCCACCACCACGTCGTTGAGAGGCTCAAAGGTTTCCCAGCTGTACAGGGTGCCGTAAATCTGGGCAGCATACGCTAAGGGCAGGCTGAGGAGGAGAATTAGCAATATTCTCATATGGGATTACTAATCCTTTTGCCCATTAAATAATTTTCTATGAAGTAAAATAAATAAAATATGAAACTAATAAACTAAAATAAAGTATTATAAAGCTTTAAATTTGCCCACATCGAAAGTAAGCTTATATTAACTGAGGTTGGAGTTGGTGGTGGAGGTGAGAAAAAATGAAGGCGAAAAAAACAATCTCAATCGCCCTGGCGGCAATGCTTGTGCTGAGCCTGTTTCCAGTAAGCTATGCATTGCCACCTATGGGAAAGGTGGAAGAGCGATACAAGGTTGCTAAGACACACTACTTTAAAGCCTTAGAGGCGTACAAGAGCGCAAGACAGGATTACCTAAAGATGAAGGAGATGGGGAAACGTGATAGGGTGCCCTTCGATAAGGCTAAGAACTTCCTGCTGCGCAGCATCGATGCGATGGTCGCCCACCTCGAAATGGTCAAGGCGAGGGTGGACATAGCAAGAGCATTAAGCGAAGAGGAGAAGGCAGAGATTGCGGAGACGCTGGATAGCTACATAAGCTATCTGGAAGAGAAAAAGCAGGAAGCGGAGCAGGCTGAGAACAGAGAGCAGTTGGTTAGCACAGCCAAGGATGTCAGGGAGAAGTGGAAAGAAGCGAGAGTGGAGATAAAGAAGATCACAGGTAAAATCATAATCTCGCGAATAGACCGCGTCCTCGAGAGAGGAGAAGAAATAGGAGAGAAACTCGAATCCAGAGTAGATGTACTCAAGCAGGAAGGCTACGACACCACTGAGCTTGAAGCACTGCTCGCAGACTACAGAGAGCACCTCAGCTTAGCCAAGGAGAAGAGGGACAAGGCAAAGGAGAAGTTCGCCGAGATTTCTTCGCCAGAAGACGCTCACAAGCTCTTCAGAGAAGCCAACGCCTTAATCAGGGAGGCAAACAAGCACATACGCGAGATGTTCAAAGACCTGAAGCAGATTCTCAGGGAGATGAAGAAAGCGGAGCTGGAGATAAAGGGTATAGGCTTCCTGTATGCAAAGGGCAACGGCAGCGCAGTGATACAGGGCAAAGGTAGCGTTTTTGTGAAGGGGGACGGCAACCTCACCGTTAAGGTGGCTAATGGAACAGTTCATGTAGCTGGCGAAGGGGAGAAGCAGGAGAACAGCGACGGCAGTGTTACATATTTCGGCTTTGGGCGAGCAAGAATTTCGGGCAGAGACCTGTACGTGAGCGTCGAGGGCACAAACCTTGAGATAAGGGCGAGAGGCGCAGGTGTGGCGATACTCAGCGGCGAGGGCACGTACCGCACCGCAAAGGCAGAAGCTGACTGGAGCGCAGAAGAGGTCACCTACGGAGGTGCTCAGAATGAGAGCTAGGCTAGCTCTGCTGGGCATCCTCTTTCTGGTGTTCATCATCCCGGGATGCACCTCGAAGCCACAGCAGAAGGTGGGCACAGCCGTAGCACCTGCGCTAGGCGAGGCAGAAACAGCTGCACCTGAACCCATGATAAACGAGGACGATGCAGAAATCGACGCCCTCATCCAGGAAGTGCAGGACTTGGAGGAGTTTCTCAGCGACATTGAGCAGGGCGATTCCCTGGAGCTGAGTCTGTAATGGGGCAGGGTCAATACTTGCCCCTCTTTTTTATCTTTTCTGTGAGCCTGGGGTTGTCGAAAAAATCTAGAAGTTACATATGAGTGGTACTCCGCCTTATGAT
>MTME02000072.1:0-3891 GCA_002011115.2 Candidatus Pyrohabitans sp. JdFR-17
GCGTGGGTTCAGCACAATGTGGAGTACTACATGTATGCTCTGTTATTCGTCATCTTCGATGTAGAGACGGTGTTCTTATACCCCTGGGCGATGACGTATCGAAGCTTTGGTTTCTTCGCCACGGTTGAGGTGATAATCTTCATCGCTGTGCTTGCGTTAGGCCTTGCCTACGCATGGAAGAAAGGTGCACTGGAGTGGATGCGTGGATGGAGGTAAAGCTTCCCAATGTTATACTGACGAAGCTCGACCGTCTTGTATTTGACAAAGCGAGACCCTACACGATGTGGCCTCTCACCTTTGGCTTAGCGTGCTGCGCCATAGAGATGATGGCCACCGGCTGCTCGCGCTATGACGCCTTTGAGCGCTTTGGCATGCTTTTCCGCGCTACTCCTCGGCAGGCGGACCTGATGATAGTCGCGGGCACCATCACAAAGAAGATGGCGCCCAATGTGCGCAGACTCTATGAGCAGATGCCTGAGCCAAAGTATGTCATCGCCATGGGCGAGTGCGCGATCTGCGGAGGACCCTTCTACGACAGCTACAGTGTTGTGAACGGTGCGGATGAGGTTATTCCCGTCGATGTGTACGTGCCTGGATGTCCTCCGCGCCCTGAGACGCTAATCGATGCGATAGTAAAGCTCCAGAAAAAGATCAAAGAGGGCAAGATAAAGAGGTAGCGCCATGGCAGAGGAGAAACCAGCGAAAGAGGAGAAGGTAGAGGAGGCGCAGGAAGTTAAGCACGGGCTTCTGGATACGCTAAAGTCAAAATTCGGTGAGAAGATTCTGGAAGCCAAGCTGAGACGCCCACGCAGACTTCAGGTGAGGATAAAGGGCGAGGACCTTTACCCTGTGGCGGAGTTTTTAAAGAGCTCTGGCTTTGATCACCTTTCCTGCATCTCTGGTGTGGACTACGAGGATAGAATAGAGGCTGTTTATCACATATGGAGCTACCCGAGAAGAGAGTTAATGCAGATAAATGCAGAGCTTCCCCGCGAAAATCCTGAGATTGCGAGCCTGGTGCCTCTCTACCGCGCTGCAGACTGGCATGAGCGCGAAGCTTACGACATGGTGGGTATAATTTTCAAGGGACACCCCAACCTGAAGCGCATGTTTCTGCCGGAGAGCTTTAAGGGTCACCCCCTACGCAAGGACTTTAAAACCGAGCCCATGTCCTGGTACTCTGAGGGCGAGGCTGAGATGTGGGAGACCCAGGTGGATGTTTCACCGCCTGAGGAGGGCGAAACTGAAACCATGGTGCTCAACATAGGTCCCCAGCATCCCTCCACCCACGGCGTGTGCAGGCTGGTTACCACGCTAAGCGGCGAGACTGTGGTGAAGATAGAGCCAGTGATAGGCTACCTTCACCGCGGCGTGGAGAAGATCGCTGAGAAGCGCACCTATCCGCAGTTTTTACCTCTAACAGACAGGATGGATTATATATCCTCTATCACCAACAACCTTGCATACGTGCTGGCGGTGGAGGAACTTCTTGGGGTGAAGGTGCCTGAGCGGGCGGAGTACCTCCGCGTTATTCTCTCTGAGCTGCAGCGCATCGCCAACCATTTAATGTTCATAGCCGCCTTCGGCGCAGACCTTGGTGCGTGGACGGTGATGATGTACGGCTTCCGCGAGCGCGAGATGGTTCTGGATTTAATGGAGCAGGTTTCAGGGCAGCGCCTGCTTTACAACTTCCTACGCATAGGCGGTCTTAAAGAAGATGTGCCCGAGGGCTGGGTTGAGAATGTGCGCAACTTCCTTCGCGTTCTGCCAGAGCGCCTGGCTGACTACAAGACCTACTTCTACAACAATGAGATTTTCATAAAAAGATGCGAGGGTGTGGGCGTACTCGAGCCAGAGCTGGCAATTGAGCTCGGCGTCACAGGTCCGATGCTGCGCGCCAGCGGCGTAGCTCGAGACGTTCGCAAGGATGACCCATACTCCATATACGACCGCTTTGACTTTGAGGTTGTAACCGAAGAGGCGGGAGATACCCTCGCCAGGTTCAATGTGCGCTTCCGCGAGATATTCGAGAGTTTAAATATAATAGAGCAGGCACTCAACGATTTACCTGAGGGCGAGGTTCGCTCCCCCGAGGTGCCCAAGGTTATACGCCCGCCCAAGGGTGAGGCTTACTCTCGCATAGAGTCGCCAAAGGGCGAGCTGGCCTACTACATAGTGAGCGACGGCAAGTCGCCCAACCCATACCGCGTTAAGATAAGGAGCCCTGCCTTCTGCAATCTCTCTGCTTTCCCCCACTACGCTACTGGCGAGATAATCCCCGACATGATAGTCAACTTTGCAAGTGTGGATATTGTGATGGGCGAGATAGACAGGTGATACCATGGTGAGCGTGGAAAACCCCCTGATAATGAACATTATACGCGGACTCATAGGCGTGGTAGCCGTTATTCTATTCCTCTCCCTCAATGTGCTCTTCCTCACTTGGCTTGAGCGAAAGGTTATAGCGCGCATACACGTGCGCTATGGCCCCAACCGTGCTGGGCCCTATGGATTGCTTCAGCCCATCGCTGACATGATAAAGCTCCTGACCAAGGAGGACATAGTGCCGGAGAAGGCTGACAAGCTGGTGTACAACCTTGCTCCGATGGCGGCTTTTCTATTCGCCCTTATGCCGGCGGCAGCGATAGGCATAGGGAGCGGGCTCATTGCCGCTGACATAGGCGTTGGCGTGCTTTACATCGCCGCTGTTTCGTCGCTCTCGACCATGGCTATCCTGATGGCAGCGTGGGGCTCAAACAACAAGTATTCTCTGCTTGGAGGTATGCGAACTGCAGCGCAAAGCCTGAGCTATGAGATACCCCTTGTGCTGAGCATGATTGGTATAGTGGCGATAGTTGGCTCACTAAGTACGCAGGATATAGTCGCGGCGCAGTCCCAGGCATGGTTTGGGATAATACCCAAGTGGTTCATCTTCTACCAGCCCCTTGCGTTTATAGTGTTCTTCGCAGCCGTCGTGGCGGAAATGGGCAGGATACCATTCGACCTTCCGGAGAGCGAGTCTGAGCTTGTCGCGGGATTCCACACCGAGTACAGTGGGATGAAGTTTGCCATGTTCATGTTCGCTGAGTACATCCACTTCGTCGTAGGCTCGGCGCTTGTGGTGACCCTTTTCCTTGGCGGTTGGCATCTCCCTATAATCTCCCCGCTTGTGGAAAACATGGGCTGGATTAAGTATTTAGTCCAGGTGGGCATCTTTGTAGCGAAGATGTACGTGATAATCTTCATCCTCATGTGGGTGCGCGGCACGCTTACGCGAACAAAGGTTGACCACGTGCTCAGCTTCGGCTGGAAGGGTTTGCTCCCTCTGGCGCTGGCGAATGTGGTTATCACAGGTGTAATACTGAGTATTTAAGGTGATGATGATGCTGAAACAGAAGCTCAAGAATCTCTCCCATCTGCTGCCAATGAGCGTTACCTTTAAGCATCTCTTCAAGCCTCCCATTACTATACAGTATCCCGAGCAGCGCGACGTGATGAAGCCGCGGTATCGCGGGAGGCAGCGCTTGGATGTTAAAAAGTGCATAAGCTGTGGCAGCTGCGCACGAGCATGCCCTAACGCTACCATAGAGATGAAGGTTGTGGGGATAGAGGAGAAAAAGGTGAAGGATCGCATAATAAAGAAGGAAAAGAAGCATCCCGAAATTTACCTCGGAAGATGCATGTTCTGTGGACTCTGCGTCGAAGCCTGTCCTACTGGTGCGCTAACCTGGGACAATGAGGTTATAGAGCTTGCAGAATATTCGCGGGAAGAACTCTTCTACCCCTGGTGGAAGCTCGCAGGTTATGAGAGGGAGCCCGAGCAAGGAGGCGAAACGCAATGATGGACTCGCTGGTGTTCTTCATAATCTCGGCGGTGGTCATCGCAGGCGC
>MTME02000072.1:3991-6693 GCA_002011115.2 Candidatus Pyrohabitans sp. JdFR-17
GAAATGAGCGTTACGGTGTTCCACTATGTGTTCCTGGCGACGGTGCTCTTCTCCATCGGCGCTTATGGTTTGCTATCCTCGCGCAACGCCGTGAGAATGCTCATGAGCATTGAGCTCATGCTAAATGCCGCTAATATTAATTTAGTGGCTTTCTCAAGTTACCTGGGCAACCTGAGCGGTCAGGCTTTTGCTGCCTTCACCATAGCAATAGCCGCCGCGGAGGCAGGCGTTGGTATGGCGATTCTCTTAGCTCTTTACCGCAACTTCCGCACTGTCAACCTTAGGGATATTAAAGAGTTGAGGTGGTGAAATGATAGAACAGGCGTGGCTCATTCCACTGTTTCCAGTGATTTCATTTCTGATTATCCTCCTGTTTGGCAAGCGCATGAGGGAGGGCGGAGGCTACGTTGCTGTAGCTTTTGTTGGCTTGTCCATGATTGTTTCGCTGCTTACAATTCGCGATGTTTTCTCAGTTGGCAGGTACGAAAGCGAGGGCATCTCATGGCTGGGTAGCGAGGCCTTTCGTTTTGGCTTTCTCATAGACCCCCTCGCGGCGGTGATGCTCTTCGTGGTTAGCTTTGTAGGATTTCTCATCGTGGTTTACTCCCTGGGCTATATGCACGGTGACCCCGGTGTGCAGCGCTACTACGCTGAGATAAGCCTCTTCATAGCCAGCATGCTGGCTTTAATTATAGCCAACAACCTTGTCTTCCTCTTCATCAGCTGGGAGCTGGTTGGGCTGTGCTCTTACCTTTTAATAGGCTTCTGGTACCGCAAGCCCAGTGCGGCGAGCGCGGCGAAGAAGGCCTTCCTGGTCACCCGTGTGGGCGACATCATGCTCCTCGCGGGCATACTTGTGCTCTACGCCAAGTTTGGCACCCTTAATCTAAGCGAACTTTTCGAGCTCGCGCCGAGCGCGGCGCCTGCTACGCTTACCCTCGCGTCGCTTCTCCTCTTTGGCGGAGCGGTAGGCAAGAGCGCGCAGTTCCCGCTGCACGTATGGTTGCCTGACGCAATGGAGGGTCCCACCACGGTCAGCGCGCTTATACATGCGGCAACCATGGTAAAGGCAGGTGTATACCTCGTAGCCAGAGCTTACCCCCTCTTTACCCCTGAGTCTCTCTTCGTGGTTGCATGGATAGGGGGTATAACAGCGCTCATGGCTGCGACTCTCGCGGTGGTGATGACAGACCTCAAGCGGGTTATAGCATACTCCACAGTCTCCCACCTGGGCTTCATGACCTTAGCTCTGGGCGTCGGTGGCTACGCCGCTGGCGTGTTCCATTTGCTCAACCACTCCTTCTTTAAAGCGCTGCTCTTCCTCAGCGCGGGTGCGGTGATACATGCGGTGCATTCTCAGGATATTCGCGACATGGGCGGGCTGTGGAAACGCATGCCAATCACGGGTACCGCATTTTTCATCGGTGCGTGGTCTCTCTCTGGCTTACCCCCATGGAGCGGTTTCTGGAGCAAGGACGACATTCTTGCGGCAGTTTATGGGTACAGCACACCGCTCTTCATAATTGCCGCCTTCGCGGCGCTGCTCAGCGCTGTCTACATCTCAAGACTCTTCTTCATAGTTTTCACAGGCAAAGAGAGCGAGGCTGTAAAGCATGCCCATGAGGCGCCGAGGGTTATGACGGTGCCGCTCATGATCCTATCCCTGGGGGCGCTTTTCTCAGGCTTTGTTCGCTTCGCTGGCTTTGAGGAGTTTGTGCTCAATACTCTGCCTGCTGAAATCGCGGAGCACTTCGCAGCCCATGAGGGCGGGCATGGATTTGTTATGAGCCTTTCAATAACTCTTGCTGCCCTGGGTATTGTGCTTACGGGGATAACCTACTATAAGCCCGTGCTTTCAGCAGAGAAGATACGCACCACCTTTAAACCACTGCATACTCTGCTAATCGACCGCTACTACTTAGACCACATATACCTCTTCTTCGCGACGAAAGTGGTCAAGGATACCAGCACCGTTATCAACGCCATTGATGCCTACTTCATCGATGGCCTTGTGAATGGCATAGGCAAAGCCACTGCGAAGGCAGGTGAAGTCATGCGGAGAATTCAGACAGGCATAACCCAGGACTACGCCTCCTGGCTCCTGCTGGGAGCGAGTTTGCTTCTCATAATCGCTCGCCTTACAGGAGGTGCGGCGTAATGCTGGCTTATCTCATTGCTATTCCATTCGTAGGAGCCTTTGCGAGCTACTTCGCTGAGCGCTATGGCATTGCCAAAGCGCGCTCTGTAGCTCTCGCTACGTCGCTCCTCACTCTGCTCGTCTCCCTCGCGGCGCTGAGCAGCTTCCTGAGCGGGAAGGAGATGTTCCCAGCTCAAGCGTGGGAATGGATTTCAGACTTTGGGATTACCTTCACCCTGGGCGCGGACGCGATGAGCATCGCTCTGGTGTTGCTCACCGCCCTGCTCTTTGTCGTAGCCATATTTGCCTCCTGGAACATAGAAGCGAACACCAAGCGTTACTATGCCCTGCTCCTGTTCATGGAAGCTGGTCTAATGGGAGTTTTCCTTGCGTTAGACCTCTTCCTCTTCTACGTTTTCTGGGAGATTGTGCTCATCCCCGCCTTCTTCCTGATAAACGGCTGGGGAGGCAGGCGAAGAAGCTATGCTGCCATGAAGATACTCATCTACACACACTTGGGAAGCCTCTTCATGTTTATTGGCTTCATACTGCTCTACCTCAAGGC
>MTME02000073.1 GCA_002011115.2 Candidatus Pyrohabitans sp. JdFR-17
CGGTCGACATTTCCATATTTTCCTATGATTCCATATAAATTTTGCTTCTTTTCATGAGGTACTGTCGTGGATCTCCGGTTGTGCATTCCCTTTATAAACATCCACGACTCAAATATTCCACATGCTCAAACTCCTGCACAACTTTTAAAAGTTTCAGCACCATATTTAGGGAAGGTGATGCTATGCCGAGGAAGGTAGACTACGACTTATGCATGTCATGCGGAGGTTGCGTTGGGGTCTGCCCCTTTCTGGCTCTGACTTTAGAGCACGGGATTAAGCTTATTGTGGATGAAGAGAAGTGCACCGACTGCGGGAGCTGCACTAAGTTCTGCCCCGTGGGTGCAATAAAGGAGGCGTAACGATGAAGGATGCTTACGATGTCGTTGTGGTTGGTGCTGGACCAGGGGGCAGCAACACCGCCAAAGCTGCGGCGGAGAATGGGTTAGATGTGCTGTTGCTGGAGAAGCGCCCTGAAATAGGCGCCCCCAAGCGCTGCGGAGAAGGCTTTAGCGTAAACGGCGCTAAGACGCTGGGGATAAAGCCGGACCCGCGCTGGACAATAAATGAGATCTGGGGCGCGAACATAGTAGCGCCCAATGGCAAGCGGGTGAGCGTGCGCTATGATAATCAGGTAGGCTGGGTGATTGAGCGCAAGATGTTTGACAAGCTTCTGGCGATTGAGGCGGCGCGTGCCGGCGCCGAGGTTCTAGCTAAAAGCGAGGTTGTTGGCTTAATAATGCAGGACGGCTTTGTTAAGGGCGTCGAGGTGGAGCGCCATGGGGAGCGTTTCAGCGTGGAGGCGAAGATCGTCGTAGCAGCTGACGGCGTGGAGAGCAAAGTGGCGAGATGGGCGGGGATAAACTCTACGCAGAAGCTTGTGGACATAGACAGCGCATACCAGTATGAGATGGTTGTGGATTTAGAGGAGCCGGACATGCTTGATCTGTACTTCGGAAATGATATCGCGCCCCGGGGTTACGTCTGGGTTTTCCCAAAGGGTAAGGACGTCGCAAATGTGGGCATAGGCATAGGGGGCAACGTTTCCACCAAGACGGCTAAGCAGTACCTGGACGAGTGGATCGCTAAGCATGAGCCCTTCAATGAGGGCAGGATAATTGAGGTCAACGCGGGGGGCGTGCCCGTGGGTGCACCCCTAGAGAAACTCGTGAGGAATGGGTTGATGATCGTAGGCGACGCGGCGCACCAGGTTAATGCAATTCACGGTGGCGGCGTTTTCGAGGCGAGCTTCGCAGGGCAGATCGCTGGCAGGGTTGCGGCGGAGGCGATAGAAAAAGGAGACGTGAGTGAGGCGGCGCTGATGAAGTACGACAAAGAGTGGCGTGCAGCGCGGGGTGAGATACTCCACCGCATATACAAGCTTCGCAGGGCGATTGAGCAGCTGAGCGACGCTGACCTCAACTACTTGGCGGAGGAGCTAACCGGTGAGGACGTCGTCGCCTTTGCCAACGGCGAGCGCTTGGGCAAGCTGGCGAAGATTCTGATGAAGCGCCCCCATCTGATTAAAGCTGCGAAGGAGCTGATGTAGCATGGGTGAAGACTGCGTATTCTGCAAAATTGTGAAGGGCGAACTCCCGTGCTACAAGCTGTATGAGAGCGAGCTTGCTTTAGCTTTCTTGGACATAAATCCTATCACTAAGGGCCATGCTCTGGTGGTGCCCAAGCGCCATGTGGAGAGGCTGAGCCAGCTCAGCGAAGAGGAGGTTAGAGAGGTGTTCACCGCCGCGGGTAAGCTGGCGGAAGCCTCGCTTGAGGCTTTAAACGCAAAGGGCGTCAACTTCTGGGTGAATCAGGGCAGCATAGCCGGGCAGGTGGTCAGCCACTTCCATGCCCATGTGGTGCCCCGCTATGCAGAGGACGACCTGAAGATTGAGGTTAGTGCAGAGAAACTCAGTGATAGCGAGATGCGCAGCATAGCCGAGAAGATTAAGGGTAAGGTAGAATGAGGCTTGAGGAGCTGGTTGGCTACCTGGATGAGCTTTTAAAGCTAGGAGAGTTTTCCGATGACGAGAGCGCCAATGGTCTGCAGGTAGAGGGCAGAGAAAGCGTGAGAAAAGTTGCTATTGCAGTAGATGCGTGCGGTTACGTGTTTAAGGAGGCGGTAAAGCAGGGCGCTGACCTGCTCTTTGTGCACCACGGCTTAGTATGGGGCGGCATTAAGAGCATAAGGGGCGTGCTGAAGGCGCGGCTTAAGCTTCTGCTGGAAAATGAGCTATCGCTTTATGCGTGCCATTTGCCACTAGACGCGCACCCCGAGCTGGGGAACAATGCGCAGCTTTTGCAGGTTCTCGGGATTGAGCGCAGGGGCGAGTTTGGCGAGTATCATGGCAAGCGCATAGGCTACTGGGGTGAGCTTCCGCAGAGAATGAGCGTGGCGAGCTTCGCAGCGCTGGTGGAAGAGCGTCTCGCTACGAGGTGCAGGAGCGTCGATTTCCGCGGCGATGCGAAGCGCGTGGGCGTGGTCTCTGGCGGCGGATGGAGCGCCATATTCGATGCAGAGAAGATAAAGATAGACACCCTGCTGACGGGCGAGCCCTCGCACAGCGCCTACTCGCTTGCGGAGGAGCTTGGGGTTAATCTAATCTTCGCGGGCCACTATGCCACAGAGAAGCTGGGCGTGCTCGCCGTAGGAGAGCACCTCCGGGAGAAGTTTGGGCTTGAGGTTGTGTTTATAGACCACGACACGGGTTTGTGATTCTCTGCTTATTATATGGATGTGTAGCTATGGTTCCTGGAGGAATTAAAGATGGTACGGAAGGGGTAATAGGGGCGGGGAAGGCGCCCCTATACAGGATAGAAAGGGCGCAGCAGCTGATGCAGCGTGAGGGTGTTGACCTGCTCGTTGTCGCAAGCAGCGAAAGCTACCGCTACTTTACCGGCGAGGCAAGGGAGCGCGCTTGCCTCCTCATACCCCAGGGGGGCGACGCGACGCTGCTTTTACCTGAAAGCGAGATTCACAGCTACGGCGGAGAGATTAAAGCGCTGCCCTACGCTGCCTTACCGCAGATGCTCTCCCAGGTTAACGCCTTCGCCTCTCGCCTTGGTTCTAAGCCCCGAGTGGCGGTCATCGCCGAGGCGTCTACACCTCTGTACATGGTGGAGCACCTGGCGAATGCCCTGCCTGGCTTTGAGATTAAGGTTGCGAGGAGAATAATCACAGCGCTGCGTATGCATAAGGACGCCGCCGAGATACGCGCGCTCCGTCAGGCGGGAAAGCTCGCTAAGGAGGGAATGAGCCACGCTATAGAACAGCTCCGGCAGGGCACAACCGAAGCCCAGCTCGCGGCAGAGGTGGAGTGCTACCTGCGCAGGCAGGGTGCCGAGGCTGCACGTGTGGGGGTGAACTCTGGCGAGAGAAGCACTTCGCCTGAGCGCACAGCTACGGGTAAAAAGATAAATAAACATGAGGCTGTGGTGATAAGCATCTCTGTCGCCTGGGAAGGCTACTTCGCAGAGATGAGTAGGGTGGCAACGCTCGGCAGCGCAGGGGAGGAGCTTCACAGGCTTCATGGCGTTTATCTTAAAATGCTCGACTCTGCCCTCGAGATGCTTAAACCTAAGGCAAAGGTGATGGAGGCGGAGAAGCAGGCAACATTTCTTGCGTACGAGCACGGCTATGGTGAGCTTTATCCGGGAGGCTTTATACACGGCATAGGTCTGGGCGTACAGGAGGCGCCTTACTACGAGGCCTACCCTGAGGATGCGCTGCTTGAGCTTGACGCTAATGCAAGCCTCGCCGTGGGGCATGCTCTGCTCGCCTCGCCTTCGACGGGAGGGGTGCGCATAGAGGAGACTGTTCTGCTTCGCGACTCCCGCATAGAGGTGCTCACGCGCTTTCCAAGAGATATAGCTGAGGTTTAGCCAACTATTGTCGCGAAGGCTTCAGCGATGCCGTCTATGATGAACTGCACAGCTATCGCTGCGAGAAGAAGACCCATGAGGCGGGTCACCACCTTTGTGCCAGTGGTGCCCAGGAGGCGGTAAACGGCGCTTGCGTGTATGAGGATGAGGTACGAGACCAGAAAGACCAGTACTATAGCCAGGGCGAGCAGCATCATCTCAGCCTCGCTTGAAGCTCTGCTCAACAGCACTATGCCTGTGGTTATTGCCCCCGGTCCTGTGAGCAGGGGCACAGCGAGGGGAGTAACTGTAATCTCCTCCCTGCGCTCAGACTCCTCCTCTGGCGTCAGCTCTGTGCGGGTGCGCATTCCGAACAGCATCTCCATCGCTATGACGAAGAGCAGCATTCCACCTGCGATGCGGAAGGAGTACATCTGTATCCCCAGGTAGGCGAAGATATAGACGCCAAGGTAGGTAAAGAGCAGAAGCACCACCACGGCTATGAGCGTAGCCTTTTTCACCGCTCCCCTGTACTCCTCCTTCGTGGCGCCAGAAAGCAGGGAGAGGAAGATGGGCACATTCGCTATGGGGTCGATGATTATAAAGAGCGCCGTGAAGGAGTAGATAAGGAAGTTTAAGTCCATTCTGACACCTTCTAATACTCATGCCTGAAATTATATAATTCTACCTGAGGCTCCACTTCAGCGTAAGCTGCTCATCACCCCACTCAAACACAGGCACGCGCGCTCTAAACCCCTCCCTAACCTCATTCAGGGCGTGCACAACTATGGGCAGAGCAATGGTGGCATCGACGAAGCACTGCACCTTCTTTGAATGGGGCGAGATCTTACCCCAGCTCACCGCCTCCTCGAATGTGCACCCGCTCAGCCCGCCCCAGTGGGGTGCGTCTGTGGTGAACTGCACCGCATAGTCGTGCCCACCCTTATCAATGCCAAGAATCGAGGCGATTACCTCCGTCTGCTGTATGAAGTTCTTGGGCACGCCGCCGCCGACGTAAACCACGCCTGTCTTCTCTGCCTTCTCCACTATCTGCGTTATCTCATCCACGTCCTTTAGCTGGTTGACAACAACGCGGTGCCCCTCTCGCCTTGCCAGAGTTAGCCCTATACCTACGGAAGAGTCGCCCAGTGCAGGCACGAACACAGGTACGCGTCTGCGATGCGCAGCCACAACAAAGGAATCGCTAGCGGCGCCTCTCTGCGAGAGCTTCTCACCCAGAAAGGCAACTATCTCCCGCGAGGAGTACTCCTTCTCAGCGCTCAGCTCTCTGCTCAGCTCACTTATCAGCCTATCTACGTTTCTGAACTCCTCCTCACTCGCAAAAACGTCGTAAATCCTGTCTATGCCGTGCTTGAAAAGCAGGGCATCATCCGCATTTGGTGTGCCAAGAAAGTGCTTACCTCCCAGCGCCTCGTGGATGTCGTGAAACACGTTTGCACCAGTGGTAACGACAACATCAACAAGGCGGTGCTCTATCAGGTGCGCAACCACGCGGCGCATTCCTGCGGGAATCATGGCGCCGCTCATCCCGAAGAAGACGACGCAGCTTTCGTCGCGAAGCATCTCCCTCCACGCTAGGAAGGCTTCGCCCAGCTTCCGCCCCTGGAAACCTGTCTTTGCCATCGCCTCCAGAAGCTCGCTGACTCTGCGCTCCTTAACCTCTACAGGCTCTGTGGGATGTGAGAGAATGTGCGCCATAACAATCCACCGGGATTTGCTCCCCTTCACATGGGGCAAATTTTCTGAATAAGGCGATTGACTAACTTTGGAAGAAAAATAAGGAAAAATGTGCTATATGCTCTGCAGCTCATCCGCCTCCAGCAGCCTTATCCCCTCGCGGGAGAGCTCCTCTTCCGCCTTCTTGATGTCATCAACGCGCGCAATGAGCACCGCTTTCTCCTTCGCTCTTGCTATGAACGCATAGGCGTAGTCTATGTTCACACCGGCATCGCCCAGGGCGGAGGCTATCTTCGCCAGGCTGCCAGGCTCATCGCCCATCTCAATCGCAAGCACCTTGTTAACGCCTACAGTGAAGCCGCTGTTGGTGAGCACTGCCTTGGCCTCGTGGGGCTTATCCACGATAAGGCGAATTACCCCGAACTCCCCAAGCTCGGCGATGGACAGGGCGCGGATGTTGATTCCCGCCTCGCCCAGAATTTCAGTAACCTTGGAGAGCCTTCCCGGCTTGTTCTCCACAAACACACTAACCTGCTCCACAACCATTGCCAAACCTCCTAAATCTTCCCCTTCCTCAGGTCCACGACGCGCTGTGCCTTGCCAGGGGTGCGCGGAATTGTGCCCGGCTCAACAAGCTCCACTTTAGCTCCGACGTTGAGCACCGCTGCAAGCTCCTCCTCAACGCGCCTGCGCAGCGCTTCAAGCTCAGCGAGCTTATCAGAGAACACCTCTGGTGTTACCTCCACCTTCACCCTGAGCACATCCAGGATGTCGCGATCCACTATTATCTGATAGTGGTCACCTACGCCAGGGATGCGCATGAGTACGTGCTCCACCTGCGATGGGAACACGTTCACTCCACGTATTATCAGCATGTCGTCACTTCTCCCGAGAATACGGAGCATGCGCGGGTGCGTTCTTCCGCATGCGCAGGGCTCCTCTTCTACTACGCTTATATCGCGGGAGCGGTAGCGAAGCAGTGGCATTGCTTCTCGCGTTAAGGTGGTGAACACAAGCTCGCCCTTCTCCCCCGGCTCAAGCACCTCTCCCGTCTCCGG
>MTME02000074.1:0-1247 GCA_002011115.2 Candidatus Pyrohabitans sp. JdFR-17
TCCGGCGCGCTCCACATCTCTCGCCAATGCCAGAACTTTCGCCTGGGTTCTGCCGAGCAGGGTGATGCCAGCCACTCCGCCTCTAATAGCGAGGGTCATGGCTATTGCTCGAGCGGCGCCACCAGAGCCTAGGATAAGCACGCGCTTACCTCCCGGCTCCACCCCAGCCTCTATTAGCGCGTTAAGCGCTCCCACGCCGTCGGTATTGTGCCCTATCGCTTTGCCCTCGCGGAACTCTATGGTGTTGACCGCACCTATCGCTCTAGCCTCTTCGCTCAACCCGTCCAGGTAGGGGATAACCTCTTGCTTGTGGGGCAGCGTAACATTAACGCCCCCGTACTTAAGCGCCTTAAAGCCGGCGATGGCGTCGCGGAGCTCATGCCCTTCCACGCGGTGAGCCACATATATGCAGTTTAGCTTGAGTTCTGCAAAGCTGGCATTGTGCATTTGCGGAGAAAGGCTGTGCTCCACTGGAGAGCCAATGACTGCGAAAACCTTTGTCTTTGCATCCACCATCTACGCTCCACCCAGCGCTGCGAGCATCTGCTTCAGCTCCTTAACGCTGAGCTGTCCCGGCGCGGTTTCGCGATTCACATACCCGTAGGTTATCGCCGAGCCCAGCATGGGCGCTGCGATCCTTGTAACCCTACCAAGCTCACCGAGGGAAATGGTAACTATTGGCACATCAAGGCGCTCGCTCATCTCCTGCGTCACCCTCAGCAGATTCACCACGTCGCGTTTGGATCTTGCGGTTACGGCGAGTTTTGCTATATCCGCGCCAGCATCAACCTCCTCCTCAATTATTCCGCACATCGTGTCTACTTCTGGCGTCTCGTTAAAGTCGTGGAAGGAAACTATAACATCAACGTTGCTGCTTTTAGCCAGCTGAATTATCTCGTCCCGAAGCTCTAAATTCATGCGCAGCTCCACATCCACGGCGTCAGCCTGCTTCAGCCCTTCCTTTAAGCACAGGGCGATGTCCTTCTCGCTTCCTGGAAAAACTCCACCCTCCTTTTCGCTTCGTATTGTTAGGATTATAGGGAGTTCCGCCTGTAGGCGAACATTCTTGAGAAGTCTTTTAACCTCGGCTTCGTAAGCTCTTTCGCTTGAACTCTCAAACTTCAGCCCATCGGCGCGAAGCTCAATTATGTCAGCATCCTTGGCTAAACGCACTGTGTTTAAAAACTCGTCCACTGAGTGCTCTATTATCGAAGCGCATACTGCAGGCGTTCGCTGGAGTATTCTTG
>MTME02000074.1:1347-6598 GCA_002011115.2 Candidatus Pyrohabitans sp. JdFR-17
GGTGCGGTTATATTCAAGAGGAACTCGAGGGTAGAGTACCTCCTGCTCAAGTACGGCGCAGGCCACTGGGATTTTGTGAAGGGGCACATAGAGGAGGGGGAGAGTGAGATTGAAACGATTCTCCGCGAGGCGGAGGAGGAGACCGGCATAAATGAGCTGGAGATTATCCCCGGCTTCAAGGAGAAGATAGAGTACTTCTACCGCTCGGGCAGGGAGCTTGTGTACAAGGAGGTGGTGTTCTACATGGCGGAGGCTAAAACCAGCCAGGTTACGCTTAGCTATGAGCATGTTGATTATGCGTGGCTTCCATTCCAAGAGGCGTACGCCAGGGTTACGTATGCCAATGCCAAGCGCGTGCTCAAGGCGGCGAGGGACTTTTTAGCTGAGAGGGGGATAGAAGTTGGAGCTGACTAAGGTAAAGTTCACCAACCTCAGCAAGGAGCTTTTTCCGGGTATTACCAAAGCGAAGGTGATTGAGTACTACATCAAGGTAGCGCCGAAGATGCTGCCCTACCTTAGGAAGCGAGCTGTGGTTATGCACCGGTTTCCCGACGGCATCGCCGGCAAGAGCTTCTTTGAGAAGGACGCCCCTTCGCATACCCCAAGCTGGGTAAAAACATTCAGGCGTTATTCAAAGCACGCAAAGCGCTATGTTAACTACATCGTGGGCGACGACCTGGACACGCTTTTGTGGATGGCTAACCTTGCAAGCTTGGAGATTAACGTCACGCTATCACGGATGGACGATTTTGAGAAGCCTGATATAGTGCTCATAGACATAGACCCGGCTCAAGGCTCCGGCTTCGCCGAAGCTCGCGAGGTGGCGCTTTTCATTAACGACAGGCTGAGGGAGCTTGGATTAAGGAGCTACGTTAAAACCTCTGGGAAGCGGGGACTGCATGTGCTCATTCCCATTGTGAGGGAGTACTCCTTCAAGGACACTCGAGCATTTGTGCGCGAGCTTGGGCGCTTCGTTGCCAAGCTCAGAAAAGAGGTTAAAATAGACTATGCCCAGAACGCCGTGGGCAAGACCATGGCGGCGCCATACTCACTGCGCCCCCTGGAAGGGGCGCCGGTTTCAACGCCTCTCGCCTGGGAAGAGCTGGAGAAAGGTTTATCACCTGCGGAGTTGAATATAAATACTATACCTGAGAGGGGAGACCCCTGGTGCGGGTTCTTTGAGCCCCAGAGGCTGGAGGTGAGGTATGGAGCTTAGCGCTAAGCCACCAAAGCGGGCGATATGGAGCGGGAGTATAGCCGTAGGTCTGGTCAACGTGCCCGTAAAGCTCTACCCCATGATTCGAGAGAAGGTCTTCTCCTTCCGCATGCTTCACCGCAGAGACAACGCGCCAATAAAATTTAAACGGGTGTGCAGCAAGTGCGGTGAGGAGGTCCCCCTGGAAGAAATAGTTAAAGGTTACGAGGTGCGCAAGGGTGAGTATGTGGTCTTTGAGGAAGAAGAGCTTGAGGCTATTAAGCCGGCTTCGAGTAAGAAAATAGCCCTTGAGAAGTTTGTTGACCTTGCCAGCGTTGACCCGATATACTTCCACACCTCCTACATCCTCACCCCTGATAAGAGCGAGGAGGCGTATGCCCTGCTCTTATATACCCTTCAGCGCACGGGCAAAGCTGGGGCGGGCAGGCTTACGCTACGCTCAAAAGAATATCCAGTGCTGGTACACCCCTACAGGGGTGCGCTGATCGCGACGACGCTGCACTATCCTCATGAGGTTGTAAGTCCACAGGACATGGAGGAGCTCCAGGGCATAAAGGAGCCCCCTGAGGAGGAGCTGGAGCTGGCGGCGACGATAGTGGACGCGCTTTCGGGGGAGTTTGACTTAGCGAGCTACCGCGATACCTACGTGGAGAGGCTTCAGGAGCTTATCAACAAGAAGCTAGCGGGTGAGGTCGTCGTGGTGGAGGAGGCAGAAAAGGAGGAGGTTAAGAGCCTAATGGAAGCCCTGAGAAAGACTGTGGAGGAACTCAAGGCAAAGCAGGAGTAGAAGATGTTTATTAAACCGATGCTTGCAGAGACAGCAAGAAAGCCCTTTTCTTCGCCCGACTGGATTTTTGAGGTTAAGTGGGACGGGATTCGCGCCATAAGTTATGTTGACACCAAGCTGAGCATAAGGAGCAGGCGGGGCAATGAGCTGCTCGGAGCCTTTCCAGAGCTTACGGAGCTCAGGGAGCAGGTCTCCAGCAAAGCGATTCTCGACGGCGAGATTGTGGTGCTTCGCGGGGGCAAGCCAGACTTTCAGCTTGCGATAGAGAGGCTCAACGCCCCGCAGGAGCGCGTCGCCTACCTGGCGAAGCGCTTTCCAGCGAGCTACGTGGTGTTTGACATCCTAGCTTATAGAGGTGAGTCGCTACTTAACACGCCCCTCATGAAGCGAAAGGAGGTGCTGAGGGAAGCGCTGAGAGGGGGAAAACACGTAGTCATAGCAGACTTCGTTGAGGAGCATGGCGAGGCTTACTACGAGGCCGTGCTTAAACTTGGCCTCGAAGGCATAGTGGCGAAGCGGAAGAAGAGCATCTACGAGCCTGGAAAGCGAAGCAGCGACTGGCTCAAGATTAAGCGGATTAAGAGTGTGGACTGCATTATTGTAGGCTTCACAAAGGGCAAAGGCAAGCGAGAGGAGAGCTTTGGAGCGCTCCTACTTGCGCTCTACCAGGGCAATGCACTGCGTTACGTGGGCAAGGTGGGCACAGGTTTTGACGAAGCCACGCTTCGTAGCTTGAGAGAGCAGCTTGAAAAGCTTCGCGTGGACTCTCTGGAGCTGGCTGGCTACGAAGGTGTGAAGGAGGTGAGCTTTGTAAAGCCAGAGTTCGTAGCAGAGATAGCGTACGACTCGGTGACCCGTGATTTAAGGCTGCGCATGCCCCGTTTCGTGAGGCTCCGCTTGGATAAGCCCGCAAGCGAGTGTAGCGTGGAGCAGCTTGGAGAATTTTAAATATTTATTCAGAGAATACCTTTGCGGGTAAAGCAATAATGGATGTGAAACGCGAACTCTTAGACACCGGCAGGTACATCGTAATAGGGCTCATTCTTGCTATTGCCTTAAACTTCGGCCTGGGCTTAGTGCTTGGCGCAGAGAAGCCGGTGATGGCGGTCGTGAGCAGCAGCATGGAGCCAACGTTCAGCAAGGGCGACCTTGTGGTTATAAAGGGAGTAGAGCCAGAGGATGTGAAGGTTGGGGACATAATAGTCTACTACAACCCGTTTAAGCACATACCTGTAGTGCACCGCGTCGTGGCGATTGAGGAGATAGACGGAAAGCTGTACTTTATAACCAAGGGCGACAATAACCTCACGAATCCCTACCCCGACCAGGACCCTCGTGTAATGCTAGCCCCGCCGGTGAGCGAGCAGTACCTCCGCGGGAAGGTGGTGTTCTGGATACCCAAAGTTGGCTGGGTTAAGGTGCTCTTCACAGAGCTTGCGGCGAAGTATGGTCTTGTAAAGGTTATGCTGCTTGTTCTGCTGCTCTTCATCACCTTTGGCATGGTGGAGGATTACATAAAAGAAAGGAAGAAGAGCTCATCTTAGCTTACCACCTATGCCGCGCAGGAAGCGCTCCACCTGTGCAAAGTCGAGGTCAACGCCAACCACGCGGAAGGTAACGCTTTTCATTCCCTGGGGAATCTGCTTTCCGCGGTAGATGTCTATAACCTCACAGGTGAGTACTCCACGTATGCTGCGCAGTAGGAGCGATGCGATAAATTTCTCATCCGCACCCTCCGGCAAAACAACAGAAAAGTCCCGCCTTTCCTTTGGCAGGTGCTCAGCTTTGTAGCGCAGAAGCTCCTCCTCGGGCAGAAGCTCCACATTGGCTATCTTGAGAGTTACCTTCTTCTTGCCCGCTATGAGCGTAACCTTCTCCGGTTCAACCTCCACCACCTTGCCCACATGCACCGCACCAGAGTAGAGGTGCCGGAGCGCAACCTCTTTGCCTATACTCTCCTTGAGCTTTTTGAGCTCCTCGCTCAGTGCGTGAATCGCCTTGTCGCTGCGTCCCATCGCCGCCTCCACGTCGCCCATGTGGCGCGCTGCCTTGGCCATGAGGTCAACGAAGGCGCGCTTGTCTTTGGCTGCGACTATCCCACGCAGCTTGGAAGCCTGCGATATGAAGGTGTCGTGCACCTTCGTGGCGAGGGGGTTGTGCATCTGTATGCTGGCGTAGAGGTGGGGGTTCTGTCCCACAATGCGCGCAATAAGGTCCAGCATTAGCTCATAAATAGGGGAGGCAAAGCGGCGGGAGTATTTAACATCAATTCCAAGCTCGCGCAACGTTGAGGCTACGCTTATGTAGGTGAAGTGGGTCAGGCACTGCACAACGCTCATTATTCTGTCGTGCTCCTCTGGCGAGGTTACTATCACCCTCGCCTTGTGCTTCTCCAGCCACTCGAGAAGCCAGCGTTTCCACTTCTCTCCTCGTAGGGGGGTAAGGATGAACACCAAGCCTTCGAAGCTGGTTACGCGGGGTCCGAACATCGGGTGGGTGCCTATAATCTCCACGCCTCGCCTGGCATGGGCGAGCATCGCCTTGCACGGCTCCACCTTTACACTGGTGACATCCATTAGAAGCGCACCTTCGCGAACGTGCGGCGCCACCTGCTTTATAACCTCGACAGTGTTGTCTATGTACACGCTTATTATCACTATGTCCCCCCACTTCGCGGCAGCGACGTTATCTCGCGAGAAGCGCACACCTATCTCCTTAGCTACTCGCTCCCCCTTTGCCTGGTCTCTTCCGGTTATAACAACCTCATGCCCTTCCTCGGCGAAAACTCTCGCAAAAAGTCTGCCAAACTCGCCGCTGCCGCCGATTATCGCAACTCTAACCATGCGAATATTTAGCACGCCTTAATATAAAGCTTTAGGGATTGAGCTCGTTACAATGCTGTGCGTAAGGGGAAGAATCATGAAGAAAAATCTCGTACTCACAGGATTCATGGGCGCTGGAAAGAGCACAGTGGGCAAAGCTCTGGCAGCTAAGCTCGGGCTGCGCTTCGTGGATACGGACGAGGAGATAGAGCGCAGGGCAGGGATGAAGATTGCGGAAATTTTCCAGAAGCACGGAGAGCCACACTTTCGGGAGCTGGAGCGCCGCGTGGTGGAGGAGGTTTCAAAGCTCGAGGGTTGCGTAATAGTAACCGGCGGGGGGGTTGTGCTTAACAGGGAGAACATCTCCAACCTCCGCAAGAATGGAGTTATAGTGTATCTGCACGCTGAGCCCGAGGTGATATACCA
>MTME02000075.1 GCA_002011115.2 Candidatus Pyrohabitans sp. JdFR-17
ACCAAACAAAAAGGACGCCTCCACTACACATTTATAGCTTAAGTTGACAGCACCCGTCGGGATGGGAAAAGAATATATATTCGTCCCGGATATAATAATTATCTATTATGGTGATAGCATGGAAGGAGTAGGCATACTCACCGAAAGGCAGGCGCAGGTGCTGCGCTACGCTGCCATGGGCTACACCCAGGAGGAAATCGCCAAGGCTCTCGGAATATCCCAGCCCCGTGTTTCAAGTGCGCTGAAGGCAGCGCAGGAGAAGATAGCCTTAGCTAGGAGAACCCTAGAGTTTTACGAAGAATTAAAATATATAAAAGAGTTGAGGGAGCGCGGCTTCCGCGGTGATGCGGTGCTGAAGTAATCACTTCGCCAGCTGCGCCTCCATCACGAAGTCGTTGGCGATTTCCCACAGCACGCACTTTATCTCGTGCTGAAGCTTTTCCATATCATCGCGCTTGCCGTAAAGCGCAGGTTGCAGCGGCTCCATCAGTATATCCGCCGCACGCAGGGCACGCTCTCGCGCGTCGAGTTTTCTATCCTCCAGCACCTCCTTTGCGCGCTTGGCTACATCGCGGATAAACTCTGGCACTTCCTGGATGCCTATTTGGCGAAGCTTCTTCTTTACCTCCTTGTCATCCGGGTTGAGGAAGAGGTCAAGGGAGTAGGAGATCCGCTTCGCAGCTTCTATGCTCTTCGCCTGCCTCTCCACCCAGTCCAGGTTGTAGCGCACAACGCTCAGCCTGCGCATTGCCTCTTCAACAATAAGCTTCTTTATCACCGCAGGCAGCTCCTCAAGCACCTGAAGCTCAGCGAGCAGGGCTTCAGCCTGGTTTATCCTCTCCTCAGGCTTCTTGCTACTATCTTTAAGCACCTCTTCTATCTGCGCAACCTTCTCTCTCGCCACCTCGGGCACATCGTCGATGGTTAAACCCATCGTTTTAAGCATCTCTTTGGTTTCCTTGTCCTTGCCAACAAAGACCTTCAGGTTCTCGGCAATCATCTCAAGTTCTCTATCAACAAAACTCTCGGGCAAAGCCTTCACCTCCTGCAAAAAATTAATCTCCCACAGGCGCTATAAATACTTAACCTCGCAAACTTCAGAAAGTTTGACCATCAGATTGCGGTATTTCGCTAATGCTCAATACCGCTATGTCTCACAGTCTAAAATGTGGTATCGAAGGATACCACATTATGTGGATGCAACCAACTGTGGTTTCGGAAGCTTCAGAAAGTTTGATCATCAGATTGCAGTATTTCGGTCAAAACCCTTCGGGTTTTTACCTCGTCACCCTCACTTCGTTCGGGCAAATCGCTTCGCTTCAATACCGACATGTTTCCTTAGTGTTTTTTCCCGCATATCCCCAGGGGGAGGGGGACACCCCCTCCCCTGGTTTTATAATTCTTTTACTATGGGAAGGTGCATGTAGGGAGTATCTTTTTATCTGGAGGCACAGCGATGGCAAAGCTAAAGCCAGGCAAGATATACCGCATACCCAAGAAGAGGCTTTATACACGGAAGGAGTACATAGATAGCATACCCAACCCCAAGATTACCATCTTCGACATGGGGGATGTGAGCAACCCTGACCGCTTCGAGGTGGAGCTCTCACTGGTTGCCAAGGAGGCTGCGCAAATCACCCACAACGCGCTGGAGGCGAGCCGCATCGCAGCCAACAGGTACATAACAAAGCGCGCCGGTAAGAGCGGATTCTACATGAAGTTCAGGATTTACCCCCATGTGGTGCTCAGGGAGAACAAGATGGCAACCGGTGCTGGTGCTGATAGAGTGAGTGATGGCATGCGCCGCGCCTTTGGCAAGCCAGTAGGGTTAGCTGCCGTGGTAAAGGAAGGGCAGCGCATAATAACGCTGCGCACCAATGCAAACTACTTCAACGACGCCAAGGAGGCGCTTCGTCGCGCAGCAATGAAGCTCCCCATGCCCTGCGGCATCGTCGTTGAGAAGGGGCAGGAGCTGGTCAGGTAGCTACATTATATATTCTGTGCTCGACCTGTCGAAATCTCTCACATGCTCTACTTTTCCATTCCTCTCCAAATTTTTAAGGAGAGGGATTAACTCTTCCATCTTCAGCGCAAGCTTCGTTGCTGCGTGCTCTTCGCCAAAAACTGAGCGGGTTATACTGTAAGTGTGAAGCCGCGTCTGAGCCTCGTCCAGTATACCTAGAGCATGCAGATACTCGTGGAGCAGCACATGGAAAACGTACGCCTTGAAAAGTTCTGGTGCCTCTCTGCGAAGCCTGCGCAGTACGCTCCTGTTCATCACAATCGTATTGGAGCCAACAGGATAGTAGGCACCCACAAAGCCGTAGTCGCTACTTCCAAGCTCTGCAAGCACTAAGGTTAAGCCTGCTCTGCTTGTGCCCAGGTGCTTCAGAACAGCCTCTTTCACCAGCTCAAATATGCCCGCAATGCTCTCGCACTTCTCAAGCCTTTCCGCAAACTTCATTCTTGTACACTTTCCTAACTTTTAGTTAGAAAAGTATTTTTGCCCTCATAAAGGATATTAAAACCCCTACTCCTTCCTTAGAAGCGCCAGAATATCTCGGAGCTGCTCCACAGTGTAGCCCTTATCCTGCCAGTCTGGTTTTATCTTCTTTATCTCCGCTATAAGGCGCTTCCTCTACCCCTCTTCATCTTCCTCTTCTTCCTCCCGCCTTGCCCAGGGCACTGAGAAGCCGTCGATAATCATCCCCGGGAGTATGCCTATTGAAATAAGTGCTATCCCCAGCCAGAGGATATTCACAAGGGGCTCAATCTTCACCGTAAGCGGAATCTCAATTCTACCCTCTGAGTGCCCACCTATGCCCTGGAATATCACATATACGTCCGCATCTAAGTTGCGGTTGATGTACACCCTCGTAACCCTTCCGAATTTCAGGTTGTTTATTGTGCTCGCCGCACCCTCGCCCACGTAACGTCCGTTCTTGTAAACCTTAACAATAACCTCGCTGGTCAGGTAGCCCTCGTAGTTCTCATAAACGTTAATCCCTGCCACCTCAACCGCGTAGCCTGCGCCCACATCTTTGCGCTCACTTATTATGCCCTCTCCGGGCACAAACTGGAATACCACATCGCGCTGTGAGCTGAAGCTTGTACTGAAAACTGCGCCGAAGATTATCATCGCCACGCCAGCGTGGATGAGATAGAAACCCACAAGCTTTGCCTTTGGCATGGGCTTTGCTCCACTAAAAGCGAGCTTTGTGGTGCGCCATACAGAGAGTGCGAAGGCATAGCCCAGCACAGGGAGAATGAAGTCCACCATGGGTTTGCCGGTCACACCCTTAAAGGCAGCCACACCACTCATGGCAAGAACCGCACCTGTGCCCAGGAGAAGGCTGCTCTTGCGCATTAAACCAATGCCCATACAAAGTGCAATGGTAACCAGGAGGAGGATTGTAAATGGGTAGCTCCAGGTATTAAAGAAATCTATCTCCACCTTTATCTTCACGTCATTGATATACTGCATCAAGAACGGGTAGCTTAGCCCCCAGAATGATACAAAGCTCAGGATGAGCAGTGAGATAATCGCAAGGTAAAAGAGGTTTGCTCGTGTAAAAAGTTGTACATTCTCTGCGGCGGGTGCCTCTTCAATTTTATCTCCATCTCCTGAGAATCTATTTCTGATGAGAAGGAAAAGCGCGCCTGTCAAACCAAAAATTACCAGTATCTCTTCAACGCTTGGGAGCTGGTTGCCCTGGGTAAGGGCCTTGTAAACCACCATCGCAGCCTGGGCGAGCAGAAAGGCTACAGCAAGAGACTTCGCCTCAGCACTTACCTCGGTCCTCTTTCTTATCATGTTGTCGGCTATGAGTATTGCAGAGATAAGCGGGATGTTAACCAGAAGCAGCGCAAGATAAGGCCCTGTAGTGGTCTCTCCGAAGGCATGCACAGATTCCCACAAACCGGAGCGGGTTATGAAGGTGGCGTACACCACAAGCATAAAGGATAGCACTGCAAGCACAGGGGTTAGCAGCGGAAATTCCCGCTTCCTAAGATTCTGCACCATGGCGTGGAGCAGAGCGGTAACTGTAAACCAGGGTATGAGCGAAGAAGTCTCCACAGGATCCCACGCCCAGAAGCCACCCCACCCGAGAACCTTGTAGCTCCAGAATCCGCCCACAGCTATGCCCAAGGTTAGGAAAAGCCAGGAGAGCCTAGCCCAGGGTTTGGCGATGCTCAACCAGCGCTCGTCATGCCGCCACAGGTGAGCCAGGGCAGCGGCAAAGGGTATGGTAACTGCGCCGTAGGCGATGAAGATAACCGGGGGGTGGGCAGCCATCCACGGGTCCTGGAGCAGTGGGTTCAATCCATTACCATCAGGAGGAATAAAATCTTTGGGCAGATCTGGATAGAGGTCGTATATACTGCGGAAGGGTGAGACAAGCAGAGTCATTGTCAGGAAAAATAGCCCGATCAGGTGGGTTACAAGATGCACCCTCCTTGATAGGTAGTCCTCGAAACCCAGCCTCTCACTCGCCCAGAGCGCTGAGACGTAGATAATAAGTGCCCACAGCAGAAACGTTCCTTCTTGCCCTGCCCACACCGCAGAGGCCTTATAATACCATGGCAATGCTCTAGAGCTGTAGCTCCACACGTACATATACGTGAAGTCGGACTTCAAAAAGAGGTAGGTGAGGTACAGCGTAGCTATAGCGAGCATCCCCATGGTTATCCAGGGAAAAATTTTAAGCCTCGAGGCGAAAGGGACGCGATAGCCGCGCTCCTGAAGAGTTACCCCTATCAGCACTACCGCGCTTGCAACGAAAGCTATGAGAAGCATGAAATTGCCAACATTCCAGGAAAAACTCATGGCGATGCACTCCTGTTTCTTATTTTCTTAAGCTCTTCTTCTATCTTTTGAAGTGTGTAGTTATAAAGCTCCAGGCTTATTTTATTTTCCAGATATGCTTGAGTTATCTCAGCTTTTTTGGCTTCCAGCTGCGCTATCCTATTCTCTACATCGGAGGATGCGTTAACCATAGCCAGAGGTTCCTCAGCGGCGGCGGAGATATTAACCGCCACCTTCTCAAGGTACTCCCTGAATATCTCCTGTCCCTCCTCCACCACTCGCTCTTTAGGCAGGTGCACATCCACCATAACAAAGTAGTTGCCAAGCGCAGCTTCGCCGTGGTAACAGTACAGGTCGTCTGCAATATTCGCGACTATTGCATCGCCTCCGCTTAGCGACGCCTCGTTAAAGGTGGTGTCCCAGAAGATGTGCGAACCCTTTACCGCCCAGCCAGGTGGAGTTACCTGTTCGAGGTAGCCCTCCCATATCCACATCTCCTTGCCTGAGGCATTGAACCTGAGCTTGTTCCAGTTCTTTTTGTAAACATCAAGCGCCTGCCTCGCATAGCTTGGCTCAGCGAAGTAGTAAGCCTCAAAACTCACCACCACGCTGGTGTTCTCTCCCTCTACATACACCGCTCCAAATCTGTTCTGAATCTTGTCAAGGATGCGGTTCGCTACGTCTGGGGCGAAGTTAGATACGTCGTTGGGCATGGTTATTGCCGCCTGGGGCAGGGGGATTAAGCCAGAGAGGTTTTCCACAAACACTGGTTCAAACTCCGGTGGCGGCGAGGCTCGAGGAACCTGGCCTAGAGGGATGTAGCTGAGCTGCTGTGGTGGCGTAACCTCTGACTGGAAGGGGTTTGGCGCTGTACTCTGCGCCTGCTTCTCGCCTATGCAGCCTGCGCTCAGCGCTAGTGCAAAGACCAAAAATATAAGAAGCCACCTCATGAGCTTCACTCTGCGCTTACCTTTGCCTCGTACTTTGAGGGACACTTTACAAGCAGCTTATTAGCTATAACCGTATCCCCGCGGAGTGTGCCTATGGCAACGACGTCTATCCTCGAGTTGGAATCCAGCTCTTTGTCCAGGGGAAAGGTTGCGGGTATAACCCCGTAGTAAGCCACCTTTATGCTTGCCTTGCCGTCGGTGAGGGTGAAGTTCAGATTCTTGGGCACCCAGCTCACAGTGCCTTCAACCACATAGCCCTGAACCTGGATCTGCTTGCCCTGATAGCTCTGGGCGTTATTAACAATCTCACTCACACTTTTGTAGGGGTTCACAAAGCTCTCGCTCGTTGTGGTACTGAAGGCTATTCCAACAAAAACCAGAACTACCGCAACACCCACGAGGTATTTGAGATTCTTTGCAGTCTTCTTATCCATACATTCTTACCTCGATTTTAATCTATTTATTCTTTTTTCCAAATTTCCAACTCGCCTGTGAAGGTACGCGAGGTAGACCACCAGCGCCACCCACAGCGAAGTTGCAACGAAGAATATGCTCTGATAGTTCTCCATAATCTACCCCCTAGTAACTT
>MTME02000076.1:0-4099 GCA_002011115.2 Candidatus Pyrohabitans sp. JdFR-17
GCCTTTTAATCTCACGGATAAGCTTCTTCTCGTAGGGGTAGGCGAACTCCCGATAATGCGAAGGCGAGATTACGCTGCTCGATGCGCTTGGGTCTTCTGTGAATATCAGCTCCGCCCCAGCGTCTATCATCGCCTTGGCAAGCTCCAGGTTGTAGCGGTAGGCATAGTCAAGAAGCGCGTGGACAAAGCGCTTGTCCAGGCTGAGGTCAAGCAGGAAGCTTTCCAGGGGGTAAAGCAAGGTTGCCGCAAAGGTGAAGGGCATGCGCAGATTGCCAGCGGCAAAGCCCTCGCTCTCCAGAAGAAGCTTCAGAGGTGCCATCTTCTCGTCGCCGATCTCCGGCACCTCAAGCTCAGAGAGCTCCTCTTTATTTGAAAGCGCCACGCTGAGCACACGGGGCATGCCTTTGTGGGGTATCAGAAGCCTCGCCCCAAAGTCAAGGGTAAGCGCCACTCCCTCGGCGACGCGCTCTGCGCTTTGCCTTTCTCTCTCGCTTGGCCCCTGAAAGAACTGGTGGCTCCACACCCAGTCGTAGCCGTAGTAGCGCTTTGTTTTAAGCTGCGCCTCCGCGTAGCTCTCTGGCTTTAATACATAATCCACCTGAGCTACGCCGGTGATTCTGCATGCGTGACCGAGGGTGATTAAGGGAGCAACCGGCACGCGCTCCGCCTTGCCGGCGATTGCCTCGAGCAACAAAGACATGGGATAACCTTAAGTTTATAAAGTTATTTAATTTTTGTTAAGAACATTTTGATTTGTTAGCGAGGATGTATTATTTGGAGGCAGTGCCTTGAAAGAGACTGGCGCCTACTTCAAGATAAAGCAGCCCCGCTGGAACTTCGCTAAAGTTGGCGGCTTGCGAGAGGTTAAGGAGTGCCTTGAAGAGATGGTGGTGCTTCCCCTCAAGTACCCCGAGACCTTCAGAAAAGCTAATCTCGCCCCACCATCTGGCGTTCTCCTGTGGGGGCCGCCGGGCGGGGGTAAGACTGTGCTCGCCGAGGCTTGTGCATACGAGGCGGGGGTCAACTACATTGCAGTCAAAGCTATTGAGATCATAGGCGAGCCTGAAGAGATAACTGCGATGTACTACAAGGCTCTGGAATTAGCACCGTGCGTTGTTTTTATAAATGAGGTCGACGCCCTTGCGCCCAAGCGGGGTGCAAGCTCGCTGTGGGCTGTGGGCATAACTCGAGATGCGCCAGTGCGCATTGCCAGCGAGGAGGTTACGGCGATATTCTACGAGAACCTTGACCGAGTGGCTGAGCGGTGGGATGTCATTACCATAGGTGGCACCTATCGCCCGGATGTGCTCGACGATCAGGCGAGGAAGAAGGGCAGACTGGAGCGCAGAGTATACGTGCCAGCGCCCAGCTACGAGGATCGTCTTGAGATCTTCAAAATCCACCTGCGCAATACCCCTCTCAATGAGGATGTGAGCCTCGAAGAACTTGCCAGGCTTACCGAATACTATGTCGGAGCGGATATACGCGGGCTTGTGAGGGAGGCTACCGTAATCGCAATTCGCGAGCAGGGGGCGAACTTTAAGGGCGTGGCGATGCGCCACTTCTTCGAGGCTATGAAGCGCGTGCCGCCATACTTATCTCCAGAGGCTGCGAAGAAGTACGAGGAGACTTTGAAAGCTGAATGTGACCACTGCTACCTGTTTTGATGCCTAAGCTCCTCTTTGCCGGTGTGATAAATTCCCTGCTAATTGTGCTCTTGCACGCTGTCAGTAAGCATGTACAACCTTTTTAATCTCCCGCGACGAAGTAAAACCATGCGCTTCTCGCAGTTTCGCGCCCTCTTTCCCGTAACCAGGCGTTATATCTATCTGGACGCTGCTTCTATGGCACCCATAGCGGAGCCTGTTAAGCAGGCGGTGCTGCGCTACCTTGAGGAGGCGCAGCAGGGGGGCGCCCTCTTCTACAACGAGTGGTACTCCCGCATAGAGGAGGCTCGCGAGAAGGCGGCAATGCTGCTCGGCGCAGCTCCAGGTGAGATTGCACTGCTCACAAATACCTCTCAGGGAGTTAATCTGGTAACTCAGCTGGTTGAGTGGAGGCGGGGAGACAAGGTTATAGTGAGCGAGCTGGACTTTCCTGCGAATGTGCTTCCCTTCCTCAACCTTCGCCGCAAGGGTGTGGAGGTGGTCTATCTTAAAGGCTTCTTCACCCCCAGCGAGGTCGAAGCTGCGCTGGACGAGCATACGCGAATGGTTTCGCTGAGCCACGTGCTGTACCAGAGCGGCTATCGCGTGGATATCGAAGCTATAGGCAAACTGTGCGAGGAGCACGGCGTGCTCTTCCACGTGGATGCGATTCAAAGCCTGGGCGTCTTTGAGGTTGATGTGAAGTGTGCTAAGATAGACTTCCTGAGCGCGGGCTGCTACAAGTGGCTTCTCGCTCCTCTTGGCTCCGCTATATTCTTCGCTCGCGAGGAGCACCTCGAGGCGACGCCGGTGCTCGGGTGGCGTAGCGTCGAGGATTTCCTCAGCCTCAGCGTGAAGAACTATACTCCTCTTCGTGAGGCGCAGAAGTTTGAGCTTGGAAACCTCGCAGTCGCGCCTCTGCTCGGCTTAGCCGAGGCGCTTTCGCTGATTTCGCGGGTGGGAAGGCGCAGGATAGAGAAGCATGTGCTTGAGCTTGCGAGCGCTGCGATAGAGGCTGCGAGGGAGCGTGGTATTGAGGTGGTGTCAGACTTTCCTGAGGAGAACCGCTCCGGCATCGTGGCGCTTCGCAGAGCTGGCGTCACAAAAGCCAAGCTGCTGGAGCAGGGCATTATAGCGACTGTTAGGGAGAGCATCCGCCTCTCTCCCCACGCCTACAACACCCGCGATGAGGTTTCGCAGGCGATAGCAAAGATCGCTAGCCTATGAGCGCCTCTCAAAGGTGAACACAGCCAGAAGGAGCATCGCCGAGGTGAACGCAGCAAGCGTCGCAACGTCTCTGCCCAAGCCGAAGTAGCTGGGCGGGAATCCAACAAGAACCTCGCGCAGGGCGTCGACACCGTAAGAGAGGGGGTTGAGCTTTGCCAGCGTCTGCATCCATTCTGGGAGAACGAATATCGGGAAGAGCGCCCCGCTGGTGAAGAACGCAGGCATAATGAGCAGACTCATAACTAGGTTGAAGCCCTCTAAGCTGTCTATGAGGTTTGCGATCACCACACCCAAGGCGACAAAGCCAAGGGAGGTGAGCACCACAAGCAGCGCAGCTTGGGCAAAGCTGAGCGGGGTTACTCTCACCTCGAGCACCCATCCCAGGGAGAGGAGCACAAGCGCTTGAAGCAGCGCCGCTGTGCTGCCGCCCAGCACCTTCCCGAGCACAAGCGCATGCCTTGGCGCGGGCGTAATCATCAGAACACGCAGAAAGCCGAATTCGCGATCGCGTATCACAGATATACCGGAGCGCACCGAAGTAACAAGAAGCGCCATGGATATTATGCCGGGGAAGAGGAACGCCTGGTAGTTTATGTCCACGCGCTTGAGTTCCATCGCTCCTATGCCTATGCCGAAAAGCACCAGCCACAGCAGGGAGGTGAAAAGCGTTGAGAAAATCTGGGAGCGCTCCCTCAGGTAGCGCTTTATGTCCCGCTTCCAGATTATGAAGATGCACGCTAAGGTGCTCATCGCCTGCGCCTCCCGCGCTTCTTGCGCCCCTTCCCTTCGTTGCCCTTAATCTCTCTGCCTGTGGAGAAGAGGAAGACATCCGCTAGAGTAGGGCGGCGCACCTCTATCGCCAGAGCTAGCTCGCCGAGGAGCTTCGCTATGCGCGGCACCAGTTCTTCGGCGTCTTTGGCAATGAAGGCGAGCTTTTCCTTTAGCACCCGGGGAGAGTGAATTTCAAGCTCGCGCAGCTTCTCCAGTGCTTCTCCCGGCGAGCGCGTTGTAATGCGCACCACCTCTCCGGCGATCCTCGCTTTAAGCTGCGCCGCTGAGCCAATAGCGACTACGCTGCCTCGGTCCATTATGGCTATGCGGTCACACGCTTCTGCGATTTCCAAATCGTTGGTGGAGAGCAGCACCGTCGCGTCGCGACGCCTAAGCCTGAGCAGGTGGTCCCAGAGCTCCTCCTTCACCTTGGGGTCAAGTCCCAGAGTGGGCTC
>MTME02000076.1:4199-6278 GCA_002011115.2 Candidatus Pyrohabitans sp. JdFR-17
TCCTGGAAGACAACGCCAATGCGGCTTCGCACAGCCTTGGCATCGCGAATCGAGATGCCATCAATGTAAGCCTCACCAGCGCTTGGCTTCACGAGCGTCGCCAGTATAGAAAGCAGCGTGGTTTTACCGGCGCCGTTGGGACCTAGGAGGCAGAAGACCTCGCCCCTATCTACGGAGAAGTTCACCTCTCTTAAGGCGAGGGCATTGCCGTAACGCTTGCTCAGACGCTCGACCCTAATCATTCCTCAGGTCTCCCACGACTTTAGCCAAAGCCCCGCACGCTTTGCAGAAGTTCTTCTCGCCCTCTGTACGCAGGTTCCACTCCACAACACCATAACCCTCGCGCCTTATTAATATCTTTCCACAGCTTGAGCAGTACAGGTTCTTTCCGGGGTGGGAGAAGATGTTCTCCAGGAATGCGACCACGCCGTGGGAGTATGCATAGCTCAGAGCGCGCTCCAGCGTCGCTTCGTCTGTCGCCTCGAGGGTGTCCATCCTGTAGCTGGGGAAAAAGCGCAGGAAGATAATGCTCGCATTGCCGAGCTTGGCAAGATGCACAGCTTCAGCCAGGCTAGCCTCGTCGTCGTTCTCGCCAGGGATGAGAACCATCACCACCTCGAGGTGCTTGCCAGCGTCGCGAATTCTCCTCGCAAGCGCATGGAGGTGCTCCTTCGCATAGGCGACACCGCACCTGCGGGGGTAGAAGTCAGCGCTGCCTTTAAAGGTCAGCGCTACCGCATCCAGATAGGGCTCAAGCTTAGAGAAGGCCTCCATGGTAACGTAGCCATTGGTGGCAAGCACATTCTTCAGCCCCTGCTCCTTCGCAGCCTTCATCACCTCAAGGTAGAACTCCAGATTCAGCGTTGGCTCCGAGTGAGTGTAAACTATGCCCCTGCACCTCGTCGCCTTTGCAGCTCTGGCTATCTGCTCCGGTGTTAGTTTCGAGGTTTTAACCTCGTTGGGGTCAACCTGAGTGATGTTCCAGGTGAGGCAGAACTCGCATGCAAGGTTGCACCCCACGCCTCCCAGGTTTAGAAACTGGTGGTTGGGATAGAAGAGGTAGAGCGGAGTTTTCTCCACATAGTCCACAGAGAAGCTGGAAAGCTCGCCATAGTGGAGATTGTACAGCTTACCACCGCGATTCCCGCGAACTCTGCAAAAACCACGCTTACCTTCGCTGATTATGCATCTCCTTATGCAGAGGTTGCACCGCACTCTGCCTTCGCTTAAGCGCTCATAGCAGCACGCTTCTCTAAGCATACAATCACTACTGAAGCTTTAAAATAAGTGCTTGAAAAGTAACTTGGTCGAGATTCTTTGAATCGTCGCCCTCACTTCATTCGGGTAACTTAAAAAAAGGCTGAGCTAAAGCTCGTAGCTCTCGCCTGGCTCTAAAACCACAACTTCAGTCTTGCTGCGTTCTTCCACGAGGCGCTTGAACTCATCTGCGCTGCTCACAAGCACCGGGAATGTGGCGAAGTGCATTGGTATCGCAATCTTTGGCGAGACCAGCTCCACCGCTTTGGCGGCTATTTGCGGGCTCATGGTGTACCTGTCGCCCACTGGTACAAGCATGATATCTGGCGAAAAAAGTTCGCCTATGAGCTTCATATCCCCGAATATACCTGTGTCGCCCGCGTGGTATACCTTAACGCCGTTCATCTCAACCACATAACCACAGGCGTCGCCCATGTAGCGCCCTGCGTAGCTGCTGGAGTGCAGCGCGGGCACCATGGTGACTTTCACCCCATCTAAATCCACTGAGCCATAGAAGTTCATCCCCTCCGCTTCTATACCCTGCTCCTGCAAAAACACCGCTATCTCGTGAATCACGGCAATCTTGGGTTTGGCACGCTTGGCTATATCCACGGCGTCGCCCAGGTGATCTTCATGACCATGGGTTATTAGCAGCACCTCAGGCGAAAGCTCCTCTGGTTTAACCTTTGCAAGGGGGTTGCCGGTGATGAAGGGATCAATGAGTACACGTTTGCTTCCCACAAGCTCAAAGCAAGCATGCCCGTGCCAGGTTATCTTCATCTCTCCACCTCCGCTTAATATTATGCAGAATAAGCTGAAAAA
>MTME02000077.1 GCA_002011115.2 Candidatus Pyrohabitans sp. JdFR-17
TGCAATAAGCGCCAGAAGCATAAGCGGCAATAGAATCTTCCATGCGTTTCTCAACATCGGCACCTCCTGTGCTATGTCATTTCATAGCACCCTAAGTAAAAGGAGGATATTTATAATTTTGGGTATAACCTATTTAACCATCTTCAAGAATACCTCTTCAAGATTTGAGGTATGGTGTTCTATCTTTAGAATCTCTCCACCCCTCCGGGACACCTCTCTTGCAAGAGCATTGATATTTTCAATGTTAGAACTAAAAGCAACTCTACACCCATTTCTATTTTCCACAGGCAGGTCAATTCCTGAAATGTTATTCAATCTAAACCAGAGTGCATATCTCACCCCTCCAAACCTCTGCTTAATCTCCTCCACAGGTCCAGCAGCCACGACTCTGCCGTCCTTCAGTATCATTATCCTATCGCAGATTTTCTCTGCCTGGTAGAGGTTGTGGGTGGTCAAAAGTATAGTTTTTTCACCCTTTAATTTCCTGATATATTCCATTACATAGTTGGAGGTTATGGGGTCTAAGCCGGAGGTGGGTTCGTCATAAACAAGCACCGGGGGGTTGTTTATGAGGGAGCGGGCAATCGCGACCTTACGCCTCATACCCTTTGACATCTCACCAAGCTTTCTGTTCCGGTGTTTAAGATTTAAATCATTTAAAATAGCATCCACTCTTTCTTTTAACTCCCGCCTTTCTACTCCATATATCTCTCCGAAAAAATCCAGGTACTCGATGGCTGTCATATCCTCATATACAGGACTCTCCTCGGGCAGGTAGCCTATTAGCTGTTTCGCCTCCTCACTCATGGTTTTGATGTTGTAGCGCGAGATCCAGATTTCACCTTCCGACGGCTCTATTAGACCGACTATCATTTTAATAATAGAGGTTTTCCCAGCACCATTTGGTCCGACTATTCCAAATATCTCTCCTTTATCTATTCTGAAAGAGATATTATCAACAGCTTGAAAATCACCATACTTTTTTGATACATTCTCAACTTTTAACATAAAAATACCTCTTTCTTAGTTTTTCGAAGCAAATTATTTAAGCATTATTTTTCAGTTATCGAAACAAAAAGGTTAAGAAATCCCTCAGTAATTCTGATTAAAAATGAATTTTAAAAATATCCTAATCATAACAAAATGGGAAATTAAACGTTCAAAGCCAAAATTTGGTCTCAATGTTACTATTCTTACTCTTTTACTCTTCGTATCTTTTATAACTCTGTTTCTACTATCTATCTCATCGCCATCATCCGGGCAGGCTCTGTATTCAGCTGGAATCTCTGGAGAAGACAGGATAATAAAATCTGCCCTCGAATACGACGGAAGGTTCAGACTGGTGGACATAGAGGATGGAGGAGAGGTTCTGCTTGAAAGAGGAAAGCTGGATTTGCTTGTGGTTTCCAATGGAGAGACGAGGATAATTTATACAGATTCTAAAAGGTCGCTCGCAGCACTGGATGCCCTATCCCAGGCTTTAAGGCTGTATAAAACCCTGACCATCTTTGCTGTGGATGAAGAGCATGTCAACTATGCCTTCCCGCTATGGATTCAAACCCATTATTTAAAACGCAGCGAAGAGTTCCAGTACTTCACCTCTGCTCAGCCTGAGGAGCAGAAGGTTTCTACTGCAGTTGAATCTTTCCCGGAAGGAGGCAGGGTTGAGAGCCTCAATCCAAAATCGCTGCCCCGCTCTGAAGTTGTGAATCTGATTGAGAAGTACAGGAGGGGTGGATTTGATGTGCGTGGAATAACTCAGGAAGAGTCGAGGATAACCCTTCCAGCTATTTTCTCTCCCCCTTTGCCTTTTAAATCTGTCCTCCTAACTTTTCTGCTTGCCTTTCCAATATACCTGTTTTCGCAGTTTTATTCTTCGAGCATGCTGGAAGAGAGGACCAACCGTCGTGCTGAGCTGCTCTTGACATCTCCTCTCAGCGCAGGGGATGTGGTAATTGGCAAGACCCTTGCGCACTTTTTATTAACTTTCACCAGTGTGATAGCAATAACGCTGATTCTAAGAAAGAAGCTGGAAGTTGAGATAATCTTGATACTGATTCCGGTTATTCTTTTCTTCCTGTCCCTCTCTTTCCTGGCGTCCATATTGAGCAGAAGCTATAAAGAAAATTCCTTTATTATAATTTTTATTTCAGTAATATTCTTCTCTTTCCTATTTTTTCCGGCTATGTTTGTGAATATACATGCGGTGAGCAACATATCTCCTGTTTCAATAATAGTAAACGTTATGGATGGCGAAAAAGTAGAATTTTCCAAATACATTTTTACAACTCTCCCTTTGTTTGCAATGAGCGCAATTATATTTTTCATGGGGACTCTGATGTTCAGGGAGGAGGTGCTCTTTTCCCAGAAGGGAGTTTTAGATAAAATTTTTTATGGCATTAATATAATGTGGGAGAAGAGTGGAGAGAGGTTAATTTCAGGCGTATTCTTTGGAATTTTGGCAGCGGCAGCGGCGTATATGCTTGAATTAATATTTATAGTGGCTCTATTCCAGGTGCCTCTCCCACTATCACTCTACCTGATACTCACCCTCTCTGCCTTCTTAGAGGAGGTTATCAAGATAGCCTTCGTGGCTGGAGTTGTCAGGTACTCCAAATTGAGCCCTGGTAGAACAATACTCCTCGGCGCGTTCTGCGGTTCGGGTTTCTTTATCGGAGAAAAGCTGATAGCTTTTGTAACCCTTGCCCAGGTTTCCCAGTCCCTGTTTGGTTATGTTATTTTCCTCAAGGGATATCTGCTCAATGCTCTTTTGCTTCATGTGGTGTTAACTTCCACAGCTGCTCTGGGATTGGTGTGGAGCAGAGGGAGGATAAACGGGAGGTTTTTACTCCTCTTAGCGCTTTCAGGTGTCGCTCACCTTCTTTACAATTACTCTTTGCTTGGAGGGGGAGTATGAAGGAGCTAACTCTGGTCAGGAAGGAGTTCAGGAGTTTGGTAAAGGAATAGACTCTAATTTTAACGGTGCTGATTCAACTTTTAATAGCTTCCTTTTCCGCCTTTCTTGTTGTGGGAATTATGAGTTATGTTTCTCCAGAAACTTTAAGCACATACGGCCTTGAGAGAGTGGATCTGGCGGTTCTATCTGAGGACAAAGAGCTGATAAATCTACTTCAGCAGGAGGGAAAGTTTAATCTGAAATTTTACAAGGATTTCTCTAAGGCGCTTGATTCTTTTTATAGATATGAGGTGGATGGGATATTAGTGGTGTCTACGGGGAGAGATCCATACTCAGATCCTGTTAAAATAGATTTATATCTGCCCAAAAATGATATCAAAGCTACATTGATAGCCTCTTATCTCAAGGAGCCCATTGAAAGGTATGAGGAAAATCTTCGCAGGGGAAGAGTTGATTATTTACCCGATGGTATCAGGGAGGTGCTGGGGTATGAGCTCAGCATCGGGAAAAGCAGGGTGAAATCAAGCTATTTTGAGTTCGTCTATGGTATACTTATACCATTGCTAATACTTGCTCCAGCCTTTATTGCGGGCGGATTAATTATAGACCTATTCACAGAGGAAATGGAGAAAAAGACCCTGGACATTCTCATTTCTTCGCCTTTAAGCTTGCTTCAGGTTATAAATGCCAAAATAATTGTTTGCCTTGCAATAGTACCTGTGCAGTCCTTTCTCTGGATAAGGCTGCTGGAGTTTAATGGCATTGCCGTTGAGCGGGAACTTTTAATCCTCCTCTTAACTCTTAGCGTTGCCCTTATTTTAATTATCTCTGCCTGTCTTCTTGCGCTGAGTTACAGGAAAAGAGGCACAGCCCACTTCCTGTACTCGTTGCTATTAATGAACCTCTTCCTGGCGGGCATGCTATTCAGCGCCATATCGCCCCTGAATGTGGTCACCAGTCTCTCCCTGGGTGGGAGTTATGAGATTGCCCCCTTCGCTTTATTTGCGCTAATGCCCCTGCCTCTTTATCTGGTTTTGATTAAAAGTGTGAACAGATTTAAAAGTGGGGTGTAATTCTCACCCCGTAGGCTTGGTGAAGCCTCTAGTTAATGCTCCTGACCGTTTTGTTACAGCTTCTCCCTGAGCGCTGCAATCTCTTCAAAGGCGGTAAGCACTCGCTCGCGCTCCTCGTCACTCAAGCCGTAGACGCTCAGCTTTATGTGCTTGCTCAGCCCTTTGTGCAGCCCCACGATTTTACGCTTGAGCATCTCCTCCGCCAGGAAGAAGCCCTTTCGCTTGTGCTTCTTGGAAATCTCCCAGAACAGCGGCGTCTCGAAGTGGAGCAGGTGGTGGCGCTTTGGACGCTCGCCCAAGAGCATTATATCGCCCTCGCCTATATCCTCGAGCTTGTCCACGAAGTCGTTAATCTTCTTCAGTTCATCCTCCCAGTGCTTCACCCTCGCTTTAACGTAGTCGAAGCTGAGCATCGCAGATATAAGAGGTATTCCGCCCACACTGCACCCAAAGAGGTTGGGCAGCTTCTTCCCGAACACCCTGCCTGTCCACTCTGCCTTTGACTTCGACGTCGCGAATGCCTTCTTGCTCCACTCATAGGTGGTCACCACGAAGCCGAGAGGGGCGAGGGAAGCCATGCTCTTATGGGCGCTGACGGTGAGAAAGTCGGCGCGTATCTTCTTCATATCAATTGGCGCCACGCCAGCAGTATAAGCGGCGTTTACCATGAAGGGCACTTCAAGCTCCTCGCACAGCTTGCCCAGCTCCTCCACGGGCTCAATGTTGCCGAAGTAAGGGTCGGCATGCGTTGCAACCACGAGCGCTGGCCTGCCTACCTCTTCGATCTTCTCCTGAAAGGCTTCAACGGTAACCTTGTACTCAGGATAGCCAGTATGAGGAGGCTCAACCACGCGCAGGCCAACCATCTCTGCCGCTATATTTGTGGTGTAGTGGGAGTTAGGGTCGACCACCACCACCGGCTCAAGCCCCTCCTCCTTCACATGGTTGGCTATGGTTTTCATCACAACGTACTGCGCCGCCCTGCATCCGAAGGTGTGCTCCGCTTCATCGCCGCCATAGAATTCTGCCACCTGTTTCAGAAATTTTCTAATCGGCGGTTTGGTAATCAGGCTGCTCCTTCCCTCGATGCAATCGTGGCACACCGAGTAACCTATCTCCAGCCAGCCGTCTTGGCAGAGCTGCTCCTGCACCTCTTGCGGAAGAATCCCGCCACGCATGAGCGGGTTTATGACCACGTAGTCCTTATAACGGTTCACAAACTTCAAGTTTTCACCTTCCTTCAAGATTCAGTTATTATTTCTCAGCGTAGATAAAGGTTTGCCGCTGGTGTAACTTTAAACAGAATTAATAAACACTTTCGTTACTTTTAAATACCTGCCATCAGACTCTACCACCATGGACTTGGGGGTCGCTGTGGGTTTATTTGCCATCAGCTTCTTGGCGACACTGGTGGCACTGCCAAAGTGGCAATCTTGGGAAACATAGAGAGGTTTGCGGCGATGCTGTTCGCCCTGTACATGGAGCCGGTGCTCAAGGCGAGAGGGAGGTTCAAGCCCGAGTGGCCAGCAAAGGTGCTCGAAGATGGTACCTTAGCGGTTAAGAGCAAAATCTACAGTGTACCCCACCTCGCAATTACTCTGCTCAGGGAAATAAAGGGGAAAGCCTACGAATATGAAGTCATGGCGACTATAATGCTCTTCCAGCTTGCCATAGCCGTCGTAACCATAGCCACGTTTAAGAAGTGGTTTTAACTTAACCTTTACGGCTCCAGGCGGTGCCTATCTCGCGGAAAGAGCACCGCCTCGCGAATGTTTGGCAGGTCTAAGAGCAGCATGAGGAAGCGTTCTATGCCCATGCCAAAGCCTCCATGAGGCGGCATGCCGTACTTAAAGGCTTCCAGGTAGCTGGAGAAGTTCTGCTCCCTGAGCCCCTTCGCCTTTATGCGCTGCACGAGGAGATCGTAATCGTGGATACGCTGCGAACCGGAGATAATCTCCCTGCCCTTGAACTCCAGGTCGAAGCTGGCGCTCAGCTCGGGATCCTCGCTGTCTGGCATGGTGTAGAAGGGCTTGGCGTCGAGGGGGAAGCGGGTGACAAAGTAGAGCTCATGCCCTCGCTGGTGCATTATCTCGCCGAGCTTCTTCTCTGCCTCGGTGGTTAAATCCTCACCGAAGGGCAGCTTCAAGTTTGCCTCTTCTTCAAGTAGTGAGAGCACCTCCGCATAGGTTAGCCTCGGGAAGCGCTTGGGTGGCACCTGAAGCTCCACCCCAAGCCGCTCAAGCTCCTGCGAGCAGTGCTCTTTAACCTCGCGT
>MTME02000078.1 GCA_002011115.2 Candidatus Pyrohabitans sp. JdFR-17
CCATTGATATCTCTCACCAGAAGATGGAGACCGACAAGTACTACTTCACCATCATTGACGCACCCGGTCACCGCGACTTTATTAAGAACATGATTACCGGCGCCTCTCAGGCAGACGCCGCTGTGCTCGTGGTAGACGTGGCCCAGAAGGATGAGAAGGGCGGACTGATGCCCCAGACCAAGGAGCACGTGTTCCTCGCCCGAACGCTGGGTATACAGCAGTTCATAGTGGCTATAAACAAGATGGACGCAGTTAACTGGGACCAGAAGAAGTTCGAGGAGACCAAGGCACAGCTGGACAAACTCTTCAAGATCGTCGGCTATAAACCTGAGCAGATAACCTATGTGCCCATCTCTGCGCTTCAGGGTGAGAACATAGTCAAGAAGAGCGACAAGATGCCCTGGTGGGACGGTCCCTCTCTGGTGGAAGCGCTCAACAACCTCAAGGTGCCTGAGAAGCCCGTTGATCTGCCTCTGCGCATACCCATTCAGGACGTTTACTCCATTACCGGTATAGGTACTGTGCCCGTAGGCAGGGTGGAGACAGGTGTGCTTAAACCTGGTGACAAGGTAATATTCGAGCCTCCAGGGGTAAGCGGTGAGGTCAAGAGCATAGAGATGCACCACGAGGCGATAGAGAAGGCAGAGCCTGGCGATAACATCGGCTTCAACGTGCGCGGCGTTGGCAAGAATGACATCAAGCGCGGCGACGTGTGTGGACACGTCGACAATCCGCCCACAGTTGCAAAGAGCTTCACAGCGCAGATAATTGTGCTCCAGCATCCCAGTGCCATTACCGTGGGCTACACGCCGGTGTTCCACGCCCACACCGCGCAGGTGGCTTGCAGGATAGTTGAGCTCATAAGCAAGCTCGACCCGCGTACAGGTAACGTGCTTGAGAAGAATCCGCAGTTCCTCAAGACTGGTGAGGCAGGCGTAATACGCGTGCAGCCCACCAAGCCTCTCGTTGTGGAGAAGGTCAAGGAGATACCCCAGCTTGGCAGGTTCGCGATACGCGATATGGGAATGACAGTCGCCGCCGGTATGGTGGTAGACATAGAGAAGGCGAAGTAAGCCTTCTCCTTCCCAAAATTTTATAGGGTGACGCAGTTATGCAGCGTGCAAGGATAAAGCTCAGTGGCACGGACCACAAGAAGCTTGAGGAGGTCTGTGCGCAGGTGAAGGAGATTGCCCTGAAGACGGGGGTGGAGATGTCTGGGCCAATACCACTGCCAACGCGAAGACTCCGCGTCCCAGTGCGCAAGTCTCCATCCGGCGACGGCACAGCGACATGGGAAAAGTGGGAGATGCGCATCCACAAGCGCCTCATTGACATCGAGGCAGATGAGCGCACAATGCGGCAGATAATGCGTGTGCGCGTGCCGGATGGCGTCAACATAGAGATAGAGCTGCGCACATAGTTTTTTATTTTCTGCTTTTTTACTGCGCTTTTCTTAAAAATTAAAAGAAAGTGTTAATTTTCTTCTTCGAAGACAACAGTGTTCTCATTGTACACCACTATCACTTTCATCACCACTGATTAGCTTGGAATAGTGCATATTTTGGGGTTTTCCGAGAGCGCTGGAAAAGTGATGTGTTTCAAAATACTTCTCCAAGGTTATTCTTACCCGAGAGTTCAACATGCCGGGGTAGCCAAGCCCGGACTACGGCGCGAGCCTGGAGTCCTCGTTTCCCCTCGCCATACGGCGAGACGGAAACTCCGCGACGGAAAGCTCGTGTTCCTCGCGGAACACAGGGGTTCAAATCCCCTCCCCGGCGTACTTTAGCCACCGCAAAAACCTTGGAGTTTACTCATCTGCCTGATTAGCGTTATTGTCGGCATAATCTACAAAGCTTGGGGACGAGAATAAGCAGAGCCCCATATCTTCTATTTTTTTGAGTATCCGCGCGTCTCCGGGAAGTTTAAATATGTTAAGATTGCCATTTTAAGCAGGTGTGAGCATGAAATTCAAAGTCATAATAAGGGAAGATAAAGAGGATGGGGGTTATAATGTAAGTTGCCCCGCTTTGCCTGGGTGTCACTCTCATGGCGATACTATAGAGGAGGCTCTGGAAAATATTAAAGAAGCCATAGAGGGCTATCTTGAGGTTTTGAATGAAAGAGCAAAGGCAAAGAAGAATGAGAAGGTCTTAGAGATAGTGGTTTAATGGCAAAATTACCGGTTGTTACGGGGGATAGGGTTGTAAAGGCTTTTTCTAAGGCTGGTTGGATAGTTGCAAGACAAAAAGGCAGCCATGTTATCATGGTCAAAGAGGGTTCGCCGGTAATACTCACAGTCCCTGTGCATAAAAATAAGCCGGTAAAAAGGGGAACTCTGAGAGACTTGATAAAAGACGCCGGACTAACCGTTGAGGAGTTCCGCAAGCTGCTTTAAAGCGGTAGAGTCTGCAGAGGAAGAAAGATGGCGGCAAAGGCTGAAGAGATGAAAATCCTTGAGAAGGTTTTTGACCTCGCAAAAAGGGAGCTTGTTCCCGTAGAGTATGCCAAATTCCTAACTATCGTCACGCCAAAAATTGGCGACTCCGTTAAAGAGATAAGGAAGTTCAGAGACACAGTTAGCGAGGAAGAGTTTCTGGAGATGCTGAAAAAGAAGGAGGCGAAGATAACACCCTTACGCTTTACCGGAAATTTTATGCATGAAAATGGTCAAAAGACTAAATCACAATTATTTTTTAATGGTAAGAATTACTTACAAGACTATGGTCAAGAGAAAAATTAGAATCCCGGAGATTGCGAGGCTAAGCAGTAAGGGGCAGATTGTAATACCCAAGGTTATAAGAGATGCTCTGAAACTTGAGCCCGGCATGCCTCTGGCTGTGGATGTGAGCAGAGGAATGATAATAATGAAGCCCATAAGAAGTCCCATAGAAGAAGAGGATCTCAGAGTCCTTGAGGAGGTTGGCAAAGCTTGGAATGAAATTGAAAAAGGCGAGTATCGCCGTGCCAAGGTGGAGGACTTTCTCAGGGAGTTAAAGAAGTGGTGATAAAAGAGGTCATATGGACCAGAAAATTTGAGACATCTCTTAAAAAGATTAAGGATAAGAGGACAAAGGGGAGGATAATCGCAGATCCGAGTGTTGGTAAGCCCCTAAGGTACGGTTTAAAGGGGGAGCAGTCGGTGAGAATCACGCCCTACAGGCTTATCTACAAGGTGGAGGGTGATAAGCTTTACCTCCTTAGGTTCTTCCACAGAGAGAAGGGGTATTAGTATCGCTGAATTTAGTTTTACCAGTAAATTTCATGCTGACATCCCCCCTGCGTTTCATGATTGCCTGCTGAGGTACTTCCCCAGTGCCGTAAAGCTCTTTTTCCAGTCGGATATTGCCAGCACTTCCTCAAAGCCCATCTCCGCAAAGGTACGCGTTTCGCCTTCTGGTATGAAGATGGTATCGTACCAGTACTCAGAGCTTCCCCTTTGCTTTTCTGCAATCCTCCCGCACACCTCACCCCTGAAGAACCTTATCTCTCCGCTCACCTCGCGGAGTCCCACCACGGAGCGGAAGCATGCCTCTCTTCTCGCCTCGCCTTCAAGGAGTTTGAGCAGATGTTTCGCAGAGAGGGTGCGCTGCACATAGCCGGTGATTGTGCCCGGGAAGCCACGCAGCGCTGGAATGACTAAGCCAGAGTCTTCAGCAATCGCAGGCAAAAGCGTGGCTCGCTTCAGCGCGTCTTCCACCACAGCTTCGTTGCTCTCTGCCTGCACCTCCCTGAACTCAGGCGTAACCCTCTCAAGAGCTATGCCGTAGCGCCTCAGCAGCCTTTCAGCTATGCGGAACTTAAAGCGATTGGTGGTGTAGAAGTACAGACGCATCTACAGCACGCCCGCCTTCATGTACATCGCTGCGCCTGTCACAACTGCGAGCACGTAGAAGGCGATGCCGAGGCTACCCAGCACCATGTGGACTATCTCGTTCCTTCCTATCCTCTCCGTGAAAATCCTCCCTCTCATAGCAATTCCATACACAAGCGTTACGCTGATAAGGATGGTCGAGGCGGTTATTGAGATAACGTGGGGCAGCAGGAGGCCCGTATCGCGAAATGCCTCTCTCCCGCCAGCGATCTCCAGGGCGAGATTTCTCTCATACCCGTAGTAGATACCCAGAGCCAGCAAAAATAGGGAGTAGGCTGTGTAAACCATCACCGAATGCCTCGACTTCTCGCTGCTTGGCAGAGACTTCGCCTTTCTGTAGCCCTCTACAGCACCTGCGAGGAATAGGATCATTCCTACTGCGAGGATGTACGGATGGTAAAGCATGCAGGTAAATTAAATGAGGGGATATAAATTTTTATCGCCTGTTAATAAGCTCTTCTGCCTCTTTCTTTATCCTCTCCAGCTTCTTTTTGGGCAGTTCTGTTACAAGTCCAGTGTATGCCCCATCCGCTGCAAGCAGGTCTTTGGCGAGTATTAGCTTCGCCTTCACCAGCTTCTGGAGCACATGCGAGTCCACAGAGGGCAGAGATGTAACCGGGTAAAGCTTCTTTTTCTCTATGAGCTCACGAAGGCTCTTACCACGAGGCGAGCGCCAGGTGATGAGCTTCATTCCTCTGCACTTCGCGAACCTTTTTGCGTCATTTGAGACCTTTGTGTTGGTAACCAGCCATACCTCGTCAAAAGCGTGGCTCACCTCAGCTAAATCAATGAAGCGCATGTAGGTGTAGAGCGCAGCCTTGAGGTTGGTGTAGATCCCCGGAGCGTTGTGATACTTGCACTCTATGAGCGCACGTCTCCTTTCCTGGCTTTTCGTCTCGGCAATTATGTCAATCTCATGCCTGACACATTTTCCGGTCAGTTTTCGCCCAACCACTGTGGCATAGCCGTAGTGCTCTAGTATCTCTGCGAAGTATGTCTCAAAGGCGAAACCCGCTGGGCCGAGACGCATTATCGCATGTTTTAAATCGTAGCGCATGCCCGCTTTGCGCTCCTCCTTTCGGAGCAGCATTTTTACTATCTTCAGAATTTCGCCCGTAGAGATGCCATCGTAGAGCTTAGCTTCCACCTCAGCGAGGATCTTCTCCCTCACCTCTCTGCTCGCCCCAGCGCGTCTTAAGGTGCGCTCTATCTTGCGGGGATCAAACTTCTCCCTCTTCCCCGAAGCTTTGGTTACGTAGATCGTCATCTCCACCCTTAACCTACTTCTCACATTCGCACGGCACAGAGTTGCAGTAGCGACACCTTCCGGGGTACTTCTTTCTCAGGGCTTCCTCCACGTCGATGCCCGCGAGGTTGGCGTAGCTGGTCACCCATGCGATGACGTCTGCGATTTCCTCCTCTATCCCCTCGCGTCTGCGCTTGCGGTGTGCCTCAAGAAGCTCGCCCACCTCCTCCACCAGCCAGAGCAGTGTCGCGTCTTCTCCGCGTTTTCTATCCTTTTCCATGTAGAGCCTGCGTATGAGGGACTGGAATTCGGCGACCTCCATGGGGTTATGTAGCTCCCGTGAAATTTAACTCTTTTGTTAAATCTTTTATGAATCTGTCAAGACGTTAAGATAGGCGATTTTAAGCATGAAGTGCACCTTCTGCTCCAACGAGGCTGCCGGCTTAATAACCGAGTTTAGGCTCAATCTGTGCCCCAAGCACATGCGCCGCTTCCAGAAATTTCTGGAGATTAAGCGCGAGGCGGAGACGGAGCTTCTCGAGGATATGCGCGTTCTTGAACGCCTGGTGAAGCTCAACCCTCGCCTGGTTACCTGCCCTGGCTGTGGCTCCTCCAGCATCGAGATACACCACTGGGAGAAGCAGGGTAAGAAGAATGTTCCTGTCTTCAAGTGCAGGAGCTGCGATTTTATGGGTTAGCACCCATTTTCCCTCTTTTTTATGGAAAATATATAAAGCACCTCGCCCTAATACAATAGGGAGATACCTTGCAGGGGAAGAAATTGAGGTAACGAGGGCTGAGAAGATTCTTGCCGCAGCATTTGTGCTCTTCCTGCTCATAGGCGGGGTGCGCGTGCTCGGGGAGCTGAGAGAGATCCCCGCAAAGCCTGTCATGGGAGCTTATGAGGCACGCTACGGGATACCTGAGCTTGAGCGAAACCTCTCAGAGCTAAGCCTTGAGGTGCGAAGCTTAGAGGAGACATATCGCCGCGCTCAGGAGGAGTACCTCAGGGCAAAAGAGGAGTACCTCTTCAAACGCGAAGAGTACCGCACCCGCATGGAGGAAGGTTCTCTCAGAGGCGCTGCCCCTACTGCAGCTTCCCCTTTGAGAGCGGCGATGCACT
>MTME02000079.1 GCA_002011115.2 Candidatus Pyrohabitans sp. JdFR-17
TGAGAGATTCTGCAACCTCCTGGGGGTGAGAATATGCTAAACTTGACAGCACCGAATAAGACTAAAGTAGGATTGAAATCACTTCTCTCTATCCTCACAAACCACCAACTCCTCACGCAGTCAGAATAAGACTAAAGTAGGATTGAAATTCTCTACCTTACTTAACCTGCTCTCCAGTCTGATAAGTCAGAATAAGACTAAAGTAGGATTGAAATCCGTTAGCTACCGTTATCTCACAGCGCAGAAAAATGTCAGAATAAGACTAAAGTAGGATTGAAATATAAAAATTCATGCTCGCCCAGGTATTTTGATTTTTCCGTCAGAATAAGACTAAAGTAGGATTGAAATTCTCCTCTGCCTTCTTAACCAGCTTATCAAGGATACTTACGTCAGAATAAGACTAAAGTAGGATTGAAATATTTCCTGAAGTGTTTGAGGATAAGATAGATAAGGAGTCAGAATAAGACTAAAGTAGGATTGAAATTATTACTAGCGTTGTTAAAAGCGCCACCGCCAACGGTCAGAATAAGACTAAAGTAGGATTGAAATTTCTTTGAGGTGCCGTCAGGTAAGAGATGGACTATGTCAGAATAAGACTAAAGTAGGATTGAAATTTTTTAATTCACCTCCTTAGCGAACTTACATGGGGTGTCAGAATAAGACTAAAGTAGGATTGAAATCAGAGGGGTAGTCGCCCGCATCGCTAAGAGCGGAGGGTCAGAATAAGACTAAAGTAGGATTGAAATAAGGACTTGACGCCAACTATGCACGGCACGGTAGTGTCAGAATAAGACTAAAGTAGGATTGAAATAGATCCTGAAAAACTTCCTCTGCGTCTTCTCCAATTCGTCAGAATAAGACTAAAGTAGGATTGAAATGTGGTCGCCAGCGCCACCTGCCGCGCAGTACATACCGGTCAGAATAAGACTAAAGTAGGATTGAAATTTTTAAACCCGTAAGCGCTCACGAACTTATGCTTCCGTCAGAATAAGACTAAAGTAGGATTGAAATTTGAGGGGGCTGACTAAATGCGCTGGAAATATCTCAGTCAGAATAAGACTAAAGTAGGATTGAAATGGTTGAGCGTCTTAACTTCGCCGTTGTACTGTCTTAGTCAGAATAAGACTAAAGTAGGATTGAAATAAGAAAATCTTCACTCTCGCGCCTTTAACTGTCTTAGTCAGAATAAGACTAAAGTAGGATTGAAATTGAGGCTCATAAGAGGAAAGAAAGAGCGCTGCTCTCAGTCAGAATAAGACTAAAGTAGGATTGAAATTAAAAATTTAATCGTTGCCTCTTTCCCGGCAAATTCGTCAGAATAAGACTAAAGTAGGATTGAAATGCCGCTGACTCCCGTCCCCGTTGAGAAATTGTCAATATCAGAATAAAAACTAAAGTAGGATTAAAATACGCGTTCCTAGCGCCATTCTCCCATGCCTGCCACGTTCTAGAATTAGACCAACGTAGATTGAGAAGAGAAGAATTTAACCACGTAACACCTCGCTAAGGTGCAAAAAACTCCTCACTCCAGTCGATTTTTCCTGGCTTAAACTCCTCCCCTTTGCCAGTGAGTATGCGTTCTATCCTCTCCACAACCTCCTCAGGTTTTAGCTCAGAGGTATCCACCTCGTAAACATTGCGGTGCACTTCAAGGCTCTCTATCAGGCAGACATCTAAAGCCTCTGCCTCAAGGTTCTCCTGTATCTTCCTCTCTACAAATCCTTTCTTCCTCAGCCTCGCCCTCAGCACCTCCGGCGAGCAGCGCAGAACCACGACGGTAGCGTTGCTGAAGGGCAGCAAATGCGCCAGGTGCCCCTCGATGACAACATCACCAGAGGCGGGACTCTTAATCTTCTCGAAAAGTTTATCCACATCCACCTCCACGCTCTCGCGCTCAGCATCGTAACCAACCGCTGCTGCGGGGGCAAATCTGTTAACCTCAATCAGCTTAAACCCATACCTCTCACTGAATAGCTTCGCCACTGTGCTTTTCCCGGTACCTGGTGTGCCTGTGATAATCAGAATCATTTCTGACTCTCTTCACCAGTGGTTGTGCGCCTGAAGCCCAGAGCTTCCAGGTCGCGGTAGATAATTGTGCGTGAGACTCCGAAAACCTCCGCCACGCGGGCAACGTTTATAACCGACGGGTCGTTGTTAAGAAGCTCAAGCGCTCGCTTTATGCGCTCCCTCCTAATCTCCGCGTCTTTTACCTCCTCCAAGTCTTCCTCATTTATTGCCACTATCATGGTGGTATAAACCCTGCCGGGGAGTGGCGTATCTATGGTCTTAGTGTACACGCTGACTATCTCTCCGCGTTTATTCTCAAGGAAGGAGTTTATCAGACGTGCGGCCTTCATTACAGAGTGTTCTCTCGAGTACCCCCTCACATTAACCCCAATAACCTCTTTCTTCCTGGGCTCGCTCCCATTAATCGCAAGGGTGATATTGACAGTAGCTCCCGAGACGCCGAGGTTTATCTCATACTCTGCGCTGGTTATAACCCCATCCACCTTTTTCAACTCTTCATTTATGCTATCAACAGCCTTATCAAGCGCCGAGCCTACATCGTTACCCGTGGCGCTCTTGCTTATAATCTTCATCAAAGGAAAATGGGCGAGCGAAATATAAATACATTTACCTACAACTGCGAGGTGATGCGAAAGTGGAGCTTTGCGAAGTTCGCAAGGGCTTGCTTGCCGTGCCTTCTTATAAGCTCCCTAGCAGCTTCTTTAACGTGGGTGCTTCCCCTGGGCAATGTGAGTCCCGCTTTTCTGGAGAGTATCTCCTGCTTGCGAATAAACTCCGCCCTCGCAAGCAGCGCCGCCGCTGCCACGTGTGGTTCGCGCTCCGCACGCTCCTCAAAAACCAGCTTCTCCGCAATCCCCGCGTCCAGGTGAGAGAGCACCACGTCTGGAGATGCGAACCTGTCTATCACCACTTTGCGTGGAGAGCACTTATCCTCGAGCTGCTTCACCGCCTGAGCGTGCATCCAGCCCAGAATCTCGTTTAGGTTGTACCTCCCACCCGTGGCACTGTGCAGCTTATTGTAGCGCGTAGGTGAGATCCTGATAATCACGTGAGGGAACTTCTTTACCTCTCTTTCAAGGGCGAATATTTGCTTGATGCTCATCCTTTTAGGGTCGCGCAGCTTAAGCTTGTGGAGCTTTTCAACATCGCCGCAAACGCACGCGACCACGAGATAGCCAAAATAGTCACCCTTCCCTGCCTCATCACAGCCTGCGAGAATCATTTCGCCGCCCTCTGCTGCTCGTACAGCTCACGGATGCGCTGCACTGTATCCGCCTCTGCAGGCGACTTGTCATCGCGGATTCTAACCACTCTGGGGAAGCGGAGTGCAAATCCGCTGTCATAGTTGGGAGAGCGCTGAATCTCCTGGTAGGCAACCTCCACCACCACGCTTGGCTTGAGCCTTACCTCGCCTGCCTCCTCGTACTCAATCAGCGGCTTCAGGCGGCGAGTAAACTCCTCCAGCTGCTCCTCTGTTATGCCAGTGCCAACTCTGCCCACAGCAAGAAGCTCTCCTGTGTCCTCATCGCGGGCAGCGAGGATATAGCTGCTGAGCCAGCCTGCACGCTTCCCCGTACCCCAGAGTGCGCCAGTAATCACCAGGTCGAGGGTCTCCATCACCGGCTTTATCTTATACATGTAGCCCACTCTTGCGCCGGGGATATAGGGCGCCTTTAAATTTTTAATCATCATGCCCTCGTGACCCTTAGTAAGAGCGCGGGAGTAGAATTCATGAGCTTCTTTAACGTTATCGGTAACCAGCTGCTCAGCCAGCTCAAACTTGCCCTTCTCCTCCTTAATAATGCTGCGCAGTGCCTCGCGACGCTTCTCAAAGGCGAGGTCTATCATAACCTCACCCTCGAGGTACAGGATGTCGAAGAGGTAGGTCTCAAATGGTATCTCGGCGATCATCTTCTCAACATCGTACTTCCTCCGGAAGCGGCGGAGGATGTCCTGAAAGGCTCGTGGGCGACGCGTTTTCGGGTCCACTGCCACCGCTTCACCTTCGACTATAGCCTCGTTCGCCTTTATTGCCCGGGCAGCGCGCCGTGCAACGTCGGGCAGTGCGTTGGTCACATTCTCCAGGCGCCGGGAGAATATCTTAATCTCGTCACCGCGTTTGTGTATCTGCACCCTGGCGCCGTCGTACTTTATCTCCAGTGCAGCTTTACCCAGCTCCTCAAAGACCTTCTCTATGCTGGGCGCAAGCTGCGCAAGCATGGGCTTAATCGGTCTGCCCACCTCCATCTTTATCTCGCTCAACCCCTTCTCGCCTTCCCGCTTCGCAGTTTTTGCTACTATGCCAAAGTCGTTGGCAACCATGTACGCGCGCTCTACAGCAGAGACGCTCACATTGAACGCCTGCGCAATTGCATCTCTGAGCAGACCCTCAGCAACACCCACGCGGAGTTCGCCGAGAACAGTTCGCGCGATATACTTCCCCTCCTTTGGAGAGGCACTGGCAAGAAGGTCAACAAGGGTACGAATTTTCCTGTCCTGCGAGCCCTTGCCGCTGGCTAAGGCTATTTTCTCAAAAGCGTCGTAAACCTCTCTCACCAGCAGCTTTCTTGCAAAGAGGGTTAGCTGTACCTTCTTGGCTAAAAGCTGCTCCACAGCTTCGCCAACATCGCCAGCCTTAGCAACGGCGTTTTTAACTTCCCCTGCAGAAGTGCCGCTGACGAAGGCAACAGCTTCATAGAGCAGGCTGGGTCCCACTCCCAGCTCAAGCTCACTCCACTCAGGAAAAACCTCACCTATGAGCAGGCTTGGGATTATATCCAGAAGCTCCTCGGGCACCTCTCTGAGAAAATCTGCCACAATTTTGGTTTTTTCAAGCTTGCTCGTAGTTGCCTCTAAATTTTCATAAACAGAAACCAGCTTAGCATACTCCATGATTTAAAATCACACGCATGCAATATTAGCTTTTCTGATGGAACATTGTAAATTATGGTTAACGCATACATTTGCAGCCCTGGCAAAATTTAAATAAAGGTATTTTCCATTATCATCAGGAAGGAGGCGATAGCATAGCGCTGACCCACGTCGATGAAAAGGGCGTAAAGATGGTGGAGATATCATCAAAGCCCGAGGTTAAGCGTGTTGCCAGGGCGAGGGGCAGGATAGTACTTCGCGAGGAGACGGTAGAGAGGATTAAAGCTGGGAAGGTAGAGAAGGGTAATGTGCTGACTACTGCGCAAATCGCTGCGACGCTGGCGGTGAAGCGCACCCCAGACCTTATACCCATGTGTCACCCTTTGCCCATAACCGGCGTCAGGGTGGAGTTTGAGTTTCACCCCAATGCGATAGAAGCCATAGTCGAGGTCACCACCGTAGCGAAAACCGGCGTGGAGATGGAGGCAGTCACCGGGGTAAGCGTGGCGCTGCTCACCATCTGGGATATGGTCAAGGCGATTGAAAAGGACGAGCGGGGTCAGTATCCCGTTACCCGGATTACCGACATTCATGTGGAGGAGAAAATAAAGGAGGCTCTGAATGAGTGAGACCACAAAGAAACACAAAGAGGAAGCCCCTTCGCAGGTGAGGGTGGCGGTTATCACCGTCTCTGATTCAAAATTCGAGTACCTGTGGACAAAGGATGAGAGTTTGGAGGAGACAGAGGACATTTCTGGAAAGCTGATAGTGGAAGCGCTTAAGAAAGCTGGACACGAAGTGGTGTTCTACACCATAATACCTGACCACTCCGGTTTAATCGCAGAGATGGTGGACTACATTATAGAGCGCTACTCGCCGGAGGCGATAATAACCACCGGCGGCACTGGTATAGGCCCTCGTGATGTTACCATCGAAGCCCTGGAGAGTCTATACGAAAAGAGCCTGCCCGGTTATGGGGAACTTTTCAGGCAGCGCAGCTTCGAAGAGATTGGCAGCGCGGCAATGCTCACCCGTGCAAGCTGCGGGGTTATCGCAGGCACGGTGGTGTTCTCTCTGCCTGGCTCGCCGAATGCGGTTAAGCTTGGGGTTGAGCTTATTCTCAGTGAGCTAACGCACCTGGTAAAGCATGCAAGGGGTGGGTAGTTTGCATGTTATAAGCGTGGTCTCTGCGAGGAGCGATTCAGGCAAGACGACAGTTATTGAGCACCTGGTGGCTGAGTTGATAAAGCGCGGCTACCGCGTGGCGACAATAAAGCACATCCCGAAGGCGAACTTCACCGTAGATAAGGAGGGTAGCGATACCTGGA
>MTME02000080.1 GCA_002011115.2 Candidatus Pyrohabitans sp. JdFR-17
CCTTCTGCATGCGCTCCAGAAGCTCCTCCACACTCTGCTTTGAGCCATCGCCCTTATCGGGACCCCCTAGATGCACATGAGCATCGATAATCATGCTATCGCCCAAGCTTTAGATTAACTCCGGGGTTTATATATTTTAACATTTATGTTGCTGCTAAGTCCCTTTCCGTAAGGGATGGGATACAGCAAGGGAGGTGGGTGGGATACTCTTCAATTTTCCGGTGCTCTTGCTGAACCATTATAAAAAACCCTTGCTGAAATATAAAGAGTGAGGCATCATGCTGCTCAGCTACCGCTTCCGCATCTACCCCTCGAAGGCGGTTCAGGCAAAGCTTCAGGAGTACATGGAGCTGTGCTGCTGGCTGTACAACCGCCTGCTTGAGGAGCTAAACAGAGCGAGGGAAGAAGGAAGAAAGCTAAAGCAGGCTGACACTCAAGCTCTCATAGTCAGGCTCAAGCGGGAGGAGAATCCCAGCCTGAACGGGGTTTACTCCAAAGTGCTGCAGATGGTAAATCACCAGCTCTGGGGCAACATCAGGGCGCTTTCTCAGCTCAAGAAGAACGGCCGGCGTGTGGGGAAGCTCCGCTTCAAGGGCAGCGGGTGGTTCAAAACGCTGAACTACAACCAGAGCGGTTTTAGACTGGAGGGCAACAGGCTCGTTCTCTCAAAGATTGGCGAGATACCGATAAAGCTTCACCGCAGGATAAAGGGCAAAGTTAAGGGTGTTGTTATCAAGCGCGAGCGTTCTGGCAGGTGGTACGCCATCTTTCAGGTGGAAGAGAATCCAGACCCTCTGCCGAGCACAAGGAGAGCGGTGGGCCTAGACGTTGGGATAAGGCACTTCCTCACTGACAGTGACGGCAGGCAGGTGGAGAACCCGCGCTACTACGAGAGAACTCTGCAAAGAATAAGAATCCTGCAGCGCAATTTGTCGAGGAAGCAGAGGGGCTCTCAGAACTGGGATAAGGCGAGGGTAAAGCTCGCCAGAGCCTACGAGAAGCTTGTGAATCAGCGCGATGACTTTCTGCACAAGCTCTCGCGCTTCTATGTAAACAACTACGACCTCATAGTCGTGGAGGATCTGGCGATCCAGAACATGGCTCGCAATGGTAATCTGGGACAGAAAATCTTGGACGCCTCCTGGGGCAGGTTCTTCCAGATGCTGCTCTACAAGGCTGCGAGAGCTGGTAGGGCAGTTGTGAAGGTGGACCCCAGAGGCACCTCTAAAGAAGGTGATAAAAGACTGGATAGAGATTACCGCGCCTCGCTGAACATACTCAGGCGCGGACTGGTAGGGCCGGGACGGCCCGAAGTTACGCCTGTGGAGAGGAGACCTCTACTCTGCATCCCCGCCTTAGCGGTGGTCGCGGGGCAAGTCTTCTCTGTGAAGCAGGAAGCCCCTTGCGTGAGCGAGGGGTAGTTCACCCTCATGGGGATTAAAAACACAAAAGGAAGGCAAATAGCCGCGCTATGCAATGCGGTGAGCTATGTTTATTCGCTGCCTAGAAAGTTCTGGTTATGAAAATTTTATCTGCTGCACATGCAAATCAGCTACATGGATGCAATTAAACTTCGCCCCCATCACCTGCTCTGCATTCGCGGGTTTAAGGGCAAGGGATACAGCGAGAGCTTTGTTGAAAATTTCTGGGAAGTTATAAGAAGGCTAGAGCAAAATCCAACCATTGAAATAGTCGATGGCGGCGATGAGATTTGCAAAGCCTGTCCGCATTTCAAGGAAGAAAAGTGTCTGAAGTCGCAGAACAGCGAAGATAAGGTCAAGGAGCTGGACGGCAGGGTTATATCAAAGCTGAAGCTCAGCGTTGGAAGAAAAATAAGCTACCAGGAAGTCTCAAATCTCGTCGAAAAAATTCCTAAAAGCGAGCTTCCTGAAATTTGCGGCAGATGCGAATGGATTGAATACTGCACTGAATAAAGCAAGCCAATTGAAATGAGGGACTACTTTCTAAAGCTTTTTAAATGTGGTGAGAATCTTCTCCCGCAGGTGGGGAACCTCGCGCACTATGTCGGTGGCGGTGATAATTCCCACGAGACGGCCATTTTTCAGCACAGGCAGCTTCTTTATCCTCTTCTCCACCATTACCTGCGCTGCCTTCTCTATTGAAGCCTCGGAGGTTATCGTGACAACGGGCGAACTCATCACCTCGCCAACGCTCGTGCGCTTGGGGTCAAGGCCAGCGTTAACCACGCGATGAATAACATCCCGCTCTGTAATTATGCCCACAGCTCTACTGCGCTCTACCACCACCAGAGCGCCGAGGAGCATATCCTCCATTATCTTGGTTGCTTCAAGCACTGAGGCGTGGCGCTCTACCGTCTTAACTGCGGGTGTCATCACATCTTCTACTCTCGCTAACATCCCCCTCGACGCATCATATATTTTCCTGATAGATAAAAATTTTGTTTCGGTTTCTCAAGGTTATGCTGCTGGTTTAAGAATAGGGGGCGATTTCATGGGCTGGAGTATGTTGCCCTCGTGTATCTCTCTGTAAGCTCTACATTTGTGCGCCTAACTGAACTCTTAAACTCCTTCAGATCCGCAGACACATCCTGCAGGCGCTCTACAGCTTCCTGGGAATCCACCAGGGCTCCAGGGGGCACAAGTTTTCCCGGAGGAATACTAACATTTAAAACCATCGCACCGTGCATAACAACACTGCCCTCGCCAATTGTGGATTTAAATACTGTCGCCCTGAACCCAACAAAACACTCTCTGCCGATGCTGCATGGACCATGGACAATGCAGCCATGCGCCAAGGAGGTGCCCTCGCCTACAACGACCTGTGTATTCTCCAGAGCGTGGATTATAACTCCGTCCTGTACATTGCACTCATCCTCTATGAGTATGCTGGAATTCTCCTCATCCGCCCTGATAACTGCCGTGGGGGCGACGAACACTCGCTTTCCTATTCTCACATTTCCTATAACCGCCGCACCCTCTGCGATGTATGTGCCTTCTCCCACCTCAGGCTTTCCAGCGTCGGGTAGTTTCAGCAGCATTTTTACCACAAGATAGCAGATTCCAAATTCGTATTTAATAGTTTTGGATGTTCCAAGTTGGAGAGCCTGTCTCTCCTCAAGCTCTGCCATGTGCTGATGCACGCCAGAATCCACGAGTATGTTGAGGTCCTTTCCTTTTATTAAGTAGGCATGAGATCCCGGCTTCTTTGCCTTTATCTGGTATAGCCCCCCAATAATCTCCCGACACATTGCACTCGCCTATTTCTGCCTTAGATTTAAGGGTAAAGAGTACTGCATCACACATCAAAGCGACTGATTCTCTCATATTCTTTTCACTTTTTATTCAAAAATGGTGAAAAGCAAATATAAAGTTAATTTAGAAGATTTCACAGGAAATATGAAGAGGTTCATACTCCAACACATGGATTCATATATGCCCATACAATTTTTGGCCTTTTTAATACCTGTTTTCTGACATCTAAAGCAGTGTATAAATAGCTTATATGCGTCTCTTTAAAATATATATTGTATATATAGTATTTACACAAAGTATATATAATTTCGCTTACACAACCCCATATAAAAAGAGAGGTGACGAGACATGAACAGGGTATTACTACTGCCCTTACTTGCTGCGCTGCTCTTTGCCGGCTGCACTGGAGATGGTGGCAAAGCTGATGCAGGAGCTGAGGAGATAACCATCACCGGAGCGGGGGCAAGCTTTCCCTACCCGCTCATCGCGAAGTGGAGCTACGAGTACCACAAGCTGAAACCCAATATTAAGATAAACTACCAGAGCATAGGCAGCGGCGGTGGAATTAAGCAGACAATGGCGAAGACAGTAGACTTCGGCGCCAGCGATGCCCCACTTAAGGAAGAAGAGTACCGCAAAATGGAGGGCATACTTCACATACCCGAAACCATCGGCGCCGTCGTGGTGGTGTACAACCTGCCTGGGGTTGAGAACAAGCTAAAGCTCAGCGGCGAGGTTGTGGCCGACATCTTCCTGGGCAAGATAACAAAGTGGAACGATCCCAGAATAGCAGAGTTGAACCCGGACATTAGCCTGCCGGATGAGCAGATAATTGTGGTGCACCGCAGTGACGGAAGCGGCACCACCTTCGTGTTCTCCGACTATCTCTCCGCTGTAAGCCCGGAGTGGCGCGAGAAAGTTGGCAAGGGCAAGTCTCTAAACTGGCCCCTCGGCCTGGGAGGTAAGGGCAACGAGGGTGTCTCTGGCCTGGTGAAGCAGAACCCCTACTCCATAGGCTACGTTGAACTTGCGTATGCGATTGAGAACCGAATAAGCTACGCACACATAAAGAACAGGGCTGGGAAGTTTGTGGAGCCCAGCATTGAGAGCGTCGCTGCGGCTGCCGCGGGTGCAGTTGCATCCCTGCCCAAAGGCGACGAATCCTGGGCAGAGGTGAGCATAGTCAATGCTCCCGGAGAGAACGCATACCCGATCTCGAGCTTTACATACCTGCTTGTGTACAGAGACCTGTCGGTAATACCTGGAATGACAGAAGCCAAGGCTAAAGCGCTGGTGGAATTCCTGTGGTGGGTTATCCACGACGGGCAGAAGTATGCGCCAGAGCTTCACTACGCCCCTCTGCCAGAAGAAGTGGTGAAACTAAACGAGGAGACAATAAGGTTAATAACCTACCAGGACAAATCACTGCTGTAAGGTGGGGAGATGAAGCTTCGCGTGCCTTCTTTTTCAATTTTAAATGGTAAAAATTGGAAATTCACCCCTGATACCATATTTCAAATATTTTTGGGCGTTATTTCTATAATCAGCGTTATAGTTTTAGCGGCCCTGCTATTGAGAGAGCTGATCAGGGGTGCCTGGCCGGCGCTGTCCGCCTTCGGCTTAGGGTTCCTTTTCAGCAGCGCCTGGAATCCGGTTACCGGCGAGTTCGGAGCTTTACCTTTTATCTACGGCACCATTGTTTCTTCGATGCTCGCATTGCTGATAGGCGTACCTCTCAGCCTGGGCATAGCGGTGTACCTCACAGAAATTGCCTCATCGCGTGTTAGAGCGATATTATCTCCGGTGGTAGAGCTTCTCGCAGCCATACCAAGTGTGATTATAGGCCTCTGGGGGATATTTGTGCTCGCGCCGTTCGTAAGGGAGCACCTCGCCCCTCCGTTAATGAATTACCTGGGCTTTCTGCCATTATTTAAAGGTCCTGCGTACGGCTATTCCGTGCTGACCGCTGGCCTAGTGCTTGCAATAATGATTATACCCATAATCTCCTCTGTTTCGAGGGAGGCTATTCTTGCAGTGCCAAGTTTGCAGAAGGAGGGTTCCCTTGCATTGGGTGCAACGAGGTTTGAGACGATTATAAGTGTGGTACTCCCCTATGCAAAGGGTGCAATATTCGGAGCGGTTATGCTCGGTCTGGGCAGGGCGATAGGCGAGACCATGGCGGTTACCATGGTCATAGGCAACAACCCGCAGATTTTCACCTCGCTGCTCCATCCGGGCTACACGATGGCTGCGGTGATAGCGAATGAGTTCACAGAGGCTACCGACGACGTCTACCTTGCGGCTTTAATAGAGGTCGGATTAGTGCTCTTCGCCATATCCATGGTGGTGAACATCATAGCAAGGGCGATTACCTGGAAGTACCTGAAGGTCCAGGAGGGTCAGAGTTGAATATGCTCAGCAGAAAAGCCATGGACAGGCTCTTTACATTCTTCTGCATCGCCAGCACTGCGCTTGCAATAATCCCCCTGGGAAGCATGCTGTATACCATTTTTGTTAAAGGTTTCTCCGTAATAAGCATAGACTTCCTGACGAAGCTGCCCACTCCAGCAGGGGAAGCAGGCGGAGGATTTGGAAATGCGATTCAGGGGAGCTTTATAGTGGTCGTGATAGCGAGCATTATTGGCATACCCCTGGGCATAGGTACTGGGATGTACTTAGCCGAATTTCCAAACTCTCGCCTGAGCAGAGTTGTAAGCTTTACCGCTGACGTTCTAACAGGCGTGCCCTCGATAATTACAGGAATCTTCGCCTACCTCTTAATTGTGCTGCGTTTCGGCGGATTCTCCGCTTTCGCGGGAGGTGTGGCCCTCGCTACGATGATGATACCCTTCATTGTGAGAACCACAGAGGAGGCGATGAAGCTGGTGCCCG
>MTME02000081.1 GCA_002011115.2 Candidatus Pyrohabitans sp. JdFR-17
CCCCGTGTTTCCCTGCCTCCACATCTATCTCACCCTTCACCTTCGCAATGCCTTTTGCCTTGATCTCCTGCTCCGCGTTAACAACCGCGTGCTTGAAATTTCCGACCACTATGCCCTGGGAGATTTTTATCGCCGCCTCTGCCTGTGCCTTTGCGGCAACTGCTAAGCCAAAGGCTTCCCCGTAGCTACTTTCGTTGAAGGCTTCCTTCGCCCTGTCAAGATGCTTCTTTGCATTTATAACCAGCCTCGCTGCTGCCACACTCCTTCCGCCGTTAATCTCACTGATATTCGCCTCCGCCTGGGCAATCGCCTCCTCCGCGGCTTCTATAGCCGTAGCAGCCCTCTCCTCGAAATTTACAGCGGTCTCGTTTATCTCCTCTACGCCGTGTTCTCTTATTTTTGCTCTCACCCTTTCTTTAACCATGTTGGGCGCTGGCACCACTACCGCAGCCTTGCATTTGAGCTTTTCAATAGCCTGAGCAACCTCCTCGGGCACTTCTCCAGGCTTCACAAAAAGCATTGGCACGCCTTTGGCCTTGGCCCTCGCCATCGCTTCTTTAATACCCTCCTCATCGTAGCCCTCGGCGATAACCACCTCCTCAGCGGTGCCCCACTCCTGTGCTACAAGCGCAGATGTGTGGTGCCTGTCCTTGCCTGCGAACCTCTTCACCTTAACATTCAGCTTTACCTCCACGTCTGGCACAGCAACCTCGCCGCCTATCACATACACCTGCGTGGCACCGCTCGCCTGGATTTTCTCAATCGCCTCCTCGCTCAGTGTGCCCCAGGGAGTTATTACAATATCTATGTTAAGCTTCTCCCCCAGCGACTGGGCAATCGCCAGATCCGCGGGATTGTCCGAAACTAGGATTATAGTCTTCTCTAACGCATATGCAGGTGCGCTCAGCAGTGCAATCAACACCAGAGCGGAAATTACCTGTCCTTTCATATTCAATCCCTCACCTCCTTTTAGTAATACTTACACCCACTAGGTATATAATATATCTCTGTAAACCTTTGCAACGCGATTATGAAATATGTGCTAAATGCGCCCGTAATGAGACAATAATGCGAATAACCTTTCACTTCCTTTTACAGGTGGATAATTTTGGAAGTTTACAAATCGTAGGGGGTAGGGCTCGCCTTTACCCATGTTTAAAATTGTTAGGATAGAGATATAGTAGGGTGATGATTAGGAGGCACGCCATGAATCTCAGGAAGCTTGTCCCCCTGCTCCTTGTCGGAATGTTATTTTCTGGCTGCGCTCAGCAGGCTGAAGAGGTTAAACCTGAGAAGGAGAGGATTATAGAGGCGAAGGAGATACAGAGCAGCTTCGAGGAGGAATACTCTGCGCTAAAGCAGGCGATATTGGCAAAAGATGCCCGCGCTGCTGAGGAGCACTACTCAGCTTTGCTCCAGGTGTATGAGCGAGCCAAGAAAAAGGCAGGGGAGCAGCATCTCAGGTTTATGGTTGCCGAGGATGACCTGGAAAAGCTCGGCAGGCACATCCAGGCACGGGACTTCACAAGCGCAGAACAGGTTATTTCTAACATCGCGGGTAGCTGCGGTGTGAGCGTTTGTCACGAGCGCAGCGGCGGAGCAATGGTAAACCTGGAGTACGAGTACAGTGAGATTAAAAAGGCGCTACGTGAGGGAGACATTGAAAAAGCGAAGCAGCACTTCCCGGAGTTCAAGAGGTACTACTTTGAGAGCAAACAGCAGGTGGTGAAGTTTCTGCCGGAGCTAACCCAGGAAAGGATGAAGGACGAGTACGTGGAAAACCTGGAAAAAGCACTTCAGACAAACGACCTAAACGCTGCGAGGGATGCTATTAAAGTAATCTCGGAGAATACCTGCTCCCTGAAAGGGTGTCACAGCATATTCCTTGTGCCCGCCCAGTGAGATAAATATTACTGTCGCTTTGGGAGTTCCACGATAAAAACGCTGCCATGTGGCGAGTTGTCCTCTACCCATATCTTACCATTGTGTAGCTCCACTATACTTTTTGCTATTGACAAGCCCAAACCCGTGCCCCTTACACCACTTTTGTCCAGCCTCCAGAATCTTTCAAAAATAGCCTGCTTGTGCTCATCTGGTATCCCAGGACCATAGTCGCTAACGGTTACCCTCACCCTCTCGCCTAGGTCTACTGCCTCCACCACAACCTCATCCTTGGAATACTTTAGCGCATTTGATATTACATTAAGAAACACGTCTTTTATAAGCTCATCCACCTCCACCATGAGCGCACCCTCTGGAAGATTTAGCTTTACTCTACCCCCTTCATTGTTCTGAGAGAAAACCTCCTGCACCGAAAGTAGAATCTCTTTAAGATCACGTTCTTCCAGCTCCAGAGCGGTACCCTTCTCCAGCCTTGCTAACCTTCTTGCGTTCTCCAGCACCTCCTCTATCTTCAGGACATTTTTATTAATTATCTTCAGTATCTCTCTTTTGTCCTTATCATCCATCCTTTCCATAAGGAGAGTAGTAAATCCCCCAATTATCGAAAGGTAGTTTGAAAGGTCGTGGCACATTATATCCAGAAAAACCCTTTTCTGGTTGTTTGCCACCTCTAGCTCCTGCATTGTACGCTGAAGCTTTTCTGCCATATCCTTAAACGCCTCTGCCAGCTCCTCAAGCTCGTCTCCTGTGTTCACATTTGGAATATAGGAGTAATCCCCCTCACTTACTCTTCGCGTTGCCTCCCTGAGCCTCTCAATCGGCCCCACTATACTGGCGGTGAAGAAAATCGCCACGATAACTACAATGATTATCACATAGAAGGAGTAGGTTATACCCTCGTGGAGTGTCATCTCAAACATCGGGCGAAATACTTCTGGCGGGATATCCATCTCCTGGGATATCTGCTCTAGTGTTTGAAAGTTGAGCAGAGTTATTCTGGTGCCCACCACCAATAGGGGTAGAATGGAGAGCAGGACGAAGAGGATGAATGCCTTGTGAAATAAACTAAGCTTTATCTTCAAGATGCATCACCCCCTCGTTAAGGAGCACGAGAATTAAGACTATAAGCCACGCAGCGTAGGCAACATTCAGATATCGAAGTCTCGCTCTGTACAAACTCTGCATTTCTATACCAAGTCCTATACTCGCCATAGCTACGGCGAATGCAAAGGTGGCAAATGGAGATATCAGCATCGCAACACTCTTTAACCCCTCAACAAAGGAGAACAGGAAGGAGAGGATTAGGAACCCTACTATGAAGAAAGGGAAGGAGGGCTTCCTCTCCAGAAAGTAGGGCACCGCTATTGCTGCGACTGCGATCATGCTTATCCTAACACCTTTGAAGGCAAGTGCAGAGTTTAGTACCTCTCCTCCCGCATAGGAGCTTGCAATTTTAACCAAACCCGTCTGGTGCAGCGTAGCGCCGCACAAAAAGGCATAGCTCATGTCACCAAGATGCAGGAGGTCTCTGAGGATGGGGTAAATCATAGCCCCGGTTAAACCAACTGCTGTGATTACCATTATTGAAATCGACGTATCTTCGCGCCTCGCCTTTATAAGTGGGGAGAGGATTGCTATCGCTGAAGCTCCGCATATCGCCGAGCCTGTGGCGAGTAGTGCGGTTAGCCTCTTTTCCATTTTCAGGACAGAACCCAGAGCCATAATAACTATAAAGTATAGAGCAATAATCCAGAATATTTCAATAATCTTTAAAGAACTCGCCATTCCAAAGACATAGAAGGGAATGTTAGCAGAGTAGAGTATTATTCCGATGGGTATAAAGAATCTTATGCTCTTATCTACGGCATTTTTGCTGATAGCTTCTCTTCCTATGAGCGCCCGTGTGCCCATACCAAAGAACAAAGCCAGGAACAGGGCATCCAGGGAGGGGTAGTAATGGTATATAACGTATGCTATAAGTGCCAGGAGCATGCTTACCGTTGCACCCATGGCAATTTCCCTTATATCTCCGGAGCCCCCTGCGAGCATTTGTGCCCCCTGCTTTCACTTTTGACAGCAACCCTTACGTAGTTTAAGTATAAAAATTTTGTCCAGAAGGATGATAAAATTTATTTACTTCTTCTCATATCTGGCAAGCACCTTGAAAATCAGCTTTGCCGCGAGCACGGGTGTGTAGGCATCATAGCGAGGCACAACTTCAGTTACATCTAAGCCAGCCAGAGTTGCACCCTTTATAAAATCCAGAATCTTCAGAAAGTCAAAGAAGAAGAAGCCGAGTGGCTCAGGGTTGCCCACACCTCTCGCATCTTTCGGGTCAAATACGTCCATATCTATAGAAAGATAGATGTTCCTTCCTTTAACAGCCTTCATCAGCCTGGTTTCAAGTGCCTCTAAATCATAACACTCGTCGAAAGGGATAAAACTGACTTCAAACCTCCTCGCATCCTCCAGTTCCTCTTTGCACGCGCTCCTAACCCCAACAGCAACCACATTCTCATAGCCCACATGCTCCGCTGCACGACGAAGCACACATGCATGAGAGTAGCGGTTGTTCAAGTAATCCTCCCTGAAATCCAGATGGGCGTCGAAGCTTAAAAATAGAGTATCCTTGGGAAAGGCCTCAATTGCAAAGGCTGAGATAGTATGCTCTCCCCCGAGAAGCACTGGCACGGCATTGTTATCAAGAATAAACCTCACTGTTTCAACAACCCGCTTCCTCGTCTCCTGGTTGCTTCCGAAGGAGACCTCTATATCGCCAATGTCCGCTATAGCTAGCTCAAGCAGATCGAAATCCTCAAGCATGTCGTAGTCCTCGATCTCCCGCGAGGCTTCACGTATCGCTTGGGGAGCTTCCCTCGAACCAGAGCGATAGCTCTCACTGGAATCAAAGGGTACACCAGCTACAACGTAGCTCGCTTCTTCGACGCTAAGTTCCCTCCTCCCAAAGGTAGAAGGAAGAGAGTAAATCAACCTCGCACCCTCGTTAACTTGCGCCTCTCCATCGCTACGATGTACTCAACCTCCACGCCTTCCTTGAGTTCACCCTCTATGTCATCCGGAGCTGGCATCTTGGTTTCAAAGGTCTCATAGGTCTCCATGTCCATTATCTGCACCGTATCGCCCATTATCGCAAGCACCTGGCCTACGCGCTTGTCTATTATCGGAAAATCTACCTTAGCATCGACGGGCGCAACCAGGGTGCGTTTAACCCCGTCAAATATCCCTATCCCCACGACGTTTGCCTTCGCGTGGCCATGCTTGCCTGTCTTTGCAGTGGTGTAGCTTACCACCTTGCAGGGTTCGCCATCGATGACCACATACTTGCCAACCTTGATTTCCCTTACCTCTCCTGTTCTTGTGCTCATTTTTTTCCTCCTCTAAGTTTTATGTGCGAATTAGAGAGAAGGCAGTATAAAAATTTTAGGGTGTGAACATTACCAGCGGAATAGCTCCCTCTTTACTCTCTCAACGCGCGTAGCGAGGTGCTCCACCTGGTGCGTATCCAGCTTCTTCAGCAGCGTGAGGCGGTGCTTCTCCACCACCTGCACACCCAGCTGGGAAAGGTAGTGCTTGACTTTTTTGCCTATGGCAATGCCAGCACTGTCCAGGTCAACGAGCAGTATAACCCGCTTGTACGCGCTGCTTATCTCCTCGCAGGTTTCATACAGCGGCTTGCCATTGCACGCACAGAAGAACTTTCCGCTTATTCCCAGCCTCTCAAGGGCGAGAATGTCGCGCTTGCCTTCCACGAGGATTGGTGTGGTGAGCGCCTCCTCGCGGAGATCCTCTATCTCCTCCATTATCCTCTCAAACTCTTCCAGGTTCATAGCCTCTTACTTATAACCTCGAGCACCTTATCCCTCGGCAGGTTTATGCGCAGGGTCTTCTCCCGAGAGTTATCACCCCTCACAATATTAACATCACCCTTGGAAACTCCAAAGATGGAAGCAAAGAAGGAAAGCAAAGCGCGATTCGCCTCGCCACCCTTTGGCTTGGCAGCCACCCTTACGGTTAATCTTCGCCTCCACGCATCGTAGCCTGCGATCTCATTACTCTTGGCATTGGGTGTTACGATGATATCTATAAGGGTTTTTCCGTTCTCGCGGGGTTGTCGACGAATTCCACCAAAACGTGAACATTTCTTTTCAGAGCCAATT
>MTME02000082.1 GCA_002011115.2 Candidatus Pyrohabitans sp. JdFR-17
GCGATGAGGTTGAGCGCATGGTTAAAGCGTTTGATGAGCGGCGACGCTACATAGTCAGTGAGCTGAGAAGCATCCCCGGCGTTAGCTGCGTAATGCCCCGAGGCGCGTTTTACGCCTTCGCCAACTTCTCAGCTTATGAGAAGGACTCCTTCAAGCTGACGAACTACCTGCTGGAGGAGGCTGGCGTAGCCGTGGTGCCAGGCGCAGCCTTTGGGGAAGAGGGCGAAGGCTACATAAGGCTGAGCTACGCCACCAGCATGGAAAACATCAAAGCTGGGATGGAAAAGATAAAGCGGGCGATGGAGAAGTATCCATCTAAAAGAGCCTCTGGCAGTTAACGCAAAAGTGGCTGAGCCTTTGCCTTTTTCCAGTCCTTTCCCTCACAATTCTCCCACCGCACCGAGGGCAAGTGCTGCGGTTGTATGCCAAGAGGTGGGGCTTTATCCTCCTGCCAGCTTTCCTGCACCTGTAGAAGAGCATGGAGAACCTCCTAACTTCATGAAGCAACTGCCAGAGCTTCTCCTCCGGCAGGCGCTCCACCCTGCTAAGCGGGTGCACCCCTGCCCTGAACAATGCTTCGACCTTGATTATATTCCCCACACCCGGAAAGATCTCCTGATTCAAGAGAAGATCGCACACCAGCTCATCGCCATCGCGTAGCCTCTTCATTATCCTGTCGGGGCTCCACTTATCCGAAAGAACATCAAGAGCCTCCTCCCTTTCAACCTCCGACTGCTCCAGAATTCTAACAGAGCAGTTGTAGAAGTAAACGCGGCGCTTGCCCGTGTCGAGACACAGCCTTACCTTACCCTCATCCTTAGTGAGCCTGTCGACTGAGTAGCTCCCATACATGAGAAAATGCACTCTGAGAAAAACTCCCATATCCACAAACAGCTCTTTCCCGAAGCTGAAAATCCTCTTTATTCTCCTTCCGACGAGAGTTTCAAAATCTACCTTCTTCGAATTGCCCCATGCTTTTTCAACCTTTTCTCCTTCAAGGATTCTACTCAGCCTCTCAGATATCACCTTTACTCCGGGTCCTTCCATGAGTATAATTCAGGTGAGCAAAACTAAATTTTCTGCAGAAAGTAATACCTCTCACGTTTATCCTCAGCATCCTTAAACATGAGTATTTTTAAACCCTCCCCAGCGAAGTCCACGTCAGGTCGCGCTAACCCCGTCTTGGCAACGAAGAGCACTCTACCCCGAGTCTTCAGCTTTGGGAGAAAACGGCGTAGCGCCTTAAACGCGTGCTTCGCTGGCAGGGTGAGGTCAGCGAGAATCACATCCACCTCTGGCAAGCGAGAAACGTCGAAGGTGAAGGCATCGTCTATAAAAACCCTCACGTTACTCCTGTTCGCCTCGATGCCTCGCAGTATCTGCTCAAACTCAGTGCTGACCTCAATGCCGTAGACAATAGCGGCGTATTCACTTGCATAGAGCAGAAAACCTCCGGCGCTGCTCCCAATGTCGAGTACTACTTCGCCACCTCTAAATATCCCCCACTCGTCGTCGAGTTCTGCAAGCTTCCAGTATCCACGGGGCTTCTCTTCTGTTAGCACTTCAATGCTCGCATCCGGGCTAACCTGCTTTGCAGGTTTCCTCACGGGTTTGCCGGAGACCAGCACCTTGCCAAGCCTTATAGCAATCTTCGCCTTTTCGCGAGTGGAAAAGTAACCTCTAGCAACGAGGAGCTTATCCAGGCGCATGCTAGAACTCCAGCTCTGTTCCAGCCCCTCTCTCAACAGCTATGCGGTACGCAAGGGCAGCCGCTGCGACGTCCTGAATCGCCAGCCCGGTCGAGTCGAAAACTGTTATTTCCTCGTCGCTCTCCCTGCCCGGCTTCTTACCCGCGACTATCTCCCCAAGCTCTGCGTAGATGTCCTCGCGGAACAGCAAGCGGTTGCGCAGGGGCAGGTTGATCTCGCCACTGTGCCTTGCCTGCTCCCAGGCGTCTACCACAATCTTAGCGCGGCGCAGTATCTTCGGGTCCAGCTCCTGCTTCCCTGGCGCGTCTGCGCCAATCGCATTTATATGCGTACCCTCACCAATCCATTCATCTTTTACCACAGGCTCTCGCGCAGGTGTGGTTGTAGTTACTATATCAGCATTGCATGCTTCTCGAACCTCGCAGGCTATGATATCTATGCCAAGCTTTTTCTCCATCTCAGCGACAAATCGCTCGGCGCTCCTGCGGGTACGACTTGCAACCAGCACGCGTTCCAGCTCAAACAGCTCTGCAATGGCAAGAAGCTGCGTCTTAGCCTGCCTCCCGGCGCCGATTAAACCGAGGGTTTTAGAATCCTTCCTCGCCAGGTACTTCGCGGCAATAGCTCCAGCGGCGCCGGTGCGGGCGTCTGTAAGGTAGGTAGCATTCATAATAGCAAGGGGGGCACCAGTTTCAGGAGAAACCAGCACATAGGTTGCCATCACTGTGGGTAAGCCCCGCGAAGGATTGCCGGGATGCACATTTACTATCTTCACCCCCGCCTTGTCTAGCGGTGGGATGTACGCCGGCATAGCCCGGAGGTCGCCCTCATTGAAGTAGAGGTATACCTTTGGGGGCATCTGCACTCGCTCCAAACCATGCTCCCTGAAGGCGTGCTCCACCGCAGTTATAACTTCGCCCATCTCAAGCAGTTTTTCCATCTCATCGCCACTCAGCCAGAGCACACGCATGAGAATCTTTATTTATGGCACTCTCTTATTAAACTTCTTATGCAGAGACCTTATGTTATACTCAACGCAGGTATGACGCTTGACGGGAAGATTGCCACCCGCACGAGGGACACAAAGATTTCTGGAAAAGAGGATTTAGAGCGGGTGCACCGCATTCGAGAACGCGTGGATGCAATAATGGTGGGCATTGGCACAGTGCTGGACGACGATCCCCGCTTAACTGTGCACAAGATTCAGAGCAAGAAGAATCGCAACCCAACGCGCGTGGTGGTTGACTCCCGCGCGAGGACGCCGCTCAATGCGAGGGTGCTCAATCGTGAAGCACCCACGGTAATCGCAGTGTCTCATGCTGCGCCAGAGGAGAAGGTGAAGGCGCTCCGCGAAAAGGGTGCAGAGGTTGTGGTTTGTGGCGAAAGCAGGGTTGACCTGCGATGCCTTATGCAGGAACTCTACAAGCGCGGAATAAGGAGTGTTCTCCTAGAGGGGGGTGGAACACTTAACTTTGGCATGCTTCGAGAAGGGCTGGTGGATGAGGTTAGTGTGGCAATAGCTCCTGTACTAGTCGGGGGAAAAGAGGCGGTGAGCTTGGTGGATGGCGAGGGCTTCGCCACCATCGCAGAGGGTGTTCACCTTAAGCTAAAGAAATACTACCCCCTTGGCAAGGATTTTATTCTCGAGTATGAGGTTTTGAGATGATAACCATAGTAGGCACAGCCCATATTTCACAGGAGAGCGTGGAAGAGGTCGCAAGGCATATATCTGAGCTAAAGCCAGCTGCGGTTGCGGTGGAGCTGGACGAGTTTCGCCTGCGTGGCATGAAGGAGCAGCGCGACGTGCCTATCGTTGACCTGATAAAGAGAAACAACGCCACTGTGGCGCTGCTTAACATACTGCTATCATTCCTGCAGCGCAGGCTGGGTGCAGAGGTGGGGGTAAGGCCGGGAAAAGAGATGCTCGTGGCGATAGACGTAGCTAAGCAGGTTGGCGCGGAGGTTGCTCTTATAGATCGCGATATACGCATCACCATGCGCCGTGCTCTTGCTGAGATGTCGCTGAGAGAGAAGCTGAGCATCGCCAAGGAGCTTTTATTATCTATGTTCATAAGCGGGGAGGAGATAAAGAAGGAGATCGGCGAGGTCAAAAAAGAGGAGAATCTTCTGAACATAATCGCAAGCATGAAGGAGTTCTCGCCCAATATATACCGTGTTCTTGTGAAAGAGCGCGACGCTTACATGGCGGCAAAGCTTCTGGAGCTGGAGAAGCGCTATGGCAACGTCGTAGCCGTGGTTGGTGCCGGACATAAGCCGGGGATTGAGCACTACCTTGCCAACCCTCAAGAGATACCGGAGATATCTAAGCTTGTGCATGTGCCAAAGCGGAGGCTCACCATAACAAACATCCTCAAGTTTGGTCTCCCTGCGCTTGTGTTGGGAATCTTCGCGCTTGCGCTGTACAGGGGTGTGCCCATCCAGGGGAGCATAACCCTGTGGCTGTTAAACCACATGGTCCCAACTTTCATCGCCGTGCTTCTTGCTCGAGGTAGCATAGTCTCTGCCGTTGCTGGTGCGGTAGCCTCGCCGCTTACCTCGCTAAACCCCCTCATTGCCGCTGGCTGGTTCGCTGGCCTGGTTGAAGCAAAGGTGAGGCGGGTTACTGTTGGCGACGTCTCGGAGATGTTCAAAACTTCCAGCACCAGGGAGCTGCTCGGAAATAAGGCATTTCGAGTGCTTCTTGTAACCGCACTCGCAAACTTGGGCTCAATGCTGGGCACGTTTATATCCTTTCCGACGATAATTCTTCCACTCTATCAGAAGGTTTTTGGTGTTTAGAATGCGAGTGGTTGGCTTCCTCAAGTTTTACCTGATTCTTATCACACTGCTCATCTTGGGAATGAGCTTCTTCAGCTTCAGCACCGAGCAGAAGGTACTACTCTTTCTTATAGCTTCCTTGATTTCACCCACACTTTTCAGGGAGTTGCTCCGCCTTCGTGGCGTGCGCAAGGGCGACCTCGTGCTTGTCTCCTACTCCCATAAAAATGAGTTTGGCACTCTGCTGCAGAAAGAGCTGGGTAAGGCGCTCACCTCCGGAAAAGTGGGCGATGTAATAGAGGTGGAACTCGTCGGCAAGCTAGCAAAAGGAGAAGTTAGAAGCGTCGGAGGATTTATTTTCCCTCCAGAGGTTAATCTTCTTTATTACGAAGAGATGCCTGCGGAAAGGAGGCGAGAGGTCTGAATCTTGTGTTCACCAGGCGAGAGGTGAAGGAACTTGCAATTTCAGCAGTAGTAATCGCCTTTGTGTTTGCCTATAATATAACAGGGGGAATACCTACTCTGAATTTACTTTTCATTTCCTTGATCGCGGTGAGCACGGGTTTTGTTTTCCACGAGCTTGCCCACAAGGTTACGGCGCAACGCTTTGGGTGCTGGGCAGAGTACCGCATGTGGGAGCTCGGTTTAATAGGTGCGTTGTTTTTAGTGGTGGTAACAGGGTGGCTATTTATTGCGCCCGGCGCAGTTTACATAATCCCGGGCTACTTTGGCATCTCCCGACGCGAGGATGGCATAATCTCAGCTTCTGGCGCAATTGCCAACATAACCCTCGCCACAATATTTCTGCTTATAGGCTTCAAATTCGGCGCTGCCATAAATGCGTGGCTCGCACTCTTCAACATGATACCCTTCCCGCCTTTGGACGGCTCGAAGGTTATACGTTGGAACTTCGCTGTGTGGGGTACAATCGTAGCTGTTGCCCTACTGCTCCTCAGTATCTCTTATTAAACTACTCCTCCCTCGGATTAGATTCATACACCAGGCGGCGCATCTCCTGTATTTCCTCGTTTGTGGGTATCTCCTCGGGGCATACCTCTCTGCACGTTCCACAGGTGGTACACAGATAGAGACCCTCCTCCACCGCTATAGCCAGGCGGTCTAGATTATCCCGGGGGTCGTGCACAAAGCGCGCTATAATCCTGAAGAGCATAGGTCCAGCAAACTCCTTGCTGTGGGTATGCGAAGGGCATGAACTCATGCAGGAGCTGCACTCTATGCAGCTTTTGAGTTTCTCGAGGCGCTTAAGATCCTTTGCGAGAAGCCTTTCTATCCTCACCTCTCTCTTTTTACCTCTGTGCAGATAGGGGCGCAGTGCCCTTACCCTCGGGTAGTTCTTCTGTGTGGCTACGACAAGGTCCTTTATCACAGGTAAGTTCCTCAGCGGCTCAAGGAGCATTCCATCTTCCACATCGGTTCTACACGCGAGCACGGGTTTACGGTTCGCAAGCACCGCACAGGAACCGCATTGCCCAGCCCTGCAGGAGCTTCTGTAAGCGATGTTTGCACCGTAACGCTCGTTGATCT
>MTME02000083.1 GCA_002011115.2 Candidatus Pyrohabitans sp. JdFR-17
CACCAAACACCATATCGCCGCCCACGCGCAGCGTACTCCCTGCGACGAGAGGAGTAGAGCAAAGCTCACCCACACAGGCTACGCCGGCTGTGAAGTCGAAGAGCTTGCCTATGTCGCCGTCATCGGCAAGGTGCAAATCGCTTATAAGCGCTCTGGGTTTAGAGCCCATTACATATACATCCCGAAGCGCCGCTCTGGCTGCGTGGAAGCCGGCGAGAAAAGGAAACTCACTCAAGCGAGAGTGCATACCGTCAACGGCTACGGTGATGTACCCTGCCTCGCCTTCAACTACACCGGCGTCATCCTGCTGACACGCATCCACCACAGCACGAGTGGAGCCGATAATCTGGGCCAGCTTGCGGTGCACAAAAAAGTCGCCTTCGCCGCGAGAGCCAACGCCGAACTCGCCCATACCAACGCCTGCCTCAGCGTAGCCCAGAAGCTCCTGCAGGAAGGTGTCATTCAGCTTACGAAAGCCTGAGGAAGCCTTCACCTCCTCCACAACTGCACGAGCGAAGCGCAGGCGCTGCTCCTCGCTCCAGTCTTTAAATTCTGCGATGCGCTCCGCCAATGCTTCCGCTACCCTGGCTTCATCCTCGCCTTTGAGCAGCCTTTTTCGAACGAATCCTTCAAGATCCATTAACAGCTCCACTCTTTATATGTGTCGATTCTAACCAGCAAGTGAGGGGTAATAAGGGCGGGTGCGGCGCTCTTATAAAAAGGTTAATATATCAACTGCAATATTTTATAGCGGGTGCTGAGATGAAGGTCAAGGAGATAATGCACGGCATAACTGTGGTGAAGCCAGATACTAGCGTTAAAGAAGTCGCCGAGCTGATGACGGCGAAGCGCATAGGTTCAGTGCTGGTTGAGCTTGCACCTCTGCGCTATGGCATACTTACAGAGCGAGACATTCTAACTAAAGTCGTGGCAAACGACGTTGACCCGAAGAGCGTCAAGGCAAAGGAGATAATGACTGAACTCCGAGTGACCATAGACGCAGAGGCAAGCGTGGAGAAGGCGTCGGAAATACTCAATGTGCACCACATCCGCCGCCTGCCAGTGATGAAGGACGGAGAAATCGTGGGCATGGTCACCGCTCGCGACGTGGCAAAGGCATGCATGAGGTTATTCTCAAGGTAGCCACAAAATATTTATAATGAAAAATCGTGATAATTGTTAACATCGGTGATTGTCGTAGAGGTGAAGAAATGAAGCTTGCCTATGTTGGCTTGCCGTGTCAGCTTCAGGCGTTGCGGAAGCTTCAGCTCTTCAGCAGCGAGATAGGCCAGGACTGGGCTGACAGCGTAGGGCTCACTATTGGTCTGTTCTGCAGGGAAAACTGGGCGTACACCTGCTTCCGCGCTCTGGTTGAGGACGACTACGGCGTAAAGCTGAGCGAGGTTGATAAGTTCGACATAAAGAAGGGCAAAGTTATAGGGATGCGCAACGGTGAGGTGGTGCTGGAGATACCCCTCGCAGAGACCAAGCCTTATGTGCGCGTGGGCTGCCAGGTTTGCCTCGACTTTTCTGCAGAGCTTGCAGACCTGAGCGTTGGTGCCGTGGGTTCGCCAGCGAAGTACAGCACCGTTATAGTGCGAACAAAGCGTGGTATGGAGCTGCTTAAAGCGGCGGAACGCGAGGGCTACGTAGAGGTGAAGCACATAAGCGAGGTAAAGCCGGGACCGAAACTGGTGCTCAAGCTCACGAAGGATAAGCGCGACGAGAACCTCGCCGAGGCGGAGCGCAGAGAGCGCGCTGGCTACGTGGCTAAGCACATAGTCACGATGGGAGAGAACAATCTGGAGAAGCTGGTGGAGGAAGCGAAGGGTAAGAGCTTCGCTGATTTAGAAAAGGAGGTTATAGACGCTGGCATGTGCATCTCATGCGGAACCTGCGTCGCCGTTGCGAATGAGCAGCTAGAAATGGTTGAGGAGCGCCCCCGCCTGAAGGAGGGCGCAACCGGTGACGTTGAAAAGGCCTACCTCGCCTGTCCACGCACATCACTGCCAAGCATGGTAATCACAGAAAGGCTGTTCGCCGATGAGGGAGAGATGAAGAGCGACTCCCTCGGCAAGTACATAGACATTTTTGCAGTAAGAGCCACGGAGAAGGCAAAGCTCACCCGCTGGCAGGATGGCGGCGCTGTGACGGCGCTGCTCCTGTATGCGCTTAAGTTTGGAGAGATAGACGCCGCCATTACCGCGAAGCGAGATGAAAACTGGCGTCCCATCGCCGTTGTGGCTTCTAGTGAAGAGGAGCTTCGCGAGACAGGAGGTACGCTCTACTGCTACGTGACCAACATGCCCCTGCTGCGGGAGGTGGCTTCAAAGTGAAGGAAATACGCTTCCATGGCAGAGGGGGACAGGGTGCAGTCACCGCCGCGGACCTCTTAGCTATGGCTGCCTTCTACGAGGGGAGGTACTCCCAGTCTTTCCCCAGCTTCGGTACTGAACGAAGAGGGGCGCCTGTGCTCGCCTTCGCCAGGATCGCGAACTCCTTCATAAGGAGAAGGTCTCAGATTTACTCCCCCGACTATGTGGTGGTGCTGGATCCGAGCTTGATTGAGGTCGTCGATGTTACGCAGGGGATTCGCGATGATGGAAAAATCCTGATAAACTCTGAGAAGAGCCCAGATGAGCTAGGCCTAGAGACCAAAGCTGAAGTGCACACCATAAATGCCACAAAGATAGCTCTTGACGTGCTGGGGGTGCCAATAGTTAACACCGCCATGATAGGCGCCTTCGGAGCCATGAGCGGTGAGGTTTCTCTGGAGGCGATTGTCAAGGCTGTGAAGAACAGGTTCAGCGGCAGTCTTGCTGAGAAGAACGTCCGCGCGGTTGAGGTGGCTTACCAGAAAATGGAGGAAAGGTTATGAAGCCAGGGGCGGTTATCACTGAGCCTGGGAGCACGGTGAGGAACAAAACAGGCGGCTGGCGAGTTTTCCGTCCTGTGTTTAATATGGAGCGCTGCATAGACTGCGGCAACTGCTGGATTTATTGCCCTGAAGCGTGCGTTTCCAAGAGTGAGGAAGGTGAATACTCCGCAGACCTGGAGTACTGCAAGGGCTGTGGAATCTGTGCCAATGAGTGCCCCACAGAGGCGATAGAAATGCAGTTGGAGGAGAAGTAGGATGAAGGAGATGCTTCACGGTTCAAAGGCTGTTGCAAAGGCTGTCAAGCTTTGCGATGTTGACGTGGTTGCCGCTTATCCCATAACCCCGCAGACGCCAATAGTGGAGTACATCGCCCAGATGGTGGCTGACGGCGAGCTGGGGGCGGAGTACATAATGGTGGAGAGCGAGCACTCTGCGATGAGCGCGTGCATTGGAGCCAGCGCAACTGGTGCAAGAACCTTTACAGCCACATCTTCGCAGGGCTTGGCTTACATGCATGAGGTGCTGTGGATAGCCTCTGGAATGCGCCTGCCAATAGTTATGGTAAATGCCAACCGCGCTTTGAGCGCTCCTATAAACATCTGGAACGACCAGAGCGACTCCATATCTGAGCGCGACTCCGGCTGGGTGCAGATTTACGTGGAGACCAACCAGGAGGCGCTGGACAGCGTAATTCAGGCTTACCGCATCGCTGAAGATAAAGAGGTGCTCCTTCCTGTGATGGTGTGCATGGACGGCTTTGTGCTTACCCACACCATGGAGCCCGTGGATGTGCCCTCCCAGGAGAAGGTTAACGAATTCCTGCCACCCTTTGAGCCTGAGGTGAAGCTTGACCCGGAGCAGCCCATGACCATGGGTGCGCTGGGCGAGCCCCAATGGTATATGGAGTTCAGGAAGCAGCAGGACGAGGCGATGGGGAGGGCGCTGAGCAGGGTTAAAGATGTGGATGAGGAGTTCGGCAGAATCTTTGGAAGGAGCTACGGCGTGCTCGAAGAGTACAACACCGCCAACGCGGAGGTGGTGCTTCTCACCATTGGCTCGTTGGCGGGCACAATTAAAGACGTGGTTGACAGCTACGAGGATGTGGGCTTGGTCAGGCTGAGGCTCTTCAGACCCCTCCCTGAAGAGGACATAGCAAAGGCTCTCGAGGGAGCTTCTGTGGTGGGCGTGCTTGAGAAGGACATAGCGCTGGGCTTAAGAGAGGGTGCTCTTTGCACAGAGGTGAAAAAAGTGTGCTATGATCATGGGCTAAGCACTAAGGTGCTGAGCTTTGTTTGTGGTCTCGGCGGGAGAGATGTCAGAATGGAGGATGTTGAGAAGGCAATAGAGGTGTGCAGGCGCGCGGCTAAGGGAGAGAAGGTGAGCCGCACCACCTGGCTGGGGCTGAGGGAGGCTGTGCTATGAAGGTTGTTGCAGACATACCGAGCTATGTGAAGTGCCGCCACACATGTGAGGCGAGTTTGAGCGCCAGCAGGTGCTTCAAGTTCAGACAGCTCCTTAAGGAGGTTAGCGAGGAAGAGCTCTTTGCGAGTGGACACAGAGCCTGCTCAGGCTGCGCCTGCGCCCTTGCGATAAGGCTTGCTTTGAAGGCAGCTGGAAAGAATGTGATTGTGACCCAGCCTACCGGCTGCATGGAGGTGGTTAGCTCTCCCTACCCAGAGACCGCCTGGCGGGTGCCCTGGATTCACGTCGCCTTTGAAAACTCCGCTGCTGTAGCAAGCGGTGTTGAGGCTGCACTTAAGGCTCTGGGCAAGAAGGATAGAGTGAAGGTGCTCGCCTTCGGCGGCGATGGTGGTACTGTGGATATAGGCTTCCAAGCGCTGAGCGGCGCTCTGGAGCGCGGTCACGACTTCGTTTACATATGCTACGATAACGAGGCGTACATGAACACAGGCATACAGCGCTCCGGCTCAACTCCCTATGGCGCAGCTACCACAACCTCGCCTCCCGGAAAGGAGAGTTTTGGGAACCGCACCTTCAAGAAGGACATGCCTCGCATCGCCGCCGCGCATGGCATACCCTACGTAGCTACAGCGAGCGTGGCTTTCCCGCTGGACTACATGGAGAAGGTGAAGAAGGCGCTGTCCATCGAGGGGCCCGCCTACATCCATGTGCACGCCTCCTGTACGCCAGGGTGGGGGATAAGGGAGGAGAAGAGCATTGAGGTTCTCCGCCTGGCGGTGGACAGTGGCATGTGGATACTCTATGAGATTGAGCACGGCAAAACCAGGGTGACCTACAAGCCAGCGGTGAAGCGCCCAGTGGAGGAGTACCTGCGCCTGCAGAAGCGCTTCAAACACCTCACGGAGGAGCACATAGCAGTGCTGCAGCGCTACGTGGACGAGCGCTGGAAGGAGGTTTTTAGTGAGGAGTAGGTTTTTTCTTTTTTGTTTTAATTTTAAAGATTGTTATTAAAATTCAGGAAATCTCCTAGAACCAAGTTTATTAATATTGCCCAAATAGTCTATTTCGTATCCTTCAATTTTTATCCTCTCTGATTCTTTCCTATTTTTATCTATCGTAAAAAGTATAATTAAATATCTTTCAGTAGGTATCTTAATCATGCATTTAGAAACAAACTTTTGAAAAGTAAGCAGAATATCATCAATGTCTTTAACACGTGGAGAACAAATCATAATTTTTAAGTTAGCTTTAATATCCAGCAGTTTTTCAAAGTCGTCCTTTATCTCTTCTAAATTATTTGACCACTCTTCTTCTATGGCAAGCTCAATCCCCCATTCATTCGGATAGTCATCTTTGAGTTCAATAGTCCAGCACAAATCAACCAAGTACTCATAATAACCATTCCTAACTCTTGGATCTGTATACACGTTATATCCGAGAGATTCGCCTAAATCTATAAAATATCCGAGTATTTTTTTGGTCCATTCAGAATTTTTATCATTCCAACTAAGCGGCCTAATTTTTTTGTCATAATCATAAAGGAATCTTGAAAAAATCTCTTTTGGATTCACAAGAATAATTTTACCCCCGTCCATAGATGAAGAATATCATTGAAATATATAAATTTTGCGAATAAATTTTAGGTGCTGTCAACTTAAGCTATAAATGTGTAGTGGAGGCGTCCTTTTTGTTTGG
>MTME02000084.1 GCA_002011115.2 Candidatus Pyrohabitans sp. JdFR-17
CCTCTGCGTTGAAGCTCAAGCCACAGTCGTTCATCGCTTTGAGTATCGCCGCCGTGGTGGGCGTCGCTATCGCCGGAATGCTTAAATCGAGCACGCCCAGGTTGCCAGCATGGTCGAGGTGCGCATGGGAGATGAACACAGCTTCTATGTTAAGCCTCGGCATGCGTGAGAGGTCAACATCGCTGGGGATTAAGTCGGGGCGGTAGTTGTTTATCCAGGGTATTAGGTTCATGTGCAGGAGGTCGTGGACTCCGCGCGCTGGCCTGGGGCTGAGAAACTCCTCGTAGAAGTCGTACATCTTCTTATAGTTGATTCCGAAATCGAGGAGAATGCCTCTGCCATCGCTTTCCAGGAAAATCTTGTTACCCCCGATGCTCCTCGCCCCGTCGAAGATGGTTATGCTGGGCATCAAGTCCACCTTGCAAAATAAGGTATCTACGATGTGAGATAAATAATATGTGGCGTAAAGGAGAGGGAAAATTGCTTTAGGTGAAGATGCAACTATCACAATGGTGGCTCATGAATGGAATAAAAGAGGAAAAACAAAAGCTGAGGGAGTACATCTGGAGGAGGCTTGTTGAGGAGGGCGTTGCGAGATTTCCTCCACCTTACGGAAGGATACCCAACTTTGAGGGGGCAGAAATAGCGGCGGATAGGTTAAGCAAGTTGGAGGAGTGGAGAAGGGCAAAGGTGGTGCTCGCAAATCCCGACTCGCCTCAGAGGAAGGTGAGGGAACTCGCCCTTAAACAGGGAAAGATGCTCATCATGGCATCCCCCAAGCTCAAGAGGGGATACCTTAAGATAGACCCTGCGGATGTAAAGGGAAGAGAGAGGGAGGCTTCCAGTATTAAGGGAGCCTTCAAATATGGCAGAACTATCAGCCTGGACGAGGTGGAGGGCATAGACCTGGTAATCACTGGCTGCGTCGCTGCCACAGAGGGAGGTGTAAGGCTAGGCAAGGGTGGCGGCTACGGCGACAGGGAGATAGCAGCAGTGCGCGAAAGATTTGGGGACGTAGCTGTGGCAACCACTCTGCATGAGCTTCAGATACTTGAGAGAATCCCTGAGGAAAAGCACGACCAGAGGGTTAGCATAATAGCAACGCCGCGCAGGGTGGTTAGAGTCCAGGAGTAGCGCCTCTGCCACGCCCTCCGGGGCACACGTCTGTGCACAGGGAGCACTTTCTGAAGCTTCCCCCGCGCTCGAAGCGAAGGTTGTACTCGTAGCACCGCCTCGCATCGAAGGTTTCACCTATGGCGCTGGCTGGACATGCCTCTATGCAAGCGTTGCATCCCATGCAGAGGTCGGGCACGCTCCGCTCAGAGCCTGAGAGTATGGCGCTCGTGGCTACGCCAGCGAACCTGGCGCGGGGGCCAAATTCAGGAGTTATCACAAGACCATTTCTGCCAATTGTGCCCACGCCGGCGATAGCTGCTAACCTGCGTATGTCAGCGCTCGGCTGCGAGGAGCTTATAACCTCACTCTCATATCCCATTTTAAGCAGGAGGTTTGAAACCTTATAAGCAACGAGGTCGAGAATCTGGTCAACAAACTGCTTCGCTCTATTCCAGCCTTCCTGCCTGACACCAACCAGAAGCTCCTTCTCCTTTATTCCCAGACCAAAAACAATTACGCTTCTCGCCCATGGAAAACCTGTGAGGGGTGCTGCGTACGCTCCGCAGTAGCACCCGAAGATATCCATGCCCTCTTCCTTCACAATAGCCTTAACCTCATCCTTCAGCGCCCAGAGGCGCGACTGAAGCAGAACTCTAGACTCTGCTGCCACTCTACTTCCTCTCCTTTGCGCTTCCTTCAATCTCACACATTCCATAGTCGCAGGCGCACTCCTCTTTGGCGGCGCTCTCAACTTCCAGGAACTTTCTCAGCCCTACAGAGAGGGATGAAGTCTCCGCAACGTGGCTGGCGATGAGCACAGCATCGAGAACCTCCTCCTTGCTGGCGCCATTGGCGAGGGCACGCTTCATGTGGCTGAGAGTGCAGGCATCGCAGCGCAGGGCCACAGCCGAGGCTAAAGCGACCAGCTCAGCCACCTTGGGCTCAAGGGTGCTGCCTAAGATGAGGTTCGAGTTTTTAATAAAATTCGGGATAAAAATCTCAGGCTTGGTGCTCATAACCCTGGAAACAAGGGGCACCTCGCCGTACCTCTCCTCTATTATACTGAGTATCTCCTTCACCGTCGCTTCCTTGTCCTCAAAAAGTAAGCGCACCTTGGAATTGAGGTTGACGTGAGCCATTGAGATAAAATACTATCTTGGTATATTTAATATTTTTGGTATATTGTCCAATAAAAAAGAGAAGAAGTTGGATATTATTCTTTCTTCAACTCTATGTTATACAGCTTTACAAAGTCCGTCGCAGAGAGTATGCCCACCGGAATGGGGAGGCTGCCAAGGGGCTTCTCCTGGGTTATTACCAGGCGGTGGATGTTCTTCTCCAGCATGACCCGTGCCGCTTCTTCCAGGTTCGACTCCGGTGGGATGTCTATTGTGTGGGGCGTCATTATGTCCTCTGCGGTAAGGCTGAGAATCTCCTCCTTAGTCTTGCCGGTGAAGTTCTTCAGGATGTCGACGCTGGAGATAACCCCCATGGTCTCACTCTGGTTGTTCACAACCACGACGGCGGTTACATCGTTCTCCACCATCGCATCAAGAACCCTTTCCACGCCGTCGGTGAAGTTCACTGTGACTACGCCCCGTGTCATTACATCTCTTACAGCAAACTTACTGAGAAGGTCTCCCACTATTCAGCCCCCTACTTCCTGACCGCACCGATAAAGGCCTTTATGTTCTCCAGGGGCACAGTGGGAGGAATGTCGCAACCAGGGCAGAGCACATATCCACCGCCATCAGCAGCGACGGAGATGCATTCCTGCGCTGCCTTCTTCACATCTTCGGGCGTGCCCTCGTTGAGCACAGCTACAGGGTTAACATTGCCAGCGATGCATATTTTGCCGGCTAGCTCTCTCTTGGCTGTGGCAAGGTCAACCTTGTGATCGAGGCTGAAGCAGCCTGCTTTGCTCTCAGCTATTTCATGGAGCTTGTCGCTGGTGTTGCCGCAGATGTGCAGGAATGTGCGGGCGCCCATCTTCTCAATCTCTTGCACAAGCTCCTTGAGCGCTGGCAGAGCGTATTCCACAAACTGCCTCTTTGATATTAAATCACCGCTCGCCGTGGGGTCAGCGATGCTCACAGCCTCCATGCCCACGTCCTTTATAAGCGGCTCATAGAAGGCCAGAATAAGCTCCTTAGCGAAGTCCACCACCTGCTTAACAAACTCCTTGTTTTTGTAGGTGTCGCGCATCAGCTTCTCCACACCGCGGAGGTTAGCTGCCTTTGAGAAGGGTCCCCACGCGGTAGTGCCCACGAGATACTTATCGCCTATGCGCTCATACACAATCTCAGAGGCACGCCAGATTGTGCGTATCGCCTCATTTTCATGAATTTTCTCAATGTCCAGCGCCTCTAGGTCTTCAGGCGAGTCTATTATCGGCGCTTCTAAGTCGGGTGCACCTACGCGGCGAACCTTTATCTTTCCTCCAATCGCCGCCGCTAAGAAGTTGTTGTAGCCGGAGCCAGGGAAGACCATATCCGACTGGATTAACTCGGCGGTCTTTATTATGGTCTCCGCGTACTCCTCTGGCTTGCCTATAAAATCCATGAAGGTCTTCCCTGCGTTTTTTATGGTCCACATCCCCCCGCCGTAAATTACGGCGGGGACCCTCTCGGGCGTGCCCAGCTCAAAAGCTTCGAGAAGTATATCCTTCGGCTGCATGTCCTACCACCTCAGTTTAGGTATAATTGTTGTACCAGACGTATATAAATTTATCCTAGTGTTAGGATTTTTTTCAAATCTGTGGATATAAATATGGACTGTTTTTAGATTAATTAGTAAAATTTAAATATGGGGATATGCAAAATCCATACCGGAGGCGACTCCAGGAGGTAGCATTGGATGGCAAATGAGTGTGAGGAATATGTAAAGGAGAAGATGAAGATAGTGCCAAGGTTTTTGAAGCCGATCTGCCAGGTGCACCCCGAGGCTGCGAAGCGCTTCGCAGACTTCTATGAAACGATTTTCGGCGATGGCGCGCTGGACAGGAAGACAAAGGAGCTTATCTTCACTGCCATAGGTGTTGCCACTGCTTCGCCACGCTGCATAGTCCACGTTATTCCCGCGATTGAGGCTGGAGCAACAGACGAGGAGATTCTCGAGGCTGTGGCGGTAGGTTTCATAGGTGCTGGATTCTATCCAAATAACCCCGGTATTCCCTACTGCTTCGAGTACGCCGCCAAGGTGCTCGAAATAGCGCAGAAGTACAGAAAGGGCGAGGACTGGGAGTACCTCAAGCCTCCAGAGTTCAGGGGCTAAGCCCCTTATCTTTTCTTTTCCGGCAGTGTGTATTTTCCCTTTTTGAGATACTTTCTTACCACGTAGGGCATGTACCTGCATTCCCCACAACTTTCGCCGAAGTCGTTTTCTCCAGGGCAGAGTTCACCTCCCATATAGTTCAGCGTTACCTCTCCTTCGCGCACCTCCACCTTCTCCATGGGGTCGAGAAAGAAAGATTTGATAACCTCAAGGTCTTCTTCGCTTACCTCTAATAGCTTAACTCTGCACAGCATTATAACCACCTAAAAAAAGCTCACCGCGTACTGGAGCACATCGTTGCATTTCACGGGACTCTTAAACGCGCGCCATTCTCTGCCGTAGGGCTCCGGGAGGCGTCTCACCACGTACATCGCATAACACGCGGGACAGTTCATCAGCAGCGTCTCAGCACCAGTGCGCTCTGCATCGCGTAAAAGGAGCTTGCCTATCTCCAGGGCAACTTCAGGCCTTGCTCCACGTATTCCACCGCCAGCGCCGCAGCACTTTGTCAGCCTTCCGTGGCGCTCCAGCTCGACCAGCTCCACCCCGGGCAGGTGCTGTATTATTGTGCGAGGCTCCTCGTATACGCGTGGTCCGCGAAAGCCTCGCGTTAGCTGGCAGGGGTCGTGGTAGGTAACCTTTTCTTTTCTTGCTTTTGTGAACCTGAGCCTGCCATCCTCAACAGCCTCGGCGATTATCTGGGTAATGTGGAGCACCTCAAAGGGAAGCTTCCCTGCATAGCTTCGCCACACTTCGCGTATCTGCTGTAGGCAGCATGGGCAGCTCACTGCAAGCGTGGTTATGCCCTTCTCCTCTAGCTTGGCGATATTGTTCTCCACAAGCTCTTCCTGAAGCTCCCACATGCCCGCGACGGCGAGAGGCCAGCCGCAGCACCAGGCTTGAGAAGCTTCCAGAAGTGTGAATTCTATGCCTGCCGCATTGAGCAGGCGAACCGCTGCCTCTGCCATCGCAGGCGCATCCCAGGCAACGCCACACCCCTCGAAGTAGCACAGCTCTGCGCTTTCCGCAACTCTAACCTCGGGCGGGAGCCAGATTTTGTAGCGCAGCTCGAGAGGTGAGGGAAATATGCTGTGGTGCTTTCTTGCGTTTTCCAGCAGCTTGGGCAGCGTGCCTGGCGCGGAGTAGCCCATGCCCACAAGCTCTTTTCGCATAGCCCACCAGAGTCGCTGGGTGTCTATGCCGACTTCGCACACCTCGCCGCAGGCGCCGCATGTGGTGCATGCATAAAGGGCGTCGAGGAAGCGGATTATATCCTTCTCCGAAGGCTTTTTTCCTCCCAGAAGCTTCGCCCTTAAGCCGTGCACCGCCTCAATGAAGCCCTTATACTCGGCTATCTTCGCGGGCGGCGAGATGTCGCGATTCTGCGT
>MTME02000085.1 GCA_002011115.2 Candidatus Pyrohabitans sp. JdFR-17
GATGTAGCTCAACCGCTTTGCAAACCTCATTTAAACCACTACGCTTACTCAGCATTGCGACAAAAAAATTTTATGGGCGGGGGTAGAGATTTACTCCATGCTCGTGGGGATAATCTCCGACTCTCATGATAATCTCGAGGCAATAGAGGCGGCAGTAGAGCTGCTAAACCGCGAGGGCGTGGAGCATGTGCTTCACGCCGGCGACATGGTGGCGCCCTTCGCAGCGGCGAAACTTGCGAAGCTGGAGGCAAAGCTGACATGCGTCTATGGGAACAACGACGGGGAGCGAGCGCTGCTCGCGAAACGCCTCACTGAGATGGGGGCAAGCATAGCTGATTTTGCAGAACTCGAGCTGGCCAATCGCAAAATTGCAGTTTACCACGGTACCGTAGCTGCGATTACCTCTGCGTTAGTGGCAAGCGGGCGCTACGACTTGGTGGTTACAGGGCATACCCACAAAACAGAGGTTAGCCGTAGCAACGCTTGTGTTGCGGTTAATCCTGGGGAACTCTGCGGCTACCTGACTGGGAAACGCACCCTGTGCATCTTAGATTTAAAAAGCCTCAAGGCAGAGGTAATAGAGGTGTAACGCGTTGCACGGCAGAGTATTCCTGCGCAACCTGGCGGTGTTTGCAGGCGCCTTCCTGATTGCTCACGGACTGCGGCTTTTACCTTCGAACACGGCTCTAAGCAGCGGGCTTCTCATCCTTGGGCTTGGGAGCTTTCTCGGCGGGCTTAGCTATGCCTCAGCCGAAGAAAACATGCTCAGCCAGGTGCTTGCCGCTTACATAGCTGCAATACTCCTGGCAGGGATTATTCTGTTTTTTCTCAGCCCATAAGTCGTTAAATTTATAATGCAAGGGCTCGTAAAAAGCTGAAGGGGTGGCTATGGCAGAAACACAGAGTTTTAACAGGGCGCTGCTCAGTCTGGTTTCCGCAGGTATCGGCATACTCCTGCTATACCAGGCTTACATTGAGCAGGATGAAATGTTCATAGTGATATACTGGGGTTTGGGTCTCGTCGCAATGGGCGCAGGCTTGTACCTCCTCCTTTACAAGCCTCGAGAACCAAAAAAGACTGAGCCAATGCAGGAGGTGAGCCTGCCCCAGGAGTGCCCCTCCTGCGGTGCTCCCATAGCCAGCGCGGGCAAATTCTGCGGATCCTGCGGTGCTCCGCTTACTGTGCAGGAGGTGGCTGAAGAGTGATTCTTTACCCAGTATACAGGCTGTACGAATGGTTCCTTGAAAGGCAGGTCAAAGCCAAGCCCATTCCTCAGCACATAGCGGTGATAATGGACGGAAACCGTCGCTTAGCCCGCAAGCTGGGCTCGCCGCCCTGGGTAGGTCACCGCCTTGGAGCACAGAAGCTGGAGGAATTCCTTGAGTGGTGTGTGCAGCTTGGTATAAAGACTGTCACCACCTACGCCTTCTCCACAGAGAACTTCTCGAGGCCAAAGGAGGAGGTGGAAAAGCTCTTCGACATCTTTGAGGAGTACTTCTACAAAGTCGCCGAGGACGAGCGCATCCACCGCAACCGGGTAAGGATTAAGGCAATAGGCAAGGTGGAGCGCTTCCCGGAACGCGTTCAGAAGGCGATAGCCTACGCCGAAGAGAAGACGAAGCACTACGACAACCTCATCCTCAATGTGGCCGTCGCATACGGCGGGCGGCAGGAGATAGTCGATGCTTTTAAGAAAATGGCGGAGAAGATAGAGAGAGGGGAGATGAGCAGCGATGAGATAAGCGAAGCCACAATCGCCCAGCACCTTTACACCAATGGCACCCCCGACCCAGACTTAATAATAAGAACCTCTGGCGAAGAGCGCATCTCTGGCTTCCTGCTGTGGCAGAGTGCCTATGCCGAACTCTACTTCTGCGAAACCTACTGGCCGGGTTTTCGGAAAATAGACTTCCTGCGCGCCCTGCGCACCTACCAGCAGAGACAGCGCAGGTTTGGCAGGTAGCTATCCTTTCAGATTGCGGTGAGCAAGGGAGCAGACAGAGGCTATAACCTCAAAATGCCTGTCTCCGAAGTGCCAAAGCTCACAACCGTTTTGCTTAGCTGCTGCTGCGATAAGGAGGTCGACAGTGGGTACACGCTTTCCAGAGCGGGCAAGTTTCCATGCAAGTTTTGCCGCCATCACTGTCACTTCTTCGTCCAGTGGAAGCCAGGACAATGCGAAAAGGTCCTGCTTAAGCGTTTCATAATCGCGCCTCGTCTTTGCTCCACTGAGGAGTTCGACAATCACAGGAGCTACAACGGTAACTTCATGCAGTTCCAGCGCTTGAATAATCGCCTTTTTTACCTTTTCTGAGCCCATTGGATGATAAAATTCTATCCAGGCAGAGGTATCTATCAGCACCCTTAGCACTAGCGCTCCTCCCGAAGACGGCGTAGCTCCTCTTGGCTTAGTGCCAGCTCCACCTTGCCAGCGTGTGTGGCGATCTTTCTAAGACGCATGCGGCGCACAAACTCGCGAAGTGCAATTTCTATCGCCTCTTTTTTCGTCTTCGCTCCACTGAGCTCTCGTGCCTCTTTCAAAAGCTGCTCATCAATTACTAACGTGGTACGTGCCATCTGAATGCACCATACTTATATGCATATATTCTACATATAGAGCATACATTAACATTGTAAAACGGTGCGCATAATCATTCCCTGGAAATCTCCACCAGCAGCTCTGTGGAGATGAAGGGCACCGGCATGAAGGTGAGGATGAGGAGCAGAAGCATCAGCACGCCGAGGAGCTTTCTCTTGGTGTCTAAGGGGGAGACGTCGTTGAGAGGACCTGGATGCTCCAGCCTGGTTATTATGTACGCCACCACCGCCCAGAATAGCCAACCCGGCCACACCACAAAGGATAAAAGGAGCATCACAAAAACGCCTCGGTAAACGGCACGGTATCGCCTGGGAAACAGGGCGCGAACTACGTGCCCGCCATCGAGTTGCCCCATCGGAAGGAGGTTGAGGGAGGTGACGAATAAGCCTATCCAGCCCGCCATCGCAAGTGGGTGAGCATCAAGGCTCGCCTCGCCGATGTCGCCGAGCACCAGCTTTGCTATTGCCTGCATTGCTAGGGGCATGAAGAAGGTTATCTCGTCCTTTGCCTCTTCTATAGGCACAGGTGTGGAATGCATTAAACCGTAGGCTATGAAGGGCAGCGCGAGGATAAAGCCCATTGCAGGTCCTGCGATGCCCACCTCCATTAGCGCTTTTCTGTCCGGAATGGGAGAGCGCATTGTTATTACAGCCCCCATGGTACCGAAGGGGAATATGTTTGGCGGCACGGGGATGAAGAACGGCAGAGTCGCCGCGACATTGCGACGCCTCGCCGCAAGGTAATGCCCCAGCTCATGCCCACCGAGGATAAGCATAAGCGAGGCTGCGAAGAGCACACTCAGGTAGATATCACCATCTGTCCACCAGATGTACCCAGCGAGGGTGACAGTTACTAGCGTGGTGAGGAATAGAAGGACATGAGCCCACTCAGGAGGAGAGAAGCCCCTTTTATTTCTCTTAACCACTGTGATAAAGTACCTACCATTCTTTTCCCTGTAGAGGGGATAGTAGCCTGAGCCTTCGAAGCCCTGTAGCACAAGCTCAAAGCTGCGCTCATGCCCAAAGAGTGGCTCCACTTCATAGCTTAAAAGCTTGCCAAAGTAGCGAGCTTTTATAATAAACCCTCTTGCAATGAGTTCCTCAAAGTTATACGCAGCTAAGCTGCGGGTGACGGAGTCAAGGTCGTTCAATCTTCCACCTCTACGTAGCCCTCATCGGCGTTTACCCTTAGCTTTGCGCCCTGAGGTATTCTCAGCACATCTTCGCTGGGAGAATCCACCAGAGGTAAGTCTGAGATTATCGCTCCAGTGGCGAGCATTTCATCCGCCTTAACAGCGATTATGGCGAGAGGTGCGGTGCCAAGCTTCTTCATCTGGTATATCACGTAGCTCCCAACCGTCGAGCCCTTGGTGTGGGGAAGCACCAGAATTTTACCGGCTATGCTTCTGCCTTCAAGCTCATGCCCGCGCTCCACCACCACGCCTCGCTTCGCGTCGACTCCGCCCAAGAAAGTGATGGGCTCTCGCGTAACCACCGCCTCGCCTTCTGCATAGCCTCCTGAAATTTTCCTTGCCCTTATCCTCACCTCTCGAATACCTCCAGGTTGAGTTCCTCCTTCCACCTTTGCTTGCAGGTACAGGTTAGCTCCTCAATGTAGCGAAGCTCCTGCGTAGAAGAGAACCTGCGTATAGCGGCGAGCACGCGGGAGTCGCACTTCCCGCAGTTGTGAGCGCCCCGCTTTGTGCCCGCTCCGGAAGGAGAGCACACCACGGGTATGCTCACACGCTCCTTCACGCGCTTTATAACCTCTACAACGCTCCAAAGCCACGGCGGGCGGTACTCCCGCTTATAAAAAAGTTCCTCCACGAGGGTGCCCCGCTGAACATTGACCGGGTTAAAGCTAAGCCGCTCCACGCCCATGCGGGAAGCTTCAATGCCGCTTCTAACCGCATCCTCAATCGCCTCAGCCTCTGTTATGAAGGGCGGCTTTATGAGCAGGTAGGCTTTAACCTTAGCCCCCGTACTCTTGCAGGCGTTAAGGGCGCGGGTGAACTCTGCGAGGGTGAAGCCCTTGTTTATGCACACCTCGCGTATGTAGTCGTTTGTGGTTTCAAGGCCAATGCCCACCTCAAGCTCCGGCTCCAGCACGGATATAGCCTCTTCAAGCACCTCTCTAGTAATGTACTCAGGGCGGGTCTCCACCTGCAGACGCTTTACCCCGAGAGAATTGACAAGGCGATAAATCTCCTGCCTCGTTTCCCGCGCAATTTCGCCAGAGTCGAAAAAGCTGCCCGAGTTGAACACCTTGAGGTAGGCTACGTCGCCAATCTTTGCTACGCCCTCTTTAAACTGCTGCAGCACCTCTGCCTGGGAGACACTTCGCGATGAATCGTAGATATAGCCGCACATAGTACAGCCTGCGCGAAGCGCCCAGGCGCAGCCCCGCGTGGAGAGCACAATAACGCCGGCATTTACCTCTTCGCCGTGGAGAAAATCCTTCTCACGCCACGCTGCAAAGCTCCCATGCGCACGAAGCTCTTCGAGAGCGCGCCTCCTGATTTTTCTAACCACACCCTCAAGCTGCATCACAACATCGCTAGGAGCTAACGTTTCAATCCCTTTTCGTTTTCGCTTCCTCGAATTCCTTTTCAACCAGGCGGAGAAGCTCCTGCAGACGCTCCTCGCTTTTCGCCTCGATGCTCGCCCTTATTAGTGGAGAGGTGTTACTCGGCCTGAGCAGCGCCCAGCCATCGTCGAAGATTATGCGCGCGCCGTCGGTTAAATCCAGGGTGTAGCCCTTCTCCTTAAGGCTCTGGATAATACTCTCCATCACCTGAAACTTTATCCTGTCGTCGCATGCAAAGTTTTTGTGGAGCTTGGGGTAGCTTGGTATCTCGTCCACAAGTGTAGAAAGCTTCTCTCCCTGCTGCGAGAGAATCGATGCCAGCTTCAGGCTTACCAAGATGGGGTCGTCGAAGGGGTAGAAGTCGGGATAGAAGTAGTGGGCCGAGGTTTCCATAGCAAAGATTGCGGAGTGCTGCTTTATTGCCTCGCACACGAAGACGTCGCCCACACGCACGCGTTTTACTTCTCCGCCATGCTTTGAAATCTCCTCCTCCACTATGCTGGAGCACTCAACGTTGGCAATGACCGTGCCTTTACCCTTCTCCCGCAGTATTTCCCTGGCTATTATTATGCCCACCTTCTCAGTCTGCACCACCCTCCCTAAATCGTCCACAAAGACGACACGGTCGGCATCGCCGTCGTAACCCGCGCCGAAGGCTGCGCCAATACCGGCGACAGTTTTAGCCAGGTCGACTAAGCTCTCGGCGTTTGGCTCGCTCTTACGCCCAGGGAAAGTGCCATCCGGCTGAGCGTTGAGCGTTGTAACCTTTGCCCCTGCCTTTCGAAATACGTAGGGTGCCACCACGCTGGCGGCGCCGTTACCCACGTCGAGAACCACCTTGAGCTCGCGCTCCAGGCTTAGTCTAGAAAGTAAGTAGTCTTCATACTCCCGAAGCACCTGCCTCGGGTTCAGCTCCACTATTTCGCCAACATCGCTCCACTTCGCCAGCTTGAACTCCCCGCCAAAGAAAATCTCCTTTACCTCAGCGTTCTCCTTAGTGTAGCCGGTGCCGTCGGCGCGGCGAAAGCGCACGCCATTGTACTCCGGCGGGTTGTGCGAAGCCGTAACGTAGGCGCCGGCGTCATAATCGTGCCTCGCAGTGGCGAAGTTCGCCACAGGTATGGGTATCATTCCCGCGAGGTAAACATCAATGCCTGTAGAGGCTAAGCCAGAGCAAAAGGCGCGCTCAAATATCTCGCTGGTAATGCGCGGGTCTCTTGCAACCAGCACTCTGCCTTCGCCACCCAGGTATGTGCCATACGCCATGCCTATCCTCGCGGCTACGTCTGCTTTGACTTCCACGTTAAAAACTCCACGAACATCGTAAGCGCGAAAGATGTACTCCATGCGACCACCTAGCCTGAGTATGTCCACTGCTATATTTTACTTTTGTCCACCGCCTCATAAATGGTCTCAGGTATTTAGCGATTCTGCTTATCCTGTTCTCTGCTGGCAGTGTCAAGGAGATCAAGGGAAACTTCGAAAGAGCCTGCTTTTAGCCCTGAAGTTGTCTTATTTGAGTACAGCCGGAGCATAGATGCCGGAGACTACGAGAGAGCCTTTAATCTCACCGTTGTTGAGGCAGGAGCAGCTTCAGAGCGATGGATGAGCATGAGAGACTAGCCAAAAAGCTGAGCCTGACTGAAACCTACGGGGAAAAAGGGGAAAAGTTTGAAATCCTGGAGCTTGAGGTTATAAAGAAAGAGGAGCTTGAGGACAGGGTGAGGCTTCGCTACAGAATGAAGTTCTCACTGAATGGTAAGCAGGATGAGATAAGGGAATACATAGACCTGGTTCTGATTAATGGCACCTGGAAGGTGGTCTTCCCCTAGGCTATGCCTTCCTTCGCCATTATCCCCCTGGCGGCGAGTATTCCTGTTGCTGAGGCAATTATTATCCCGCGAGAAACGCCAACACCGTCGCCAGCGACGAAGAGGTTGGGTATGCTGGTTTCCATGGTCTTGTCCACCTCCACGCGCATGGCATAGTACTTAATCTCAGGCGCATAAAGCAGTGTTGAGTCGCTGGCAACGCCTGGAATCACTTTATCCAGACGCTCTAACCCCTCGAGAATGTTCGTAACGATACGGTGGGGCATGACCATTGCTATGTCTCCAGGCGTAACCGCCCGGAGAGTGGGCCTGACCAGACCTGAGTTAATGCGCTTCCAGGTGGAGCGCCTCCCTCTGCGCAGGTCGCCGAGGCGCTGAATCAGGGGGTTACCACCACCCAGCGTCGTCGCAGTCTTTGCTATGCTCTCCCCATACTCGGTGGAGTTCTCCACGGGCTCAGTAAGCTCTATTCGCGTTAGAAATGCAAAGTTGGTATTGTTGCTCTGCTTGTCCCTCAGTGAGTGACCGTTAACTCCTACGTAGCCCTTGTAGCTCTCCTTTACCATGAAGCCACGATGATTAACGCAGAAAGTGCGAACGAAATCGTCGTAGGTTTTGGTTATAATATGGAACTTGGGGTCGCGGTTTATCCTGCACACAGGCTCCATTATAACCGCTGGCACCTCAACGCGCACGCCAACGTCAATTGGACCGTGGCGTATCTTTATCCCAAGCTTCTGCGATTGCTTCACCATCCATGGTGCGCCACTCCGCCCGGGGGCGGCGATTACATACTTGGCCTTAATCCTTTTTCCACTGGAAAGGACAAGCTCAAGCTCAGGGGTTATCTCCTCAACCTGAGTTTCAAGGAGGAACTCCACACCCTTGCTGCGAAGGTGCTGAGCTATGCTCTTTATAACCTCCGGAGTGTGGTCGCTGCCTATGTGGCGCTGAGGTATCTGAACAAACTCTATGCCAGCGCTCGCCGCCTTGCGCGAAAGCTCTTCCTCCTCTTCGCTGGTAGCCTCATAAAGTTTCGTTGGCGTGCCGTGCTTCACATATATGCTATCCACGTAGCGCACGAGCTCCCAGGCTTCGTTTTCTGACATGAACTCGTAAAGGTTGCCGCCAATGTCTGGGCGGAGGTTTAGCGTACCATCGCTCAGCCCGCCTGCCCCACCCACGCCACTCATCACATTGCACGGCTTGCAATTTACACATACACCAGTCTTCTCCATTGGGCAGGTACGCTTATCAACGTCCTTGCCCATGTCTATAACCACTACCTTAAGACTGCTCTTCTCCGCAAGCTCGTAAGCCGCGAACAAGCCTGCGGGACCTGCGCCGATTATTGCGACGTCGTATTTCAACCTTACCACCGAACCACCGACAATATGGACGAATTCCTATTTTAATGTTACGCTTCCTAGTTATTATTGAAAGAGAGTGGTGTATGTATGGCAGGTTCAATCTCATGGGCAATATACATAATTACCGCCGCATTGCTCATGTTGAATGTTTATCACTACATGAAGGTCAAATCCCTTGAAAAAGAAATATTCACATTACGAAGAGAAAGTGAGAATATAAAGAAGCAGGTGTTTAAGCTGAAAGGCGACGTCAACTCTTCATGAGGAGTTTTCCTATCTGCTTTTTCACCTCGGCTATGTCGCGGCTGAAGCCGAAGTAATCTGAGAATTTCTCAGTTGTGGTTAGCATCTTCGTTCTCCCCGCAGGAGCGGCGGCGACAAAACCCTTGGCAATGAGTTCCTTGATATGGGCGTAGGCAGAACTACCTCTAGCTTTGACCACCTCCGCCTGGGTGATGGGCTGGCGGAGCGCTATCAGTGAGAGCGTCTTTAGCACGTCCTGAGCAACCGCTGGCTTCACCAGCTCAATGAGCATGCCAGAAAGCGCATCCTTTGCCTGCATGAGGTAGTGGTCCTCGCCAATGCTGCGAATCTCAATGGCGCTATCGCGGGAGGCATAGTCCCTGCGAAGCTCCTCCACGAGGGCACGAACCTCATCGCGGGTTTTTCCAGAAATCTCTGCGAGCTTATCTATTGACACAGGCTCTGAAGAAACAAAAAGCGCTGCCTCAATAACCTGCTTTGCTTGCATCCCAGCTACTTCACCTCAATAAGATCCTCGGAGTAGCCGTGTTTTATAAGGAACTCCTTAACCCGCTGGCGGTGGTCGCCTTGAAGCTCAATCCTCCCGTCCTTGACAGTGCCCCCACAGGCGAGTTCACCCTTGAGCTTCTTTGCCAGGTCTGTGATGTTAATCGACTTCTCGCTTATACCCTCTACCACTGTCATCGATTTACCAAACTTACGCTTAGCTAGGGATATGGTGATTTTCTGTGTCTCCCTTGCAATCTCTTCACAGATGCACAAGTCCTCTGGTAAACCACAAACAGAGCAGATCTCCATTCCTTATCGATCCCGTCCTTTCGGTTTTTTTGGGCATCATATTTTTAGGCGAAGGGGTTTATAAATTTATCCCTAGAGGCTGGAGCAGCTCTCTCCTAACTTCGCTTCTCAACCATGCTTCGTCCTTACCTCTAGACTTGAGGTTTATCTCCTCCAGAGTGCGCACGCATGCAAGTGCTCTCTCGCGGGCATGTTCAACTGCACTCTCCACGCTGCCCCAGTCACCTTGCTTCGCCTCAGCGTAGGCCTCGGAAATCTCCGGGAAAAGTTCCCTTCTGAATCCGCTGAGTGAGGCGACATAGAAAGCGAGCGACGCGATACTTCTGCGCTTAACTATCGCCGAAAGCATGCCCTCTGCGTGGGTATCCGCGAGAAGGTCACGTATTCCTCTAGCCAAGCGCTCCATGAAGTGGGAAGCGCTTATCAGGCTCTGCCACAGGGCGTCCGGAAACTCACTCTCCAGAGCTTCTCCTATCTCATGGGCAACCAGAGCGTAGCTCTCTTCCCTTGCTATCCTCTTTATATCCTCTGCAAGTGCCTCTCCACCCTGGAGCAGTTTCTCCCTGCTCACGCCATGGTAGGCAAAGGCTTCGCGAAGCGAAGGCTTAGCGCTGCCCATGCGAATCTCTTCCACCTTATCCCACAGGTACTCTTCAAACACATGCATGCGAAGGTATATCCTGTCTTCCCTGAGCATAGCCGGCGACGCTAAGAGGTCGCGCACATGCTCACGCTCCACCACATGCACAGTGAAACTATGCTTTCTGTACTTCTCACCCAGCTCACCCAAGAAAAAGCTGGGCTTCATCGCCGTTGCGTAGCCGGCACCGTAGCACAGGTTATTGGGAAGGTGCCTTTCAACGCTTGCTACGTCGAAGGCATCGACAACCTCGCCATCAATGCGCAGGGGCTCAATTTTCCTGCCATTTAAACTCTGCCAGAACTTTTCCTTACCGCCTATCCACTCCATCAGCCTGGCTGTGTCTATCCTCTCCCAGGGCTTCATCGAATGCTCAAATCTATAAAGGCTGCGGAGCCGCATCAGCAGCCCGCATATTGAGTAAATCCCCCAGAAGTGAGCATTGCTTATCTCGCAGTTCAGCCTAACCTGCTCTCTTAGCTCAGCCATGTCCTGCATTATTCTTCAGAAATAAACCTTTAGATTAACAATTGAAAGATTGCGCCCTACCTGAGAAACATAGCAGCCGCCACCGCAATGCCAGCGACGATGTTAACAAGCACCACTCGAAGGTAACGCCTCGCAAGCTCATGAGTACCACTCACCCTGGCGATGAAGGCACCGCTCAGGCTGCTGCTCGCCATCGCCAAGACGCCAGCGACTGCGGCTATGTCGGCACCAAGTTTATTCATCGCCACCTGCGAGGCCAGCGAGGCAACAACGGCGGCGCTTGAAACCCAGCCCCCCGCAAGGGCGGTAAGGTATATTCCTCCAACCCCAAGGCTCTGGGCGTAGTGGGTCACCACAGTTATAACTCCAAATATGAGGGCAAATTTGATCGAAGGCAGTATCGCAAAGGGAGACTCGAGGGGCAGCTCCACCTCGCGCATAACCTTCTTTGTCTTAATGAGAAGGCTCTGAGCAACGCCGAGCATGGCCATTGCGAGAGTCGGAAGGAGCAGAAACTTTAAAAGCTCTATGCTCAGGAAACTCACCAGCGTGAGATTGCGCGATAGCATCACAGCGTTGGCAAAAATCATCCCGCGGAGAGCATTCGGGGCTATTTCAGCGCTCTTTCTGACCTTCTCAGAGAGGGCGCTTATCGTGGCTTGGCTATTAACAAGACCGCCTATCGCCCCTACCAGAGCAAGGGCAAGCTCTGTGCTGAGGAAGCGCAGCGTAAGGAAGCCAGCAAAGCCTATTGTTGAAACCACTATTACTGCAAGCACCAGCATCCTGGGATTTATCAAACCCAGAGGGTCAATCGGATAGTTTGGAGCCACCGGGTAGAGCACAAAAGCAATTAAACCAAACTCCATGGCGGAGCGCATCTCCTCGTGCCCCAGAGCTTCTGAGAGGATGGTGGTGTACTTCTTGAATACCAGTATGCTTGTGATGAGAATACTTGCACTTATTGCCTCTATGTAAAGCTGAAGTCCCACCAGAATACCAATCAGGTAAGCCAGAAAGAAGGCCACAGGCGTCGTAATCCCTATGTCGAAGGTTCTGAAGTTTTTTATTATGCCCAGGAGGAGTACCATTAAAACAACGCCGAGCAGGGTGACGTTCATCACCCAAGGTGAAGCTGCCTTTGTTGCGAGATAAACACTCAGAGTGCCTGTTATTGAGACCAGCATGAATGTGCGCGTACCTGCAATCACCTGCACCTTGAGCTCCCGCTCCACGCCGAGTAAGCCACCCACAAGCGCCGAGATAAGCAGCATTTTTATAAATTCTGTGTCAACCATTAAGTTAAGCTATAAAAAGCAAAGTATATAAAGGTTCGAGGATGTTAGCTTAACTGTATTTTAAGGTGGGGAGTAGATGATACCGAAACACAAACTCATCAGAAGGCTCGAGAACATTGCCGTGCTGGAGGATGAGGGCGTCGCGCTTATAAGCCGCTCCCTCAGTAAGTTCATTGAGAAGAGTGACCTGCCCGAGGAGAAGAAGACGCGTATCCTTGAGATAGCTGATATAATAAAAAGGGAGTCGGAAGGGCACAAGATAGCAATACTTCAGATGATAGAGAAGATTAAAATGAGGGATAAGGATGAGTTCTAACGAAATAATCCTAGGCTCCCTTCGAAACCTCGCAGAAATAGAGAAGAATGCCCGGGATGTGTACAGGGAACTATACAATGAGCTTGAGGATGAGGAGCTGAAAGAGTTCATTGGAGAACTTATAAAATCTGAGGAACGCCACAAGGAGTTGGTTGACGAGGCGTTTAGGCTAATTGAGGAGGACTAAACACTAATCCAGTTCAACCTCGCGCAGGAGTTTTTTCACCACTTCAGGCTTCACTTTTCTTATTTTAGGCAGGCGATACATTTCGCGTATTGCATTTACACCCCGCATTGGCATGGCATAACCCGTGTCAAGGATATACTTGACGCCCATTCTGAAGCTCTCAGGAAGCTCACCCCTCCGACGAGCCTCCATCATTAGGTTGTATATATCCACACCCTCTGGGCACGCCTCGACGCACTTCCAGCACCCGGCGCAGGTGAACCTATCCTCCCGCTCAAGCACGCTTGCACCTGTTGCAACTCCTCGCTTAAAGGCGATGCATACCTTTTTGCACGCACCGCAGCGGTTGCACTCACCCAAGCTCCACCCTCCTTATATCCAGACCGAGCTCCTCTTTGCTTAGCCCGAAAGCTAAACCCAAAAGCTGCGGTAGGAAAAGCGTGGGAAGCTCCGCCTTTGGCTCCTGCTTCTTAATCTCCTCCTGATGCCTGTCGAAGAGATACGCGCAGTTGCCGCACGACACGACAATCGCTTGAGCTCCCGCTTCGCGAGCAGAGGCAAGTTTGCTCGCCCCTGCACCAAGCCCCAGAGCTTTAGAGGTTAAAAGCAGTGTGGAGCCGCAGCATTCGTACTCCTGGGCATAGTCCACAATTTCCGCTCCGGTCAGGGCGACAATCTCCCTCATAGCTTTTGGTTTAAAGGGGTCGTCAAAGCGTGCCACTTCGCTTGGGCGGAATACATTGCACGGATGCTGCAGCGCAACCCTGAGCTTTAATGGCTTCGCCACGTGTGCTCTAATCTTGTCCTCATTCTCTTTAAGCACCTCCAGCAGGTGACTCACCCTGACTTTACCCGAGTAGCTCAGCCCCACCCCAGCAAGGCGGGAATTCACCTCTTCTTTAAGCTTCTCATCCTTTAGCATTAGGTTAGTCCTCTTAAGCATGGAGGTGCAGGTTCCGCATAGAGAGATTATATCCAGCCCTCGCCTCTCCGCAAGAGCAAGGTTGTACGCAGATAGGTAAATCCACGCCTCGCTTACAGAGGGAATAAACGTAGAAGAGCAGCACGCAAACTCGTGGAAGTCTCTGAGCTTGAAGCCAAGCTTTGAAAGCACCGCCTTTGCTGAGAGTTCATAATCAGGAAAGCGGTTGTAAACCATGCACCCAAGATAGAGAAGCCTCTCCATACTCTTTCAATAATACCCGCGATGATTAACGTTGAGTGTAGGAATATGGGAAAGCGCTGGCTGATTGAGAAGAGGCGGGATTACTATTACAGAAAGGCGAAGCAGGAGAAGTACCGCTCCCGCGCTGCGTACAAGCTTATTCAGTTAAATCGACGCTTTAAGATTCTTAAGCCGGGCTACCGCGTTCTTGAGCTTGGCGCCGCACCAGGGGGCTGGACGCAGGTTGTACGAGATATCGTCGGTAGTTCTGGCTTTGTTGTTGGCATAGACCTGCAAAGGATAGAACCCCTGCCTTACGAGAATGTGATGTTCATCAGGGGCGACTTCACCTCCCGCGAAGTAAGGGAGAAGCTCAGGCAGGTGATCCCAAAGTGCGAGGCTGTGATAAGCGACGCCTCCCCAGATATAAGCGGGGTGTGGAGCGTCGACCACGCGAGGAGCGTGGAGCTGTGTGAGAATGCGCTTGGCTTGGCGGAGGAGCACCTTGAGCAAGGAGGAGCCTTTCTGGTGAAGGTGTTTCAGGGCGACCTGATTCAGGACCTCGTCGCAAAGGTAAAGCGGAGCTTCTCCTTTGTTAAACTCACTAAACCGAAGGCGAGCCGCAGTGAGAGCGCAGAGGTCTACCTCGTGGCTAGGGGCTTCTCGCCTGTGAAGAAAGGCGAAATCTACGAGGCTGAGGTGGAAGAGGTGAGCAGGCGTGGCGAAGGCATAGCCTATATTGACGGGGTAAAGGTGTTCATTAAGGGCGCTGCCAGGGGGGATAAGGTTAAGGTGAGAATCACGGCGCTGAAGAGGAGATTCGCCGAGGCGGAAATCTGCTAAAATTTCATAAAGGAGGGGAAACAAAGTATCTGCATGCTCAGAAAAGCTGTACTTTTTGTACTACTCCTCTATTTCCTCCCTCAGGTTTTTGCCCTCTGCTCCAGGGACGTGTACTACGCCGCTCCCGGTAAAAACTTGGATGTGATCACCCTCATCTCCTTCGATCTAGACGCGAAGGCAAAAGGGGTGCAGAGCAGCATAAGAGCTGCTCCGGGACAGCACATCACCGGTACCCTCGCCTGGAAATTCGGGGCTCTCGCTGAAGGAGAGGCGAGGGTCAACCTATTTGGAAACTGGAGCAAGGCGGAGATAGCAAGGCTGTACTCTGGCAGCGCAATACCAAACCAGAGCACAAGCGTGGAGTTCAGCTTCTTTGCCCCCTTACAACCCGGAAGCTATACCCTCACGGCAGTATTTGCCTTTGACACCAGTTTCGCAATAGATAGCGAGGCGAGCAATCTGTGCTCAGCTCAGCGGTGCTCTTCCCTTGGGCGGTGCGCTGTGGTCTATGCCCTCGCGAGCATAGAGGTACTCAACACCACCCCTGCGCTCTATGTTGAGATAACCTCTCCCCGCGCGGAGGAGATTTTCAGCATCGGTGAAGGGGTAACAATCAATGGCACCGTCATGCCAGCCAACGCCAGCGTGGCTTTGTACATCAATGGTACCTTGGCGGGTGAAGCTCTGCCCTATGAGTGGAACACCTCGGGTTTGCCACCTGGAGAGTATCCCATACTGGTCAACGCATCCTTCGCAAACAGAAGCACGTCGGCGCTGGTGAAGGTTACCCTTGTAAATCACTCCCTTGCAAAGCCGGAGCATTATGAGATACTGCCCCCACGCCGACCTGAGCAGGTGTACGCCACGTCGCAGAGCGTAATTGCCGTTGCTGGAAATGAGGTGTACATCCTGAAGCATTCGGGTGATATGCTGGGCAGTGTGAAAACTGGTGCAAGGCCACTTATCTCTGCCTCTGGCGAGCACTTCGTGCTGGCTGAGAAGAACCTTATTTCGTTTTACAGGGGCACCGAGAGGGTTTGGAATACCAGCATTGACACGAATGCCGAGCTTGTTGCCGCCTCTCCCCGAGGAGTAGGCGTGGTGGCAGGGAATAACCTATATCTCTTCAACACCGCGGGTGCGCTTCTCTGGACAAAGCAGCTTGAGTTTAAGGCTGCTATGCTTGAGATGTCCAACGATAGCATAGGTATAGTGGGGAATCGTACAGTGTATCTACTCTCATACGACGGCGTCGTTACCTGGAATAAGAGCTTTGAGAGGGAGGTAGTAGCCCTCGCCCTGGAAGGCGATAACCTGTTCACCCTCCTGGGAGGGGAAATCCACGCTTTTGGTAAAGGAGAACCCCTCTGGAATTTAACGCTTCTGCAGAACGCTACGCTGCTCAGCGCTGCAATGGGCTACCTTGTTGCCGCTTCCCCTGAGGCTGTAGAGCTGTACGACGCACAGCGGGGTGAGCTGATATGGCGGTATTACCCTGAGAAGGGCGTGAGCTCTGCCACGCTTACCCCTGACGGGAGCAGAATATTCATACTATCTGGAGAGAAGATCCTGGGGATACCTCTTGCCGAAGAAAAGCGGCTGAGCTCGCTGCGTATAGTTGTAGTGGCTGTTGCTCTGGTAATTGCCGGGCTTTTGTTCTTTTTCCTCTTCAAAAAGCGCCTGGCAAAGCCAGCTACAGAAGCGCAAAAGTATGAGAGGCGTGAGGAAACTCTGCCTCTGGAGGTAATGGTTAAAAGTTCAAAAGGCGGGCTACCCGTTGAGGGAGCTCTGGTAAAGCTCAACAAGCTTGAAGAGACCACCAATCGCGACGGTATAGCCACCTTCAGAATCAAACCTGGCACCCTAAGCCTGTCTGTGGAAAAGGAGGGCTTTAAACCAGCTTCCAAGAAATTTTCGTTTAAGAAAAGTGGTGAGGGAGTGGAGGTAGAGCTTGAGCCAGCGCTCAGCCTTCCATGGGAAGAGGAGAAGCGCCTCGAAGAGCTGCGCCGTAGGTTGGACGAAGCGTATGAACGCGTTGCTGAGCACGACCCCTGCCTGCCGGATTACTTCAGAAGCATAGGCTATGCGATTATCGACGGCACCGAAGCTCTTTCCTTAGCTTCTGAGTTCAGGGAATCGCCTGCACATGTAAGCGCTCTTATAAGCGCCGCAGAAAGGGCAGTGCCCCTGCTCTGCGAAGCTATGCAGGACTGGAAGAATGTCGCCCTGTACCAGGCTTCAGCCAACCATAGCTCTGAAGGGTGCAGGGCACCAGAGTTTCCCTTCGCAACAGCGGTGGACTTCCTCCTTGGAAAGTTGACAAAGGAAGAGCTTGAGAAGGAGATTTTTGAAGTAGACAGAACAATTACGTCGATGATAGGTGAAGTATCCACATATCCTCTCGCTTCGCTGTGGCAGATTTCAAGTAAACTCTATGAGAAGGGGAAGAGGAGCACCTCGCCTGAGGCTAACGCTTCCTTCGCCCTATCCCACTACCTCCTCATGTGCATAAAGCACATGCTCACCAGTGAAGATGTGCTATCGAGGCTGAGGAGGAGTATTATCTAGAACCATTAACTTTCGGCGCCAAGCACAACGTCGCCCTCTGCGAGAGCTTCTGAATCGCGAACCCAGCGAATCAGACCAAGGGTAACCCTGGCCACAAACCACAGGAAGAATAGGGTGAGAAGTGTAAGGTAAACCTTAAATGCTCTTTCCACAGTGCGCTTTCCTTTTGTGAGCTCCTCCAGCCTTGACTGAATAAGCTCTGCCTCCCCCCTCTCGCCAGCTTTTTCGAGCAAAGACTTTGCTTCCTCAACGCGGGAGATAGCTGAGTCGTAGTGGGAAATAACTGCCTCGTAGTGGAAAGGGTTGATGACAAAGGAAGCCTCTTTTATATTGAAGCTGAGTCTCCTAGCTGCGGCCACCTCCTTTTCGGAGCTTTTAAGCAGGACCGCCGCTTCAGTAAGAGCTTCATAGTACGCCCGCTCCATCTCCTCCTGCTTTGAGGCGTACTCCCTCACTTTCTCCTCATCTCCTAGGAGAGAATAGAGCGTCTTAAGCCTCCTGTAGTCGAGGGTAGCACTGCGGTAGTCCATTTTCTCCTTTCCAACCCGCTTTTCCAGAGCCTCTGCTACCTCGCGTGCCTCTCTGCTCCACACATCCTCAAGCGCCTCAACTGCAGGTATAGCATGCTTTTTAAGACTTTTGTCCTCCAAGCTCTCACTGCCTATTTTCGCCCTGTTCAGACTGCTTTTTGCAAGTATGATGCGCTCAACGCGCTCGTCCAAGGGCTTGCCATTGAGGTCTGAGAAGATGTTAATGAATGAACTAACCCCACTGTACACCGACATGACCATCGCTATCTCCCTGAGCTCTGTTACACCCTTCGAAGCGGCTATCAGCTCGCGAAGATTCTGCACCGTTTCCTGATAGGGCAGCGACGGAAGCTTGGCTAAGGAGCGCTCCGCCTCCTCGAGGCCAGGGAAGTACACCGTAGCTTCAGCCACAATCTCCGCGCTTCCTGCATACTTAGTGGCGAGCGCAAACACCCAGTTCTTTTTGCCCAGGCTCGCATCCGGAGGCAAGAGCAGAGTAAAGTTTATCGTTGCATTGCCTCCCGGAGGGATGTAGTTAACCTGAGAGTAGGCTACCCATCCCTCTTCACCACTCACCTGAGATATGCTCAACCCTTCAATGGGGGTGTAGCCCCCTACCTCTGAGATTGTAATGCTCGCCGTAGCTGTGTCCCTGTCCACCTCAAAAGTTAAACTGCCGAAGTCTATCTTGGCGCTGGAAAGCGCCATCTCAGGCTTGGGAATGGTGTAGTTGGCCTGCTCAAGCGTCGCCACTTGAACATTGTAGTCCTTTACAATCCTGGGGGTAACCCAGTAGTCTCCTGGTCTGAGATACCTCTCCGGCACCTGAATTTTTACCTTAATACTCTTAGACCCTCCAGCGGGCACGTCTCCCACACCTGTGGTATAACTTAGATTAACAGGACCCGTCTTTGAGAGGTAGAGCGAGACGTTGCTTGCGCCAGCGTAGCCAAAAGTCTCCCTCACAGTGAGAGTGCGCTCAAAGCTTTGCCCCGCTCTGAGCTTGCCCCACTCTGCAAGGTCCCAGGTAGCTTCGAGCGTCGCAGGCGGGTGGTCCACATTTATTGTGATGTAGAATTCGTGCAGCAATGGGTGGACTCCTACTTTGGTGATATAGGTGTAGTTGCCCTTAACCTCAAGCTTTGCCCCATAGCTACCCTCAGCCACACTGGGAGGAGCGCGGAAGGAGATCATGAGATACGAGCTGTCCTCCGGCTCAACCCTGAGATAGTTCTTCTCCAGTACAACACTAATGCCCTTATCCGCTGCCTCACCTGAGAGCTTTGCCTCAAGGTTTGAGAGGATGGCAGCGCTTTCATTGTCCGCATTATAAAACTTCAGGGTTAAGTTTGTTTCAAAGTAGGTGACCTCATTCTTGGGCTTGTCGAAGTCGAAATCCACCTCGCTATAGCCAAAGCGCGCCTCCACGAGAGCGCTCACCGGCGTTGTGAGGAGCAGGAGCATAACAAGAATAGCACTCAGGCAACGCATGCTACGCCCCCACCAGTTCATTGCCAAGGTAGCAGTCATACGTATCCCTCTCCCAGCTTAGAATTCTGCTGTGGATGTACACCGAGAGTAAGGTCAGGGTTAGAGACACAATGGTAAAGAGCACAAGAATCTTCTTCCTAGTTGTGGAGTAGATTTCATCAGCCTTAACATAACTCTCCTCCACCTGTATCAGCTTCTCCACCTCGCTGTGGAGCTGATAAAGCTCTTTAGCTTTAACGAGGCTTATTCTGGCTTCTCTAGCCAGAGAGTAGGCGTCCACAAATCCAGGGAAGTCGTCGCCTAGCTCCTGTGCGCGGGTGAGCAAATCCAAGGCCTCGCTCAGATAACCTTCCGCTTCCATTATGTCGGCGATATACTTCTCTTCAAGGCTTTGCTTCCTCACCTCTAGGCTTTTCGCCTGCAGAGCATCTGCTGCCTCGTAGCTGGCTATAGCGAGATCAAGGTTTGCAAGCTTAGCTCGTGTGCTCTCTGCCTTCTCCGCCCTGTCCTCGAAGATTAAACCCTGGGAGAGAAGGAAGCTCTCCCTTCCATGCTCAGCCGCCTGCACCGCATCCTGGGCGAGAATTCCCAAACCGGAGCTGGAGGAGCGCATCGCAGAGATAAACTTCTGGGACTCGATTGCCCTAGCTATGCCCTCCCTCTGCGATCCCATCTCCGCGCTTCCCACGAGGAGGTAGGCATTGTGCATAGCTTTGAGGAAGTCAAGGGATGAAGAGGCAAAGTTTACAAGCTCCCTGCTGCAAGCTGTGCGCTCCTGGGAATAAATCAAAAGCAGTACATCCTGCTTCACCTGGGCCAGCTCCGAATACGCTGCGAAAGCTGGAGAGGTGAATCCCCGAAGCTCCGCGAGTACTGCAGAGCACTCCTGAGCATGAGCCGCAGGGAGCAGCATAATCTCAAGGGATAGAAGAAGCACCAGCCTCGTGTTCATGCAATAATGTTTTATATTTGACCTTAGAAAGTAAATATAAAAGCGGAATTTAACTATGTTAAGGTGAAAACATGCCCTATGTGTTTATCGGTGTTGGACAGTGTGGCGGAGCAATAATAGATGCTGCTTTTTACGACGAAATGATGTTCAAGATAGCGGTGCCAATAGCAATAAACTCCGCCACGCTGGACCTTCAAACTCTGAAAAACCTTAAGCGGGAGCACTGGATTGGCATGTCCCGCGATAGGGGATTCATACCGGGCACTTTGCAGGGGTTCGAGCACTTTGTGAGTGGAGGTTATGGTAAAAACCGCGCCAAAGCGGAAGAAGATGCGTTGCGCTTCAGGGATAACCTGAAGGAGGTGATTCTGGATAAGGTAGGGGTGGCTGAGGGGGAGGATTCTGGAATAGGAGTTCCCGTCGCCTTTGTTGCCTTTGCATTAGGTGGTGGCACAGGGAGCGGCGCTGGCCCAGTCGTGGCGAGCGTGCTTAAGGAGATGGGCATCCCGGTTATTGCCATAGTTGTTTTGCCAGCTACCCACGAAGGCGGGCTGACTGCGAAAAATGCTGTGGAGAGCTTAAACCAGCTGATAGAACACGTAGACTCCGTGATTCTGGTGGACAACCAGAAGCTAGCTTATGCCGAAAGCGCCGAGAGTCTGTTCCAGAGGTACAATGAATACGTGGCGAGAAGCATTCGCGACATTCTGATAGGCACAGTGATAGAGCGTGTGGACCCATCACAGTACGAGGGCTACGCTCCGGTGATAGACCTCAAGGACATGATAGCAGCGACCAGCTTCTCCTTCGGGAAGCGTACCCGCCCCGGCTTCGCTGCCTTGGGCAGAGCTTCTGAACGCACTCGCAATTTTCTGCACTACATCTTCCCCTTCGGTGGGTATAAGGAGATAGATGTGATCTCTCTGCTCTATAGGAGCTTCATGAAGCTAACCCTAGCGGACGTAAGACCTGAGCACGCGGAGAAGAACCTCGTGCTGCTGCGCATCCCCCCGGTCTATCTAACAAAGCGAGGAAGGATAAACACCAGCATGGCAAAGCAGGTGATGGAGGAGCATTCCCGCCTTGGAGAGACCCACTTCGGTGTAGCCCTGACAAAGCGAAACCTAGCGACGGCAACAGTGCTTCTTACATACCGTCCCAATCAGATATCCCGGCTTAAAACGCTGAGCCAGCTCGCAAGCCAGTACAAGGATATCTCCCTTCGAGTGCTTGAGGAATACGAGAAGGACTTCCTAGAGAGCGAGGCGTAAATATGAACGAATACGTGATAACCGCACTTGTCGTTCTAGCCACACTGGGTGCAGGCTTGTTCCTGCTTTTAACCTTTGGGATTAGCTTTGTCTCCTATATCGCCGTGGGGGTAATCCTGAGCGTGCTTTTCGCAAGCTTAATATACACCTGGTGGAAGAGCAAGACCGACAGGACTGTTGTGCTTCTGAAGATTGAAATTCTGAACAAGATTAAGAGCAGCCTGGACAGGCTTGAAGAAAACATCAAGGAAGCCTCCGAGTTTATTGATATTGAGCCATTTATGAGGGATCTGAAGAGGATAAGGAAGGAGCTTATATCAAAAGGATTCTTTACGAAGGACTTTGAAGTAAATGAGAAGAAGATTGAAAAGGTAACCTTAACAGCGATTGAGCTGGAGAGTAGAAAGGTTGAGCAGCAACTGCGAAGCCTGGAGTCGCTGGCAGCGGCGAGCTACATTGAAGCTGTGACGAAGCGCTTGGGAGAGCTGCTCAGTGCGGCGCGCACGCTGGTAGAGAGTGGATTCTCTGTGAGTGAGGAGTATGAAGAGCTTCGACAAATAGTGAGTATGCCTTCCGCCAGCCTGGCTGAGCTTCTTGAGAAACGCAAGCGTGGCGAGGAGGAATATCTTCGCATCGTAGAGAAGTGTATCAGCGAAGCAGAGTTTCTGCTTGATACCGCAGAAAACATAGCCGACGTGGCACACCTCAGAAAGGAGCTGGAGATAGTTAAAGAGCACAAGCTCAGTGTGGAGGTCGTACACAGACTTCAGCGCGTGAGAAGCGAGGCTTCAAGCTACCTCACAAAACCATTCCTTCAGACAAAGAAAGAGATTGTGAGCTATCTTGACAAAGTTCTGAGCTTCTGCAGTGGATTTGAAAGGGAAGAGCACGCGATTCGTGTCTTGAAGGATAAGGCGCTTGGCTATGCCGACCCCGGCTACTTGGCAGAGTTCGCCGCAATTAAAGAAGAAGCCAAGAGGCTAACCCTCGAGCTGGCTCGTGTACTTGCAAGGGAGGTCGTAGCACTGGAAGAGGAGCTGAAAGAGCTGGGCATGAGAAAGATCAGGAGAAAGGGGGTTGAGAGGCATGTCTCAAAGCTCGACCCCAGGAAGGAGTTTGCAGAATTTGCAAAGGAAGCAATAGAGGTGCTCAGAACCCTTGCTGGCGAGTACAACACAAGGTATAGGACTGTGAAGATAGCAAAGAACTACCCCGCGATAGAGAAGATTATAGCACAGAAGCTGGCGGAGAAGGGTGAAGTTTCTGCAGAAGAGCTTAAGGTGCGCTATGCCCCGGAGTTCCTAAAGCGCTACAGCGAGGCACATCCAGAGGTTAAGTTTGAAAAGAATGTATTAAAGGTAAAAGGTTGAAAGCATGCACGCTACGAGATGGGGGATAATAGCGAGTGGACAAGGAGCGAACCGCATCGCATTTCTCTACTATGCAAGGTATAAAAACCCCAGTATCGCAGACAGGGTGCTTCTCCTTAACACCACCCCGGCGGATGTGAAGCCTGAGTCGCCGCTTGAGCAGATCTTCGCCAGCAACCCGGAGTTTAGGGAGGAGTACGAGAAGATAAAGCGTGAGCGCGTTTGCATCTTTGGCAGGGCGCCGAGTGGCGCGGGCAACAACTGGGTACTTGGCGAAAGAGAGGCGATGGCTGATTATGACAACATTCGCAGGTACATCGCAAATTTAAAGCTTCGCAGCAGTGATGTGCTTCTGGGCATTGCGACTCTGGGGGGAGGCACCGGCAATGGTTCGCTTCCTTATATCATACACAGGGTCAGGAAGAACCCGGGAGCAGGGATGGAAAGGATAAATAACTTCCTGGCTCTCGGAATACTCCCATACGACTTTGAGGCTCCCCAGAGGCATTTCAACACCATTTGCGGTCTCTCGAGGCTATTGCGCTATAACGGGGAGCAGAACGCAGCGCTTGTAATTCTGGTGGACAACTCCCAGGTGGAGCGTGTTCTCGGCTTAAGGCGGGGGCAAAGAGAGGAGCGCTACCAGAGGATAAACCAGGAGATTATAAAAACGATACACATGCTCATCGCACCCAGCAGTTACGCTTCTCGAGCTACGATTGATATCGCAGACTATTACCAGCTTCCCAGCAACCTTGGTATGGTTCACTTTACCCCTTGCTTGAGCCTGGGAAATGATCCGGATGTGTTGAGCCTGGACGCCATACTGGAGAGCGCATCAACCAATGCGATGGTCCCCTTAGATAAGGGCACAGCTACAATGGCGTACATAGTGGTCATCGCCCCCGAAGAGAAGGTAGCTAACGGGGAGATCACCCAGGAGGACTTGGAGGACATCTCGAGGGAGTGGGCAGCCAAGCATCTAGCGGGAAGCCAAGGGGGAATTCTGAGGTACACCAGCCTAATCGCCTCCCCCGAGAGCAAGAGCGTGGACGCCATGATTCTCCTGGGTGGCTTCAGCCTGCGCAGAATAATGGAGAAGAGCCTGGAGAAGTACTATGATTTTAAAGATTCCCTCAGCGATGGCAGCGATGAGAGGTCCCGCATAGAGCTTGAGAGAGTGGAGAAGCTGGAAAAGCAGCTAAAGGAGTACATCGCCCTGACAGAAGAGAAGATAGCGAGGTTAGAGAATAAAAGTAGGAAAGCGAAAGCAGAGCTGAGAAAGTGGGGCTTATCCTCCTAGCTTAGAATGTTCTTTATCTTTTCTTTCACCGTAGGGGACACGCCCACAAATACCACCTTCACATCTTTACCCGCGAACTCCCTGAGGTACGCTTCTGTAGATTTTGGCAGAGTCTCGCCCCTGACGTAGAGTATGGGTGCCTCATAAAGCGAGGCAGCTATCGCACCCTCCTGCCTGGGACTCCAGCCGTCCTGGATTACTATGACTTTTATCTTACCTTTAACCCCCTTTATCGCCTGCGCCACCCTTATTGAGGTCTCCACCCTGGTTGCGCCATATATACGGGTGATCTCCGCAAGCGTGCTGAGCTCCTTTTCAACCTCCTGCGATATCGCCCTGGGTCCGCCAATAATTATTATCCTTTTCACTGCAAGACGTTTTATCACCTGTTTTACTTCATCAGGTGCTGTATGGGGCTCTACCAAGAGGAGTGGGATATTTCTCGCCTTTGCATAGGCTATTGCTGCATACGCATCTGCCTCTATGTCCCCCCTTGCCACGACAGCATAGTTAGAGAAGGTGAAGGTGGCTCCAACCTTATCTGCAATCGCTTCGTATACGTTCTCCCCATACTCTCCGGCATAGCCTCCAAGCCTGCTGTCAACCGCCTCAATACCAGTGGCAGGGAATATATTATTTTGCTTAAGGGCAAGCAGAGCAGCGCTCAGGGCAGGGCTGAGTGTGTAAACGCTGCCCTTTACATCAAAGTAGTCAAGAATCGCAAGCATAAGCTCGGGAGTTAGCTCTGAGAATTTTTCCACCAGCGGGTCGCTCTTTTGGGGACCCCCTCCGCCTGCTGCAGGGGGAGGAGGTAGAACCTGCGTCGAGGTGAAGAACGCCGCCATCGCAGGCAGGAAGTCCTTATTCAGAGAGTTTATAACATAGGGGGTATCACCCACACCGTCACCATTGTTATCTTCACCTTCATAATTGCTCCAGTAATTTCCTACGCTTGTATTCCAGTAATTTAGGCTATTATCCACAATCGCCTGTACATTGTTTGACACAAAATCGTTCTTGTATATCGTGTTCTGCTTTGAGCTCTCAAGATAAAGGCCAACCTGAGAGGAAGATATAACGTTTTCTGTGATTTCATTGTTATCCGAGTTTATTAACTCGATGCCCTCTTTAGCTCCAGATATTGTGGATGCCTTTATTATGTTGTTATTGGAGCCATCAAGGACAATAGCAACATCTCCACCGCTGAGGCTTAGCTGAGAAAGGGTGTTGCCATGAGAATCCACAAAGTAAAAACCACTTGCAGTACTCTGAGGTGTTGATGTCACTTTTTTAAAGATGCTATTAAGGGAGCCCGTAGCTGTTACTCCCGCAACAGATGGAGATTTGACAACAGAATCCTCCACAGTTATAGAGGAGGAGTTTCTTACGTCAATTCCGAAAGATGGCGAATTTATATTCAGATTTTTAAGAGATATTGATGAGGAGTTAGTTATCCTTATTCCATAGGAGCACTTATCAAAGCTAGCGTCAGAGACAGTCACTGACTCGGAACCCTCTATCTCGAAGCATGGCTGATTTTCACCAGATATCTGAATATTCCTTATTGTTACTGTACTGGTGGATATTATGTAAAATACTGGCAACTTTCCAGTTTCAGGAGAAATAACAACATCCCCTTCACCAGTAATAGTGAGGCTTTTATTCACCACCACATTGTCGGTATAGTTTCCCGCCTTTACAGTTATTGTCCCACCATCAGGTAAAGAAGCAACAGCTTCTGAGAGCTTGGTATAATCACAGCCTGAAGAACAGACAGTTACCGAAAATCCCAAGGAAGGGAGAGCGATAAGAACAATAACTGCAAATAAATAGGGCCTCATGGCATCACCTTAACTTCAATTATTTTTAACCAACAAAAATATTTTACAAATTTATATAAGAAATTTTTAAAGGGTTAATGTATACTCAGTATAGTTGTGAGAATGCTAGAGATTCTTCCTGTTGGCGAAGTTCAGTATTTCTGGCTCGAATATCTTAGATATGAACTGGGGGAGTATTTTGGGGATGTGATAATTTCGCCGCCAATTGAAGTTCCCCTCAGTTTTAATGAAAGAGGCCAAGTACTGGCGGACCACCTTCTTGATTACCTGAATAACTACCCGGCGTGTGCAGAGAAGGTGCTGGCTGTAATCAACAGGGATATAACTGTCAGCGGTGTGGATTACATCTTTGGGCTTGCGGCGCTGGGCGGGAGGTGTGCTGTCATCTCCCCGGTGCGTCTAAGGGAAGTGTACTACAACAGAAAGTGCGACTATGAGCTTTTTCTTGAGAGGCTCCTGAAAGAGGCGCTGCACGAACTGGGGCATACGCTCGGTTTGACCCACTGCAGCAATGAGAGCTGCAATATGAAATTCTCCAGCACAGTTTATGAGATTGATAGAAAATCCATCCTTTTCTGTGATGACTGTCTTAATACGGTCTTTGGATATACAAAATCCCAAGATACCAAGGTTTATGCTGCCAATGGTGAGGGGAGTAAAAATTTGATGAGAACCATACTGAATAGACTGAAAAAGATTCAAAAGAGAAAATAAACCACCTCATTGGGATTAGAGTTTATTGAAATATATTTTATAATAATTCGAAAATTTTAGTTTATTTGTAAGGTATTCCTGTCACAGAGCTTGACCCAAAAAACAGCCATCAGTCAAAGCAAAATAATTTACATACGATACAGCTAAGCTGCCTTTTTCCTACTGAATATCAGAAGTGGTATGAGGGATATAAGAACGATGACGCTAGGACCACAGATCCCCTTCGTATTTTCATCTGGCACTTGAACCTCAGATTCCTCATGCTCCGTAGCTGTTGTTTTTTCATCTATTTCAACATATACTTCCGACTTATTTTCTACACCATCAGAGACACTTTCTTCCCCACCTTCAGTATTTGACCCCATAGAAAAACCAAACATCGGGAAGTCATCAAATTTTCTTTCTTTTTTCAACTCTACGCCTTCAGTATTCCCCTCAACATAACCCTCTTCACCCGTCACAACAAAGTAGCTGAAGGTTTCAAATTCCGCCTCGTAGATATAGTGTTCACCATCCACACCAATATTTTTGGCTGGGAATTCTTCCCATTTGGCGGCATGGTAATGGAGCAGCTTCACTTTGTTGGGATTGATATTGTTCTCCTTCAACCACTCCTTTTTCACCTTAAACTTTATTTTAGCTTTCTCAATCGCCTTCGTGCTGAAATCTGCTTTAAATACCAAATATACCCTATCAGCCGGTGGCTTTTCAATATATTCTGGAAGTTCATCCAGAAATTCTATGATAATTTTCGCATAGTACAGGTCAACCTTAGGTTTTACTGCTATCTCCTCGATATCCTGTATTTCAATCATTATAAAAGCGTACTTACCTTTATTTGCTTCTTTTATCACCTTCTCTATTCTGTTTTTATTCGTTTTACCTCCGCCGCCTCCTGCAGGAGGTATCTGCTTTTCCTCTATCAAGGTGGTTACTGTAATGTTGCTCCAGTTACCCCTGTTTCCTGCAGCATCGAAGGTGCGGAGGGAGATATTGTAAGCTGTGGCTGGAAGGAGTCCCTTAATATTAAAGGATGTAAATGTGTAGTTAAGAGTTGCATTGGTCTCGTCGTTAACCCATATCTCTACACCTGCAAAATCAACATCCTCAGGATTCGTCCAGTTGAGGAAAATGCTTCTTACTCCCGAGGTGGCTGTGAGATTGCTCACCCTACCTGGAGGGGTGGTGTCCACGCTGAAGTAAACTTCGGCAGAGGCAAGGTTGCCGGCTCTATCCAGGGCATAAACCACAATATGGTTTATTCCTTCCTGCGCGGTTATTGTGCTGTTGGGAGTTAAGGTGACATTGCCGGCGTTGTTGAGGCTGTAGGTCCAGGCGGAAATGCCCTCATTCGCAGTGACGTTTAGAGGTATCTCTTTCGCGGTATAGGTTCTATTCAGAGGGGAGGTTATATTTACCACAGGCGGAGTTATATCGAGGGCTGCGTAAGTTCTCTTTACTGTCTCTACATTGCCGGCATTGTCTACACTGTAGTACTCAATGGTGTGGTTCCCTTCTGTGGTTATATTAACTGTTGTACCGTTTACCCAGCTTTGATTGTCCAGCTTATAGCTTGTGTAGGCGACACCGCTGAGATTATCCTGTGCGATGAGGCTGATCACAAACTCTGCGTTCTGCCAGCCTGCAGGAGAGTTGTCCGTGGTGATGGGTGGAGCTGTGTCCACATAGAAGTAAACCTGAGCACGGCCGAATACACCTGAAGTTGAGTTCGCCCATATTTCAAGGAGGTAATAGCCATCGCCGGAGGTTATGGTTATGTTTTCCGGAGGGATGAAACTGTTGTTGGTGCTCCCATTTATGCTGTACAGCCAGATATGCACAGCCCTGTCCGAGGTTGCGTTCAGGAGGATTGTTGTTTCACTGTAGTAGGTGTTGTTCTCAGGAGAGATTATGGTTATATTGGGCGGATTAGGGTCTAAAACCGTAATAATTACCTCATTGCTGCTCACCCAGCCTACGGAGTCGTTGAACTCTATGGTGTAGTTGTATGCACCAAGCTGGGAGGTATCCACAGGTGCGGTAACATTGCTCGCATTACTGCTACTCCAAGGCTGCCAGTCCTCAATAACGCTACCATTTCTGAGCACTCTGTAGTAGCCACCCGCCACATTGTCGTACAGAGTCCAGGTGAGGTTGTAGGAAGAGTTTATGTCAACTTTTGTGTTCCCTGTCGAGGGAACCGCATAGGGCGGGGTGGTGTCCACTGTGAAATATACCCCTGAGGAGTTAGTATTGCCAGCAATGTCAGTGGCATAGATAATAAGATGGTTAAGTCCCTCGGAGGCATTTATGTTTGTAGGAAGAGTAACGTTCTGGTTTTCTCCATCGTTCAGGGATATACGCCAGGTTACAGCCTCGCTGGCTGTGGCGTTGACGGTGATATTTCTGGTAGTGTACATGGTGCTGTTTTTCGGTGAGATTACCTGCATCGCTGGCGGAATTAGATCGACGGTGAAGTAGACACTCGAGTAGACCCAGTAACCTGCAACGTCATGAGCATAAACCTCCAGGGTATTGTTGCCCTCCACAACGCCATCCGTAGAATTTATTGTTGTGTTCGGAGTAAAGGTGACGTTGCCAGCGCTGTTCAGGTTATAAATCCATGCGGTTATCCTCTTATCTGAGGTTACATTAAGCGGTAGTTCTGTTGAATTGTAGACTGCGTTGTTCGCTGGAGAAATTATGTAAATCACAGCGGGGGTTGCATTTATGTTGAGCCCTCTAACCTCAGAGAAACCAGTATTGTTACTCGCATCCTTCGCCTCGATGTAGTAGGAGGCATAACCCTGGGGAAAATCTGCCGGGCATAGCTGGTAGGTGCAGTAGGAGATATAACTACCCTGAGATAGATTCATGGCAAATGCCTGCCCATCGAGGTAAAGAGTGCACCCCGCTATCGTCTCATTATAGGAGGTTACAGAAGCGTTGAGCAGTGTGCAGGAGTTTAACTCATAGTTGGGGTGTAGATTTATGGAGAATATAACAGGAGGAGAGGTCTCGCGCTGCTTTATCAGCGGACCATAGTCGCCGCCGTTTTGTATATAGGTGTATTCTGTTCCCTTAGTTGCATTGTATGGCAAGTTTGTGTCACCGATGCCGTCTACGTTGGTATCGCTGCCTTCATATGGAAGCAGTCCACCCCAGTAGTTGCCCTTTATGTAATTTCCACCAACGATATTTGTACCAGGAGTTTTTGAAATGTTGTAGTGGTTGTAGCCTCCCTGATCATCCTTACACGGGGGGCTGCCACAATCAAAGTAGTTGTTGTAGAAAAGATTACCGGAGGAGGCATCATCGAAAAAGATACAGTAGGAAACTCTCCTAATGAAGTTGCCGGTAATTGTATTGCCAGTTGAAGAGGCGTTTATGTAGATGGCATAACCAGAATCGTATCCATCAACTTTGTCATTTACCACTTCATAAATATTATTGTTTATTATATTGGAATTAGAAACATTATAAAGTGCGATATATTTATTTGTATAAAGATTGGATGTAGTGCTTTCTTGAATAAAAGAGGAATCCTCCACAGTTATGTTGAAAGAATAGTGAATCTCAATGGCCGCTTTTTCAGCCTCGTAAACATATACCCCTCTTATGGTTACATTCTCAGAGGTATCGATATAGAAACCATGCTGAAAGCGGTCGCCTATCGTGACATTCTCTATGGTGATGTTTTTTCCCCTAATCTGGAAAGCCTTTGCATTTCCTGGAGATGACGTAATTACAGTGAGATTTTTTACTTCTACACCATTTGAATTTATGTTGATGTTATTAGAGTAGCTGACTTTAGCCAGATCAACAACAACAGTTCCCTGCTTGTGGCCATAGATTTTCAGGGATTTGTTTATGACGATTCCGTAATTAACAGGGTAAGTCCCTGGACACACAACAATAGTATCGCCAGGGGAAGAAGAAATTACTGCCTGCTCTAGGGAAGAAACACTCAAATCAGCAGAAACACAACCTGAGGACTGATTTACCTGAATAACCTGTCCACTGTCCGCGCCTACCAGCAGAAGGTACAGGAATAGTATAAAATATTTCTTCATCTACCATATTGAAAAATTTTAACAATAACATAAATTTTATTTGTACAGATACAGAAGGTACAGGATTATAAGTACAAACTGAATCACCAAGGTGATCTTTATCGGGAGGGCAAACTCCTGAGGCACCTCTCCACCGTACTTCTTCCTTAAGACCAGCATCAGAGCCACAAGAGCAACTATCAGGAAGCCAATAATTAGCAGGGGCGTCTTTGGCTTTTTAACCTCAACCGGAGCAAAAAGTTCCTCCTCTTCTGCGGTTTCATTTCTCTTTAGCTGTTCAATAACCTCTGGCCTCTGGACGAGTACCACCTCACTCAGAGTAGAATTTACAATGGATAACTTCCATGCCCCTTCAGTGAGAGGTAGAGTCACGTTGAATATCACAGTCTTCTCCACATTCGGCTCAGCGAATACCGTCTGCCTGAGGCGATAACCTTTTGTCTCACCCCTTATATCCATCAGAATATCCACTGTTCCCTCTTTCCCAACATTTTTGAATTTCACTTTAACTGAGAAGGGCTGGGAGATATTGACTATAAAGTCACTTGGTTCGATGGAGATAAATTTAAGTACAGGAATGGTGAGCTTTTCCTCCTTCAGCTCTGGAAGCACCTCAAAGGGTATCTTCGCAAAGTAAACAAGGTTTTCCTCCCCTGCCGGTTTGAGTATACCAAGGATGTTGTATGGGGCATCACTGACATCTCTGCCCTCTCTTATGCTTCTGTACGCATCTATTTTCTTAGTATCATAGCTCTCGGAATAATCACTCAGGCTTTTTATGAATTCCCTGAGAGGCTCAGGATTAGCTCTGTCATAGATTTTGACTAGTAGGAAATACTTACCTTCAGGCAACTCATAGGAAAATGTATGGGAAATTGTATCTGCTGGATATTTTATGTACCGTTCGGTAGACTTAGAGTAGTATATGGGCTCATTTTTATTATTCGTTATGAGGAAGAAATAATCAAGAGCAACTATTCCATTATGGATGCCTCTGGATAAGGATAAATTGAAAGTAAATGGTTTTTGAGAAACAAATATGGGCTTGTTCAGGATCTGTGAACCTATATAATATGAAATGTTCACGGGATACTGCACTATCTCCCTCGTGGTCCTGACTGCTGCTTCTTTAGCTATGGCCTTCTTCTTAACTATCCTGAATTTTAAGGTTTTTGTCAACACTGACTGAGCAAAGGTTTCGCTCTTTAGGTAGCCAGAATAACCACCCACATTAATGCCCTCTGGCTGGTCAGTAAATGACATGGCTGCACTGTAGTCGGGATTGAACCATTCCAGGGCTCTGGCATACATCTTTCTGACTTTCTCCTCATCCGCCACATCGTAAGCACGAACCTTAATATAGTATTGCCCCTCCTCCCAGGTGTCTGGAATTTTAAATTCTGGTGTTATGAACACATTTCTTACATGGTGCCTGTATCTCACGTTGTAGGGTATAACATCCTTAATTTCAAGTCTGCTATTAAAAACAATGATGTAGAAATTTACAGCAACAAAACCGGCATGATCTACGTCGTTTACTTCAACATAAAGTTTGACTTTCTCACCTGGCTGATACACTGGTTCCTCAACCTCGGTGTAGATGCCCAAGCCCTGGACATCAGACACTATTACAGCCTTTCCAGCTGCAAACACACCGGAGATTGTTAAAATGAACACCACTGGCACAGCAATCAACATATTTGCCTTCATGGCATCACTCCAGTATCGCTGATCCACTTACGAAAGAAGATGACCATCTAACACTCTTGCTCCTCAAGGTTATATAGTATCTCACCTCATCCCCCTTTTGGGGACTGTATCCATCCTCTGTGATCAGCACCACCTTGTAGTTCCCAGATCCTTTATACTGAACCAAGCCCCAGTAGGTTGAATGAGTAACATTCTTGTTTTCTTTTGGTATCACATAGCCCCTGAAGGCTATGAAGGGAGGATAATCAACTCCCGGCACCTTATAATCTGTTAAATCCACTGGCGAAATGTTTACTTTAACCGAATCTGGAACTATTTTGTTGTTTTCGATTCTCACTTCAAACGCTATACCGTTTATCTCTTTTGGCTTAATGTCGATACAGCCACTCAGCCACAGACTAGAAAATAATATCAATGATAAAAGCAAGAATCTTCGAGATTGTAATAAATCCAACTTTTTTCACCTCCTGCTTTGGCTGTTCCCTACTAATTGTCTTGTTAATTATCTCCTCATTGAGATCTAACTTTTCAAGATCTTCTTTTGTAAATCTGGAAGCGAAGGCTGACCCATGGCACATCTTACACACATTCCCAAGTATATTCGCATGTATATAGTGGATGTCATATTTGTGGCAGCTTTTGCACTCCATGGTTTTTGGCTTGCTAACTATAAAATCTGTTACATTCTGTATTTCGTGACACTTTACGCAGGGGGTCTCTTTATGTATCTTAAGATGGTATGCCTGATAAGTCACATTTTTTGTGCCTGCATGACACAACCTGCAGTGATTTGAATCGTGAAGCTCCCTTACATCATTAATTCTCACACTATATCCATTGGCCACGTCGCTCTGATGACACCTGCAGCCCTCCTGAAGGAATTTTTCCTCGTACTCTTTGTCTGGCATCAGGAAGGCATGGCAGTATATGCACTTGCTTCCGCCATGTCCCATCCCCGCAAAATTTCTTACAAGAGGGTCTAACCCTTCTATCTTCGTATATTCTTCTTGAGAATATACCTGGGCAACGGTTACCATAGCCACCACTAATGCTGCAAATACCAGAGCAGCCTTCATGCAATCGCCTATCTAAATTTTTTGAGTTTTTCATATAAGGCATAGAGGAAGCTTTGGGTAAATGGCGGCTTACTGGAGTCAAACAGTTTTGTTCTTCTATTTGTTCCCTGCATCGCAAGGTATAGGGCAAGCACCTCGGCTAGGGTGTCTTTATCGAGGGTTATTGTTATACTATTATCATCAGTACTTATATATCCACCATTCCGATGGTAACTACCACCATTTGCCTCGTATCTATTACCCCCTTCATTTGTGTGATATTTATCTCCGCCATTGCGTTGATATGGAGGCTTCTTACCAATTATTTTGTCAAGAATTTCTTTAACAGCCTCCACTTCAGCCGACGTAGCAGAGGATCCTCCATTTCTCATCTTTAAACCTTTTCCCCCATCTCTATAGGTTTCCATGGGTTTCTCTATAAAAGGAATCCTGCCTGTTGCATAATACGTTGCTATTGCATAATAACCGACGACATAAAAGATAAGGGTCAGAAACAGAAAAATGTGAAGAGTCTGCAGATCAAAATAGGCAAGAAGTATAAGACTGGTTATAGGTATAACGAGAATTGGAAAGATTATAAATATGTAAGCAGAGATATCGCTGAAGAGATCATACTCATCGGTAATTAGATACCACCAGAGAAATATGAGAATGAGAATCAAATATATGCTGTTGGGCGATAGCTTGATGTAGAGAAATATTATTGCTCCAAGAGTCAATATGGACATATTGAGGGACCTGATAAGAAAGGTCATGTTTGGCGCAAATGGTACCGTCGGGGTATGTGCTGTGGTGGCCTGCCTCTCTTTTGAGATATAGGAAACCCTTTTGCTCAGAGCATCCACCTTCTCAGAGAGGTCGTCAATAGCAACTTGATACCTGCTGATCTCTTTAAGAAATGGCTCAAATTTTTCCAGCAAAAGGTACCTGAATTCCCTATCTGCAATGAGGTTTCTCCTAAATTTGGAGTTTATTCTGTAGGCACCGCTCAAAAGCAGCACACCAAGAAAAAGGAATATCAAGTCAAGAACAAGAGCACGCATGTCAGGAGTTATCATTGTATCATTGAATATCGAAACAAGCGATAGAAATATAATCCCAATAGGCACCATGTAGGATGAGTACAGGGCGAGCCTTTCACTCAGCTCAACATTATATGCGTTCATATGTATCACTATAGATTTCAGGACTAACATATATAAATATTTTTTTATTTTTTTAAATAACATTTCATTTTGAGCCAATGATATTTAATTTCTCCTCTCCCCTCCTAAAGGTTCTGAGTAGATGGTAAAAATTATGCAGCCATCTTTAGGGAGGGATTGTGAGTTATGGTGAAGTGGCTGTCTAGACATTCGATGGTTTCAGCCGCATGCACATCATCGCTAAAATGGTGTTTTGTGGTCTCTCCAGTTCTGGGGTTGCCCATAGCATTATAGTCTCTGCAGTTTAAGCTTTGCTTTTAAGATAGATCCTCTTCTCAAAGGCTTCTCTCTGTCTTAAATGGCAGGATGAACAATTGACCATCTTCCTTTAGACAAAAATGTGGTCACCTTTAAATGTAAATTTTGCTGTTATCTGTACAGATAGTGGTGTAATAAAGAGAAACAACACAAAGAGTAGTAAAAATCCCTTCATCTCGGTACATTTCTAACTCTGGACTCTCTCACCTCAAGCAGTATATACAGAAGCATCACCACCAGGAAGACCAGCATTCCCATCTTTCTCGTGGTGCCAAGAACATATTGGATAACCAGAGGGTTGGTTATAGCCTTGCCTGGCTCAACTATTAAACTCTCGCCAACTTGCTTTATAATCAAAGGGTGACCAAATAGAGTAACTGCCTTACCTACAATTTTTTCTGGAGGCACCTCCCATGGGTCTGGAACTGGCATGGCATCGCCCTTAGTTTTTACCATCCCATCTCTGGTTATACTGTAAACCCTGTGGATTACAAACTCCCTCCTCTCCTGATCAAGCTCTATAAAACCTGAAAATAGAATTATATCGCCAACCTCTGGTTCCTTAGATAGAGTTTGAATAAGAACCAGGTCGCCCTTCTCAAAGGTTGGACGCATGCTGTCGCTCACCACGACAGCGAAGAAAAATATCTTTGAAAGAATTAAATAGCCGAGGAAGAGGTAGAAAATGGAGATGAGTATAATTTCAGAAATGGTCTTAGGTCTGTAAGGAAATACCATCTGATACATTCTGCTAGCAACTTTCCTTTCCCTTGTCTTCCTCAGTATTCTCTCCCTAATGGGACTTATTTTAAGAAGGAGCTTGGTAACTGGAAGGCGAACGCCGCTGATGAAGTATATTATTACTAGGATAACTGCAAAGTAGAATATGAGCATTTTCTGGATGAAGTTCATACTATTAATTGTATAAAATAACATTGAAAAATTGTTGAATAAAATGAAAATTTGTACCTTAAAAATTGACATGAAAATCGTCGGTTGTGCACCTATTCATCAGCTGCGATTCTTTCTCCTTATTTACTTAAAATTAAAAAGAAAAAGGGGTGAGGGACGTATTTACGGCTTATTGATACCAAATGTTATACTCCAGTTGAAGCCATAGCCGTCGTTGTAGCAGTTGGGATCTGGCGTACCAGTAAATCCAGAATACCAGCCTGTGCAGTTAGTAGCAGTTGCAGTTACGTTGAGGTACTGGGTTGGCTCAATTATCGTGACATTAGCAGCATAGGTATGGCAGGATATACACGCTTCATTGGCGCCCTGTAGCATGTCATTTGTATCAACGCCAGAGGCGTTCTTTGCCCTATAGTACAGTGGTTTGTGTGCCTCGACATTGCCGCCCTCGAACTCTGCTGTAACGTTGGCTCCGGGTATAGTCAAACCACCGTTGTCAGTTGTGGTACCATTTCTGACACCATGGCAGTAGAGACACTCAACCATAGCTGCAGCGTGGTAGCTGGCTGTAGCACCTCCATATGGGTTATAGTAATCTTCACCAGGTCTCTTATTATTCGGTATATGGCATACTCTGCATGGCGAAGTTCCTATAGTAGACTTGTTCCAGTCGTGCGCATTACCTGAATGAAGCTCGTTACTTATTGTGGTGTGGCACCGCTCGCAGTCTACTGAACTTCCGTTAATAAACTGATGCTGCCCTGTGAACTTCGCCATGGCGCTAGGCATCACTAGAAATATCACTGCAACCAAACCAAGCACCAGCAAGAGTTTCCTCATGTGTTTTCACCTCCTATTGTATATTTTTTTAATATAATTTAAATATTTTTCCATTACCTTCACCTCTTACTCACCTCAAAGGCTATGTTCCAGCCACTGTAGCAGTTGGAGGTACCCCCTATGCAGTCTGAGTAATTGGCTGTAATATTGAGGTACTGGATTGGCTCAATTATTGTGATATTCGCGGCGTGGGTATGGCAGGATAAACAAGCTTCGTTTGCTCCTCTCAGATAGTCAGCTGTATCCACTCCTGAGGCATTCTTTGCACGCCAATAGAGTGGTCGATGAGCTTCAACCTGTGAGTTGTTGAACTCTGCATTCACATCCACGCCCGCGGTTATGTAAGTGTTATTTACATGGCACCAAAGACACTCTACTAGAGCAGCACCATGGAACTGAATATCTTTGTAGTACTCCTCACCCGTTAAAGTGTAAACATCACTCCATTTCACTCTTCCCAGAAATGGATCTGTTGTACCAATATGACAGTCAATACACGCAAGATTTATTGACCTGTGGGGCTGGTTGGGATCACTGTTATACTCTGACACAATGTCAGGATGACACTTGCCACAATTAACGCTGCTTCCATTAACAAACTGGTGCTGCCCTGTGAACTTTGCTACAACCTGGGGCATAACTAGAAAGGTCACTGCAAGCAGCCCCAATGCCAGGAGTGTTATTCTCATGTCCTCTTCTCCTTATCTTCCTGTCCTTACACTATCGATTTAAAATATTTTTGAACATTTCTGAAAAAATTTTATATTACTGGATACCGTGTATGAAGGCATCCATTCCATCGTTTGTGCTGCCTCCGTAGTGGCATGTTGCACACTTATCGTCAGTGTAAGGTGCGGTGAGTGTAGAGTGGTTTCCTGTACCCGGTGTGATAACAGGCGGCTTCTTGCTGTAAAATCTCGTGAAGTAATAGTTGACCGTTAAGGTGTAGTCAGAGTCACTTGTAATATGACAGGAGCCACACCATGTTGTGGTGCCTGACCCTATTGTGGCGTTGATTCTCGCCGGGTAGTCTCCGCTCCTGATACCCGCTAACCGAACCGCATAACCGATGGGCAGATTCTCACTGTGGTCTGAGGTGTGGCAGAATATGCAGGCAGTGTAGTTGTCGCTCCAGTAGGTTGTGCTTCCGTCAGCGGAGATGCCATTGCCGTGGCCTGAGAAGGGCACTTTGACCACATTGGTGTAGCCATAGCTGCTCATTAAAGCGTCGAGGGTGCTGTTTACGTGGCAGGTGTAGCACTTTGCATAGCTTTTCTGCTGCTTGGCTATCTTTGCAGGCACGTATGCCCCACTTTCGGTAAGGTAGGTGACATTGTGCACCTTGTTGGTTGTTCCAACGTGGCAGAGCTTACAGCCCATTCCGTTAACGTGAGTTCTTCCGCCGGTTATGGGTATGTGGCACGTTCTGCACTCACTATCAAAGCTTGTGTAGCTGGGTATTGTAAGGCTCTGGGTGTGGAGGTTATTGACACTATTATGACATTTGAAGCATGGTGCATAGTATCGCCTCGACCTTGCGCTGTGGTCTGGCTGCACCGTCCTGTTGGTATTGGTGAAGAACTGGTTGTAAGCACTGCTGGTGGTACCACTCTTGTGCTGCTGATGGCAGTAGCCACAGTAGCTCTCATCTTTCTTGGCTTTAAGGTCATCTCTCTTCATCACGTAGTGCGAGGCATAACTCTTGTTGTTGTCCACGCTTGTGTAGTGAGAAGGCATCTCATAGTCGAGATTGCTAACCTGATTCTCTCCAAGACTGTGGCAATTGTAGCACTCAGCGTTGGTCACCTTGACATCCTCACCGTTCTTGTAGTGCTCCTTGACCAGCGGCGCACCAAAGGCTCCGGTAGTGTGGCAGTCTTCGCAGAGCTTGGGTGTGTTGTAGCCTACAGGATGATCCCCTGAAGGTGGTTCCAGACCATCCTTAGTGTGGCATGCCCAGCACTTCTTATTCTCCGCAGGCAGAGTGGTTACTACGTTGCTGTTGAGATTCCTGTGAGCCGCATTCGGATCCTCTGTGGCATTGAAGTCAACATCCCACGCCAGTTCGCCCAGATTGTGACAGCTAATGCAGTTGTTGCCTCCCGAAACACCTTCAGCAACCCTGTGTACAAACTCACGAGTTGTGGTGGAGGTACCTATCAGCCCACCGTGGCATTTGCGGCACTCGCTGTCACTGTAGCTTGTGTTTGAGATATACCCCCTGCTCAAGTGGTCCCTGTAAGCCGTACCGTCGGTGGCGTTGCTCAAATCCCAGCCGGAGAGATTTACAACCTTAGGAGAGAAGGCTGAGCCGTTATAGTTCGCTGCTTGGGAGAAGTGACAGCCTGCGCACCAGCTGGTTGAGCTCAGATTTGAGGTGTTCCTAGTAAGCGAATCCTCTATTAGTGAGACATTGCCCAGAGCATTTGCCCTGTGTCTGCTATCGCCATGGCAGAAAGCACATGCACTCTGCTCGTCGCCTGGCGTCCAGTAGGTCTGCGATGTCTTATTCCACTTCTGTCCAGCTATTGGGTCATCGCTATGATTTAATGGCGGAATCTGGGAGGCATTCGCAAACTTTCCTCCAAGATTACTACGATGGCAGGTGGTGCAGCTAGCGGGTGATGTGGTACCCCATACCTCATATTTACCCGAGCTGTTGAGATATTTAATTCCGTGGATATCCCTTACATTTACGGTGTTTATATCCCCTGTGTGGCAGTTAACACAATAAACAGTTTCATTCTTTGCTCTGTTTCCTGCGGAATTATGGAGTTGCTTATTGGTGTGGCAGGTCATACAGAGTGTGTTGTTTGTGGGTGTGAGAACGGGCTTAGTCAAGCTTTCATCGTGCATTCTGCCAGAACCGTGGCAATCTGCGCACCCAGGGCCACCCACGTTGTCGGTGTGGTTAAGCATGTTGTTGTGCGTTGCATCCTGCATTACCAGGTCGAAGCTACTGTTCTGCTGATGGCAGTATACGCAGTTCGCTACACCGGAGTTGTTGAGCACCGGCGAGATCTTACCATAGTGGTAGGCGCTAAGATTTCCACCATACACACCGTCGCCGTCAGCATCAAAGCTACCGTTGTCAGGGTCATTAACATTGATTATCCTCAGCTCGGATATGTTTGGATTCTGGTGGCAGTTGAGGCAGCTCTTCAAAGCCGTGTTCGCTCCTGTGGTTGCTACAAGCTCACTGCCATTTAGGTAGTGCTCACTCACCATAGGAGCACCATAAGCACCAGCCTTAACTCCTGTGCTGAGGTGACAGTCGGTACATACAAAGGGCGTCTTCTGCTTGTCGGGATGACCGTCAGGCGGCTGACCGTTACTGCTGTGACAGGCGTAGCAGGGCTCATTCACTTCATAACCTGTGGTGGAGGTGGTGTTTATGTTGCCGTGCACACCATTCTGTAGAGCCGTGAAGTTGATGTGCTTCGGAGCGGAGCCGCCTAAATCGTGGCAACTCCTGCAGTCAGGGCCTGCTGTTTTGTGTTTACCATCAATGTTTGCTCCGGGTTGATTCATATCCACACTGTGTACCGTTAGAGCTTTAACACCATACGCATTTGAGCTGCTGTGACAATCTGCACAGTTAAGAGGAGTAACCCCATCCTGCTGATAGAAGTCCGAAGAACTGTGACATTTCACACACTCGCTGGGTGTCATATTATCGTTTCCATATCCCATGCCGAAGGGTATGAGCTTTGTATCGTTGGTGGAGTGGATTGAGGCGTTGGGGTAATAGGTGGTGCCGTTGTATACTATGCTGACATTGTTGTGACAGGAAAGGCAAGTGAGATTTCCACCACCGGTAACGTTGGCGGCATGTACCTGAGTTACATTCCTGGCTCCTGTGGCGGAGCCATCGTGACATCCTGCCTGGTTACATGAAGGCGTGGAAGCGGTTATGGTATTATCGTGGGGTGAGCTAACCCCGTGGCAGTTCTGGCAGGTCTTGTTGGCGTTGCCATGGTAAATTGCATTGTTGCTATCCCAGCTTGGCACAGGCTGGGCAGCTGCTGACTTTCCACCAACACCTGTAGAGGTGTGGCAGTCCGAGCAGGCAGGGATACGAATATCATGACCGCTAGCCGAGCCAGTAGCGGTAACGTGGCAGTCCACACAACTTTTGGTTACTGTCTGTCCATGCTGTATATTGCCAACATTCCTCGGCGCTGGAGCACCTGCACCGTGACAGGAGTTGTCGCCACTTCCGCAGGTGACGCCATAACCAGAACCGCCCACATCCTGAATGGTTACATTGTGACCGTGACCGTGGCAGTAGCGGCAGTCAACACCTGCGTGGGCATAGGTGGTGTTAACCGTCGGGCTTATTTTAAGTCCTGTTGTATGACACTCGTAGCAGTCCCTGACTTCTGGTACTCCGTTGGCTGCGCTCAAAGTCGTGCCTCCAACTTTGTGGCAGGTAGCGCAGTTTGTGGCAGGGTCAATGGTTCTGTGATTGAAGTTCGCCGCTGTTACAGTGTTGTGGCAGTCTGTACAGGCAGGAGAGTCTGTACGGGTGAAATTCGCACCAATTATATTTTTTGCCATCCAGCTCTGAGAAATTCCGTGACAACCCCTATTATAGTTTCCATATCTGCTTGGTTCACTGCTATTGTATGCTTTATCTGGAGTACCACCCTTAACTATGGAGTAGTCTGGTTGCACACCATAAGCACATCCTGCAAAAGTAGGTGGTCCTCTGTTGTCTGAAGGACCATACTTGAGAGACTCCGTTTCAAAGATACCATCCCCATCATTATCCTTCCACTCACTGCCACCCGGGGTTGCAATATATCCCAAACCTTCAATAACACCTGTGTTAGACTCACCCATTATAATGTTGTTTGGATCTCCCCAATATGTTACACCATCGTCCGCACCATAGGGAAATCTGAAAGGTCCCAAATCTGTGCCAACTGCATCCCCTGCATTCTGGTCAGAAGTTCCATTTAAAATTGTAGGACTTATACCGGTACCACCAGTATTACTCCCTGTGATAGGGCTAATCAAATAATCCCAATCTAATGGATAGTCATATTCATCATTCAGTGAATACCAGAGGGCAGAAGCATTGTTTGTATCAAAACCCCTGTATATCTCCATTATTGTTCCTTTGTTTTTTGGTGGTGCATCTGGACCTGCTTTCCAGAGAGGCCAATTACCATCGCCGTGCTGCATGTGCACCCATCTTGGGAAAGTTGAAGCAGGGACTCTACCTGAACCGGGATGAGGTACGCCTGAGCCTGCAAATGGTCCCTGATTGTTGTAAACCTTATAATCTTGGATACGGTCATACACGCCATCTGGACCGGGACCATTTTTACCACTCATAAGCCCACCAAAAGTCGCATTAATCATATGACATGAACCTGTGGTGCCATCCCCCTGGGAGCAGCTTAACTGAGGGTTCTCCTCAATCTCAAGGTTGGTGGGTGCCATGATATCATACTTACCAGAGGCGAAGGTAAGGCTTATTGCGATCATTCCGATGAACAGAATGAGCAGAATGTCACTCTTCTCCATCCATCACCACCTCGCTCTGAGCAGAAGCGTGGCAAAGCCAAAGATGCTCAGCAGAGCCGCGCGCAGCGCACTAGGGAGCATGCTGCCCTGAAATTCACCTGACACAGAAGCAGTTGCACTACCTCGCCCATCCACCCAGTAGGTGTGCCCGTCGCTCACCTTCACAATGACCTTGTGATCACCAACCATAGAAGGCGTCCAAGAGCCGGTCCAGATGCCATCATTCTCCGGGTCCGAAAGAGTTAGAGTAGTTTCCCCACCAGGTCCGGTGATGTACGCAACTACGGTTGGTGCTGCGCTGTTGCCCTCGTTGTCGGTGTAGGCGCCACCTATCAGATTGCCGGCGTTATCCCTGACCTCCGCCTGGATTGTGGTGGCAACCCCAACCTCTGGAGTGGGTGAAAATGTTATGTTTGTAACATTGAGCTGCCCCCTTACATAGAGATAGAAAGTGGCGGAGTTGCCGTTGCTGTCAGTAACAGTAACGGTCCACCTGCCCGGGTCGTCATCTGTGCCCCAGGCATACTCTGTGAAGAACTCTCCTTTAGTGGTGCCCTGCCCTGTTAAACTCAGAACATTATCTCCGGCAGCATCCTGCATCGAAACACTGACAGTGCTCGTGTCAGTAACATACCACCATCCGCAGTCCTGCGACCAGTAATCCTCTTCCCTAACGTATATCCTGATCTTCTTGTAGCCATAATCATAAAACTGCCTGTCAGCACTGGCGGTGAGGCGGGCATAGTTGTAATAGTTACCAGATACCCAGGTTTGAATATAAACCTGCTGCCAGCCATAACCTCCTGGTCCCTGAGATTCAACAGTACTGGCAGCATGAGCTTCGCCAAGAATTCCAAACAGTAATATTATGCCAATAACAAAACGAGCCCATCTCATCCTTACCCCTCTTCTACCATTTTCCAATATTCCATCAGGATGCCACCCACATGATACTGATGACCTCATAGGACTTCTTCGCTATTTAACTTTTATTTAACTTATATAAAAAGTTTTTGTTGTAAATGTGTTTCAACACGCGACAAATTTATAAAATTTTGCATCAACAATGAATAACTATATTGGGACTAACTTCGCCTCAGGACAGTTACGATGTAAATATATTATTAAAAAATTTTAAAGATACTTTCTATGTGCTTACCAAAATAAATCCCACTAATTAAAAATATACTTTCAATATATTGAATCATATTAAGTTTCCCTAGAAGAGGTGTGCTTCGCCATCACCTTCGCAAGCTTCGCCGCAGCCTTTGTGGTCTCCCCATTTCTATCCAAGTGATGGTTGAGCTCGGTTATCTCCTGAAGCACCACCTTAATATTCCTCTTCTCAGACTCTTTATAAATCAGCTTGAGAGCGTAGAGTACCTCCTCTAGGGTGGCGCCGCGCTTGTCTATGGCTGCGTAAGCCTCCTCTATGGGCATGCCCGTAGAAAACAGGTAGCTGTTTGCAACCATGCACACCAGTGGCGCAACCTCATTGTATCTGAAGCCGTGGTAGGTGTTCTTTTCAAGAACATCTACATCTATGGAAATAATAATTGAATCCACTCCGCGCCTTTCAAGCTCATCGAAAAACCTCTTAACATTCTCCTTTGTTTTCTCCTTCGATTTCAGCTCATCCAGGGTGGTTACGTATATATCAGAGCCCACAAACGGAAGCTCCCTCTTAACAATAACAGTATGCGTCGGGGGCAGATTCTTTGGCCTCAGCCTCACCCCAAGAATTAAAGTATAGTTCACATCACCCTCCACCACAGCGGTGCCCACCACCCAGGAATTCTTAATTTCATAGAAGTTGCCATGACTGATTGTCTCATTCTCAGACGTGTATGTGTCTGCATGGGCATCAAAAATTATCGCTCCTACTTGCCCGCCTGAGATGTTCTTCGCCGCCCTGGCGAGAGCTATGTAGCTGGCGTGGTGCTCAGCTATGACAACACTTGGCCTCCTCTCGGCAATTAGCTTGGCAAGCGCCCTGAACCTCGGATCTGCAAGGTACCTGTACTTCTGTATCTCCCCCTCAATGGCATCACGGGTCACATTCTGCGGATTTCCCCACTCAGGCACCAGCGCAGCGAACGCGGGCCAGCTGCCGTAGTAAAGCTCCCTCTGGGTGAAGCCCTCCATCACCACTACCCTCTCATACCTCCAGCCGAGAAGCTCTGCCACCGCATCGGGTGCCTCGCGGGTGTAGTTAACAATAAGCACCTCGTCGAGGTTTGGAAGCCTTCCGCTCTCTACAACCTTGTAAGCTCGAAGGTTACCACCAGCGGCGACGTCACACCATTCGGGCATGCTGTATATTATACCCAGGGCAGTGTAATCTTGGCCCCGAAGGCAGCCAGAAAAAATTATCAAAATAACCAGCAAGGCCGGAGCAATTTTACCCATTGTACCCTCTGCCATACTACTCACCTGAGTAAAATAGTAAGATATATTATAGTAAAGAGGAATCCGAAGACGTAAACAATGGCTGCGACATCCCTGTTTTCATAGCCCAAATGAAGAGAGGCTGCAATTAAAGCTGCCATACCAAGAGCAAAAAACTCTCTCTCACCCAGTAAGGCCATGCCATACGTTGCTGGGAGAATCAGCGCAAGTGCATAACCCTTACCAAAGAGGTTGCTTAAGACCAGAGAAGACAACATAACCACCAGGAGAACGGCAGCAGGGCCACTGAAGGGCAGCGAAGATGCGAGGTTGAGAAGAAGGTTCCCAAGGTAAAATCCCGCCCCGCTCTCGTGGAGAAGTATCATTATAGCAAGGAGAAAGGCAAATGGAATAGCTTTAGAATCCACCTCCACCTCCTTCTTCATCGCCAGAAGCGCTATAGCGAGAATAAGGGAGGCAATTCCATAACCCAAAAATGAGCCAGCAAGCAGAACAAAACCTAAGGGAAGAGCTGCTCTTGCGTTGAAGGAGATGTTCAAACTTTCCTTAAAATTCAACGCTCTTGATACAAGGAGGTAAACCAAAAGAAGCGCTATAGCTAGAGGCAGAGAAATGGAGAGCCACCTTATTAGCGCTGCCTCATCTAAAAGCTCCACCAGGAACAGGTTGTAAAAGCTGGAAATTGGCAGCAGAAAAGCGCTCGCAGCAAGCGCTGCCGTATACCTGCCCCTCACATACCCTCTGCACTTCTCTTCTGTAAATACCAAGCCAGAGAGAAAGGCTGAGGTGAAGCTCGAAGCTTCCTCAACGCTTCGCTTATAGTTTATTGAGCTGAGTACAAAGCTGTAGGCCAAAAAGAAGACCAGCGGATCTCTAAAAACTGCCCTGCTTAAATCCGCGTATCCAAAACTCAATAGAAGGGCGAGGAGACCAAAAGCTCCTGCTAGATGCTCTGAGATGAGGAAGAGCGCCGCTGATATGGTGAGAATCTGAAGCAGCCTCTTATACTCCCACGTCAGGGCGTAGCCCTCTTCCACCTCAATCTTCTTCCCGCCAGCCACAACCTCCTCAAAATCAGAGGTTACAAGCTTCTTCCCCTCTTTGAAATAGAACACACCTCTGCCATCCTCAGTAACCACCTGCCCAAGACCCTGACGCACACCAACAAGGGAAACCTTTACCCCAAGGCGTTTTTCAGGAGCCTCGACCTGCGTCATGCCCAGCATGAGCTTCTCGCCAGAGAGTGTTGTCAGCCTTTCTCCTTCGTGGGTGTACACTTCGCCGCCTCTGGCAACGAGAGGCGCGCCCTGATAGAGGAGCACTTTCCCTTCAGAGGTGGTAATCGCCGAAGGTATTGCGCTCTGGGTGGAGATAAAAATAAAAGCAATAAGAGCAAGCGCAGCGATAGCTCGCTTCATCCTCCGCCTTCACTCCTTCCAGAGCCGGGTGCGGTTTGAGTTCCCTCCTTAAATGACAGCCTTGCAAAGAGATTGGTGTTCTCATACCTCCCCAGGCGCCACAGGTACACGTTGTCATAGATTAGGTCGCTGGTAAGGTCGTGTATCACCTGCGCCTTCGATGGTCTCAGACCGAAGGCAGAGAGCCTGGCAATGAGGGGAATCCTGTTTATGCTCCTGCCGCGATACTGGCTCTTCCTCGCCTCAAAGAATTCCTCGGCGGTCATACCCCGGGAAACCCTCGAGTAAGCCTCCAGCGTAAGCAGCTTATCATAAAATCCTGCGGTGACCTCGCTCGCTCGGGCTTCTGAGGTCAGCGCCCTTATATTGTAGAGGAGCATAAAGCTTCTGGTGTATTCCTTGGCAAGGTCGACTGCAACCTCGAAGGAGAGGTTGGTAATAAGCTCCTCCTCCAGAGCTTTCCCACGCTGTATGCTCTCCGAGAGGTTCTGCAGGAAGTAGTTCAGCGGCGGGGAGGAGTTCTCAGCAATCTGCATCACCCTGCTCTCATCAAATCCCATATAAATCGGCTCCATCTCCACCAGCTCTCTGAGAAAGCCTGCCTTCATCAACTGGAAAGCCTGCCTCTGACTACCCACCAGCCTGCCAGTGGTCTTATCCACCAGGAAAACATAACCCGTGGGCTTGCCCTCTGCGTCGACGATGTCAAACAGGTAAACCTCGTGATTATTTGAGAGGTAAGGTCCCTTCACAACCACGCCTTCACCTCTGAGGAGGAGCGGAAAGCCCGAGAGTATCACCCTCGCCTCCTCTTCGGTTATATTCTTCCCTTCTATTGTTATCTTTACATCCTTCACCTCTTCCAGGGATATTTTTTGAGAGATAAGCTCCTCCGGGCTTGGTATTTGCACAGCGTAGGCTGAGGAGAGCAGAATAAGGGTGGTAATAACCAGCGTGGTCCTTCTCCTCAGGAGCAGGAGGGCAGGAATAAGCAGAATAAATGTGGGGCCACACACGGGCTTGGCGCCCATCCTTGCATACGCTTTAGCTATGGCATCACTGTAATCGCTGTTCAGCATACTCTCCCTGAGCTTAATCTCCTTCTCCAGCTCCTTGGCGTTCTCATTAACCAGCTCCACCTCTTTGAGAATGTCCTCCTTCCTTATAACAATCTCCCATTTCTCCCTTATCGTCGTGCCCGGCGGGTACTCCTCAAGCTCCCCAGCAAGGTCAACAAGGTTAATACCATAAGTATAATAGTCGTCCAGCAGCTTGTTGTATGCGCTTATTAATCGAGAGAAACCCTCATAAGAGTAGTTACCTTCAACAGAAGACCTCTCCACGCTTACTCTGAAGTGAGGCTCCACCACAGAGTACTCAAAGCGAAGGGCATTATCTGGGTAGAGGATGGAAGAGGTAATCTCAGAGATCTCAGCCACGTCCTGCATGAGCCTTGTGTAGCTCTCCAACACCTTCTCCAGCTTTTCTCTCTCCACGTCTTCAAGCGTCGCAAAGCTTGCGAAGTTCCTCACATTCTGCACTTCAAACTCGGAGGCAAGGGGGATTAAGGAGGTGTTGCCCACTGCATAGAAGAGGGGATCATCTATTGTTAAGAGCTTCAAATCCTTTGTGGCGAGCACCTTACGAATTATCTCCCGATCCTTCACAAACTTCCCCTGCGAAGGGTCGTAAACCAGCGATCCCCTGTTCTCAGCAAGAAACATGTAGTCGAGCACATAGTAGGGCTTGCCCTCAACGTAAAAGGGGCCGTCCACCATAATAGCCTCGCCCTTAGAGTACTTCTCGCCTGCACTGCGGATATCGTCGAAGCTCAGGGAAAACGCTGAGGGCAGGAGCACTAGCAGAACAAGCAATGATATCAGTGTTGGAAAAACCTTCTTTATATTCATTCCAACTGTCCCTTTAATCCATTTTTTGCAAACCTGCATGCGCCATTCCATCATTATGCCTCGTCCTTAGGATTCCAGTTATTGAAATGTATTTTATTTTATTTAAATTTTTATCCAAATCTCAGCTTAACAAACTTATGCCACGCTAAATTGCCACCTCAGTATCGCCCTTGCGAGCAGGCGCGCCACCTTCAGAGGCTCTGGCACCGAACCCTGAAGGGTGAACAGGTTGAGTGCATGCTTTGCCTCATGCTTATTCATGCCCCTGTAGCGCACAAACACGCGATAGCCAGTGTGAAGCAACACTTCGCTTCTCGCTCCAAGACGGCGGTATATCTCCAGCCTAGCATCGGCGTCGCTGAACTCGCGCAGATACTTCTCCAGACCAGAGCTTTCTTCATAGGTGACGCAGATTACAGGCTTCGCAAGAGTTTCATAAACCTTGTCCAGGTTGACCAGATTGAAGAGGCTTATCACGCAGCCGTTCAGCATTATAAGGTTAATATCCCTTCGTCCGAGCTGATTGTATATATCAATTACACCCTGCGTAGCGTCTAACCCACGCAGGGTAATCTCCGCAAAGCCAAAGCCGTCTATCTGAAGGTCGCCGCGCATTACCACGCCTGCGAGCACCGCTTTCTCCCGCTGCTTCACAAAGCTCTCGGCTATACCCAGCGCACGAAGCCCCCGTTTGAAGAAGTTAAGCGGCATGAGTTTATTTTGTTTGATGTTTTATATACTCATTGCGAAGAGGCTACTAATCCAAACCAGCAAACTCGCGGAGGTACTCTTCCTCCAGAAAGTGGAGCTCCCCGGGGATTACCAGCGTGTGGGGCAGCGCCCCAAGCTCAGCTTTTAGAAGCTCTTTAATTTTACCTGCCGTAACCTTCGCGTTAGGAGCGCCGGCGGCAGAAACCACTATAGCAAGCGTGTCTTCGCCTATAACCCCATCTCCACGTTTTTTCTCAATGGTGAGGAGAATATTCAGCGCCTCCCCCGCGGACATCATGTACCCCTCTTCAGCTTTAATGTCCAGGAAGAGCAGTGTGTGAAGCCCCCGTGAAAGGTTCTCCTTGAGCACATCGTAGGGCGTTTCCGGGAAAAAACCTGCCTCTGGCCTAGCTACAGTTGCACTTCTACCAAACTTGTAGTTGTGCAAGCCACTGAGAGAAGGTGCAGCCGAGAGAATGGACGCGTTGTGCACAACCCGCGTTGCGATGCCTAGATTCTTTGCCTCGATACGGAGCGCCGCGTGGGTGGTCGAAACCATGGGATCACCTGCCACAAGCAGGGCAACCCTTTTTTGTTTCGCCAGCTTTAAGATAACCTCTCCAGCATGCTCCTCCACGTCCCGCCTGCTCAGCAGCTTTATCTTCTTTCCTGCCAGGCGCTCCAGGCGCTCCAGGTTGAGCCCAGGCATGTGGGAGGTGTAGAGCTCTGCAAAGGCCAAGTCGCACCGCTTAAGCTCCTCCAAGCCGCGCAGAGTTATGTCCATCTCATCGTAGAGACCAAGTCCTATGAAGATGAGCATAAATAAATATTCGCAGTGGTTTATAAAAAAACATGCTCGGCGTGCGCGTACCTGCGAAGGAGGCAGAGAAGGCAAGGCGGGAGCTTCTCGCAGCGGGAGCGCTGGCAAAGGAGTACCACATTAAGAGGCAGGGTAACTATGTGCTCCTCCCTGTAAAAGAAGAAGCCAGAGAGCTTCTCCATGACTACGAGGTGATTGAAGCCGAGTTTGAGCCGCTTGCAAAGCGCAAGAGCTTTGAGAGCCTGCTGAAGGAGGTCCTGAGTAAGGAAGAGCTTTCACACGTTAAGTGGAGCTTCGACATAGTTGGCGACATCGCAATAATAGAAGTGCCGGAAGAGCTTGCCCACAGGAAGCATGAGATCGCTAAGGCGCTGATGGAAGCGCACAAGAATATCAAAGCGGTTTTCCGCAAGAGCAGCGAGGTTCGTGGCGAGGCGAGAGTACGTGAGCTTGAGCATCTCGCTGGCGAGGCGAGGAGCGAGACAATTCACAAAGAACACGGTCTTAGACTCAAGCTGGACGTGGCGAAGGTCTACTTCTCACCCCGTCTCGCCTATGAAAGGCAGCGGGTGCTGAAGCAGGTTAAAGATGGCGAGGTTATAGTGGACCTCTTCGCAGGCGTGGGTCCATTTCCACTCCTCTTTGCAAAGCACCGCAGGGTTAAAGTTTATGCGATTGACATTAACCCAGAGGCAGTGAAGTACATGAGGGAGAACATAGCCCTCAACAGACTAAAGGGTGAGGTCATACCCCTCCTCGGTGACGCCCGCGAGATTGCACCGCGTGGCGTAGCCTCGCGCGTAATAATGAACCTGCCAAAGAGCAGCGACGCCTTTCTCGACCTTGCCTTTGAGGTTCTCAAGCCAGAGGGAGGTGTGGTGCATTACTACACGATTGCGCCGGAGGAAGACCTATGGGGTAAGGCTGAGCTTGCTCGCAGTGTAGCGAGGCGCATGGGGAAGAAAATAAAGCTGCTGGAAAAGCGCGTGGTGCGCACATACTCGCCGCGAAACTACCACGTGGTATTTGACCTTAAAGTCTCCTGAAGAAACTCCACCTGCGCAGGTATTCCAGGTTGAGAGGCAGAATCTCCGGCTTATACGCTGCTATGAACAGGAGCAAGCCTATCGCATCAGTGCCAATTCCAAAGAAGCCCAGATAGTGGTCGAATATGCTGTAGCTGTCTACCACTGGAAATTCATAGTCAAGCAGGGGGTAAAACCAAGGCACAAAGGAATAGGCGTCCTCTATAAGATGGGCGACGCTACCCAGAGCGAGAGAAACGCCAGCTCGCTTACTGTGAAGCAGAGCAAAGGCACAGCCTGCGAGGGCAGCGAAGGCGAGGGTGTGGGCAATAAACCGCCCTCCACCTATATTGAAGAATATCACCAGAACTTTATCCACAAGGTCGGGGAGGAGCACGCCCAGGGCAAGAAAGCCAATGCTGAGGTTGAGCTTCCTGCCCACAAGCAAGGTGAAGGTCACATGCCCCAGGGGATACATAATCAAAACCCTTTTTATAGAGTATAAATAACTTTACCCCGTAAACTACCACTCGTTAAAACGGGTGGCTTTGTGGGTTGTGCCCACGGGCATGTTTACGATGCCCCAGCTCTTAGGGAACTTTGCCCTAAGAGCTATGTTACAACTTGCGTTGAAATCTGCATTGGAGGTATAACCATGTTTACACTTGAAAAGCACACCATGGCGGTAACCTACCGCCCCGCAAATGTGGCATCTCTTGGATGTTCCATTAGGCAAGACTATCTTAACATAAATGCCCCTCCAATGTGCTTTGTAGAGAACGAAGTCCCTGATTCTGCCATGTATCCAGTTAGAAAGTTTTCGATTCATTTTCTTGCCACGCTTGCCCTTCCTTGGTTTAAAGTTATTGAGATTCTCAATAGCAATCATAGCATTGTTGGCTCTAGCTTTTTCAACAATTCGTTTGGACACATTGTGAGCAATCCATGTGTTAATTCTGTGAATTTTCCTCCACAACCTTCTTATCTGCTTCGAAGTTCTCTGTCCCTCTGGGAGTTTAGACTTCAAGTAATCAATTCTTTTCCACAAGTAGCGAATTCTATCAAGCAACCTGCGATACTTTACAAACTCAACATCGCTTATCTTGCCGTTTTTATGCAAAACCACAACTGTGGCTTGATACCTCAAGCCTATGTCCACACCAACTACGGTGTCAGATTGCTTAACCTCAACTTCCTTCTTGACTACAACTACGAAGTAAAACCATCCTCCACGCCTGACAAGCTGAACCGCTCCAAGCTTGTATTTCCTTTCCAAGGCGTCTTTAAGCAGCCCGCGCTGATATTCACCGCACTCAACTGGAATTACGATGCGGCTGTTGTTGTCAACCTTAACCTTAAAGAAGAAGGGAAATTCTTTACCATGTTCGAATATACTACATACACGTGGAATATTCATTCTGACTGTAAATTCTACAATCCTGGGCAAAGAGGGTTCATGTTCGATTTCACCATCAAGCCACTTCTTGTAAAGCTTAGCCCAACTGTTAAAAGCTTCTACAACTACATCTCTAATTTCCTGCACAGTCTGGCTTCCAACATCAAAAGTTTCCCTAACCTGCTTGTAGAGTTCTTGGTGAAGGATATTTTTGAGGTCTCTAGCTGTAATCTCATTAATAAGCTTCTCGTGCAGAGAGTTCTCAAGTATGTAAGAGTGGTAAAACCTGGCTATTGCCTGGCATCGATTGTAAAAGTCTCTAAGCTGCAAAAACTTATTCATGTTTATCTTTGGCGAAACCTTCACTGTAACACTTTTAGCAACCTGCATCGTGCGGTCTTGTGGTTATTTAAATTTAAAAACCTAACGGAGGTGAGTAAGGCGGCATTCCTCCACCCATTGAAATGCGCTGCCTCCTGCCGCCAGAGTTTATGAAACTCTCACAGCTGGGCGAGCGTAATATAATTAAGGTCTTCGCAGAAATTTTTGGAGACTGTGCTGCGGCGGAAGTAGGTATAGGCGACGATGCAGCTGTGATTAGGGCAGACGAGGCTCTGATTGTGGTCTCCGCAGACATGATACGCGAAACAACGCACATTCCGCGAGAGATGACGCCGGAGCAGGCGGGCAGCTATGCGGTGAATGTCAACCTGAGCGACCTAGCAGCCATGGGAGCCAAACCCCTGGCGATGCTCTTCTCCTTTGGCTTGCCCGGCGATAAGGACGAGACATATGTGAAAAGGCTGGCGCAGGGTATAAAAGAAGCGTGCGATGCTCACGAAGTTTGCGTTATAGGAGGCGACACAAAGGAGCACAGCGAAGTTGTGATTTCAGGCTTTGCCCTTGGCGTAGCCGAGGCAGGGAGATACCTGACGCGGAGCGGAGCAAAAGTTGGAGAGCTGCTCTGCGTCACAGGCAGCTTAGGCGCAGCCGCCGCTGGCTTCTACTGCCTTACCAGAGATATAGAGCATCCAAATAGGGAAGATTTCCTCAAAGCGGCACTTGAGCCGAGGGCGAGAGTTAAGGAAGGGCTTGCCCTTGCTGGTAGCGCAAGCGCTTGCATGGATGTAAGCGACGGCCTGGCGTTCAGCCTGCATGAGCTGGCGAGAAAAAGCGGCGTGGGCTTCGAGGTTTATGAAGAGCTCCTGCCACGCCCTGAGGCGGTTAAAGAGATAGCCGCCCTCGCTAGCGTTGACGAGAGGGAGGTGCTCTTCCACAAGGGCGGAGACTTCGAGCTTTTGTTTACAGTAAGCGAGGAGGCATTCCCTGCGCTGCAGGAGGAGTTTAAGAAGAGAAAGCTGGCGCCAATCTCAATGATAGGCAGGATTATCAATGAAGGGAGCTGGCTGATAACAGAAAAAGGCGAGAAGGTGAAGCTTCCAGCGCGGGGTTACGAAGCGTTTAAGGGTGGGTTTTAAATCCCTATCAATCCCAGATCCCAGATGCCCCACACTATGGCGATTAAGCCTGCTATTCGAAGAGCAGCCTCCGCCATACTCTTGCCGACGAAGATTATCACAAGACCAATAACCACCGGGAATATTGCTTCAAGGCTAACTGCAAATCCGCTCAGGTAGTACTTCACCGCTCCAATGAGAATAAAGCCCGCGCCTATTATGTTGAGAATCAAGCCCACAACGCGGGGGGCTATTAGTATAAGCACCAGACCAATGGCAATCTTAACAAGGGGCTCCATTCCCAGATTCATGCATATAATTTTGCAATGGAGAAGTTAAAAAGCTTTCGCACGGCAAGCTTTATTAGCTCTGCTGAGAATACCCCTGCCATGATTAAAGCAGAGTTTATGATAGAAGCCCAGAGTAACAACATGGACGCGGTGGCAGGGGCACTTCACGAGCTGGAGGAGAAGATTAGAGCAGACGCAGAGGTGAGGGTTCGCAGGGTAGAGTACGGCGATGTCGAGGAGGAGGATGGGCTTTACTCTGGCATCGCCGAGTTTGAGCTTGAATTTGACAGCTTTCGAAGTTATCTCAACGCCGCCATTGCGTATGGACCCTCGGCGATATATGTGCTCAGCCCTGAGAAGCTCGTGCTCAGCACCAAAGAGTTTCTCCTCACCCTTGGGGAGATTATCAAGCTAACAAAGAAGTTTTATCAGAGGTACCGCGTGGGGTTTGAGTTTGAGCCAGAGGAAGAGGTCAATGTTGGCATCGACGACTATGAGATAGAGGAGTTGCTCAAGGAGGGGGCGCTTCGCATAAAGCTTGTTGCTGAGGTCTCTGCGGAAAGCGAGGATGAGGCGGTAAAGCTCTTCGTTGGGGATATAAGCGAGGAGGCTCCTGTAAACAAGGTGAAGAGCACCTTCAACAAGGAGAGCGGTGCCTACCTCGTAGCTGTGGAGGCCTTTCCCCATGATGCGAGGGCACTTTTCAGCATAGCAATACGCCATGTGCCGGTGCTTATAGAGATACTCGAGCCAGAGGAGATAACCCTGAGCATGCTCGACCTTCAGGACATCGCCCTTGACCTCGCTGGCATTTTCTTTGAGGCTTCGCAAATGCTGGCGCTGAGGTGAGCAGGAGATAGCAAGGTGATGGCATGGAAGCACTCCTCAAAAAGGTGGAAGAGCATTTCAGGAGGAAGGAGTGGAAGGAGCTTGAGAAGGCGAGCAGCGAACTCCTCACCTCGAGCAAAGAGCACAAGCTAAAGGCACTGGCACAGGGTTTCAAAAGCTATGCCCGCGCAAGACAGGAGCATGAGGTGGAGAAGGTCATCTACCTTCTCAGCGAGGCTGCCGACGCATTTAAGGGTGTGGATGAGCTTCTGCATGCGATGGCTACAACTGAAAGGCTCCTGCTTCTCTCAGTATTCGATGAGCCAAACAGAGGTAAGCACCTCAAGGCTCTGGGAGAGTTCTCTCTCAACAGCTTCCTTCGCACCCGCAGCGAGGGAGATATAAAGCTCGCGATAGAGGCGCTGGAGCGTGCGCGGGAGCACCTCACTGGTGGAGAACTCGCTGAGGTAGAGCTCAACCTCACCTTTTGCTATGGAAGCCTGGCTGAAGTGAGCGATAACCCAAAGCGAGAATATGAGAAGGTATTGGCCCTCTGCCAGGAGATGGAGGAGCGCTACCGCGAGAACAAGGCTATGCTTGCGAGGCTGAAGATGAACCACGCCACGGCGCTTCAAAACTTGGCTCGGTTACAGCCTGAGGAGGCGCTAAAGCTCCTTGACGAAGCGGCGTTGCTGAATCGCGAGGCGGTGCACATTTTCCGCGAGCTTGAAGCAAAGGCGGAGCTTGCAAGGGCACTGCAGAGTCTTGCGAATATATACATGGAAGCTGCGAACTTCAGCGAGACTTACCTCGAGAAGTTTATCCAGGTTAAGAGGGAGACCGCCAGTCTATTCTCTCAGGCAGAGTACGAGGTAAACGCAGCGCTTGAAGAACTTGAAGCCGCTCTTGCAAGAGTTGAGCTCGCAGCTAAGCGGGGGGATAGGCTGAGCCTAGATGTTGCGCTTGAGGAGATTGGCAGGGTATCTGAATTTTTCAGAGAGCAAGGTAAAAGTGAGGAGTTTGCCCATTCCCTCGCCGCCATGGGCGCTGCTTACAGGAGCAGAGCAAACCTGGGCAGCGATGCCAGAGAGGAGCTTCTCAGAAAAGCTGCGGAAAGTTACGAGGAGGCGATACGCCTCTTTGCAAGAGGTAATAATACCAATTACCTTGGCGCTGCAAAGGCGGCACTTGCACAGGTTTACCGCGATCTGGCAGAGCTTACAGGCAGAGCAAAGTATGCAGAAAAGGCAGAAACGCTGGAAAGAGAAGCAAGAGAACTTCTGAGAAAAAAGGAAATAAAATAAAGTTTTGTAAAAGAAAAGCCTTTACTTTGCAGCCAGCTTTATATCGCTAGCTTTTACAGTCTTTCTCCCGGCGTGCTTAGCAAGGGCACCTGCCTCTCTCGATATCTCAGTGCCTATCTCCTCGAGAATCTCTGCAAGGTACTCAGCAGCATCCCTGCCAACTCTCAAGCCTGTGGCATTCCTTATTATCCTGTCGCACGCAGAAATAGGTAGTTCACCCATGATATCACCTCTTTTTTCTTATTTTCTATGTTTTCCCGACTGTTGTGTGTAAACCTTATTATATATAAATCTTACTGTGGTTATTACCCAAGATGTGACTCTTTCAGGCTTTCTGATTTTTATGAGGACTTTCCAGGTTGACATGAGTTTCGGTTTCAAGTACCTTCGGGAGGGGTGCTGTCAACTTAAGCTATAAATGTGTAGTGGAGGCGTCCTTTTTGTTTGG
>MTME02000086.1 GCA_002011115.2 Candidatus Pyrohabitans sp. JdFR-17
TTATCCTCCTTAGCGCTTTTTTCTTTGTGCGTTGATAACCCTTAACCCCAAGCTCAGAGATCTGCTTAAGTTCCTGCGCAGAGAAGTTTAAGCACAGCCTGAGAAGGCGTAGTGAAAAGCTTGCACTACGCTGCCCTGCGAGCATCGACGCCTCTTCCTGAGCTAAAAGCTCGCGCACTATCTTCAGCGCTGCTATCACTCGGGCAAATCTACGCACATAGCTCAGCGTAGGCGTTATTGTGCCGTTCTCTATTCTGGAGATGCTCTCTCTGCGCATGTTGAGGAGTTTGGCAAGCTCCTGCTGGGTTATACCAGCGTCCTCTCTCAGCTTCTTCAGATACTTCCCTGGCTCTGGAGAGGCGACCACCATGCCGCCAATATCCCTAACAAGCCTCTCAAACACCTCCTCAACCCTGAAAAGCGTTACTGTCATGTCACATCACACAACAAATAGAGAGTACCTTCTATGCAATATAAACCTTTTGTTACGTGTGGTGTAACACAAAAATAAAAGAGGGTAAGAGGTTTAGCCGTGCCTGCCGGTGACCTCTACCTGGGTCACCGCCATAGCTCCGCAGCTCAGGCACTTGGCCCAGGCACCCTCGGTATGCTCAAAGATGCTGTTACACCTTGCACAGTGGTAATACTGTCCCATATTACTACCTCCAATTTTTAAGACGGGGGTTGGTTGTATAAATACTTTTCTTGGCTATGGTGAAATTACTCCATGGGCAGAATTCCTGCTTTCCGGGATTCAGTGATATCTATCACAATACCGTTCCAAGGGTCTTCGTCAAATAGCTCGTCCCAGTATTGTTCCAGTTGTCTATTTCCCTCTCCCCATGCTTCTTCAAAAGAGGCACTCCCCACCATGGTTGTCTCTAGGGCATCTATGAAAGAACCGTCACCCTTCACATCCCATGCGACGAACGCATGGCCAGGGATTATTACAATATAAGGTTTCATGCCGAGGGCTTCTATTGCAGATGCGAAGACCACTACCCCATCTATGCAATTAGCGGAGCTGAGACGAAGGGAATCCTTTGGGAGATTTACCTTCTGAACCGCGTCTTTTCCAAAAGCAGTTGGTGTGTTAACATAGCCTACGCCATAGTGGTCCTGAAGAGCATCATATATCGCTTTAACTTGCTGAGCGGTATATACTGCCCACTCTTCATCAGAACATTCTCCACATTGATACCCCGCTAAGCTTCTTTCTGGATGATACTCTTTGGCAACTGCTAAAAGCTCTCATACCGCATCTGACTTGGGCGTTACGAAAGTAGCTATGTAATCATATAACGGCATCTCATTACCATTCTCATCTTCCATCGCCCAAACCATCGTGTCCATCGGATATGCATCAATTGGAACTGTTTGTTCATCCCAGATTTTCCAGTCCCCATTATCCTCATATTCAATTTTATAATGCAAATTTAATTTAGTTTTAGTTTTTATCTTGCCAATTTCATCATGTTTTAATTGTATTGTTTGATTTATGGTCTCCCATTCATCAGGCTCTACTGTTTTAGTTGTTATTGATGGATAAGATACTCCTTGATATTCAGAAGTTAATCTTATAGTTAGTGGGATATCCATTGGATTAAAGATTTTAAAGGTTATATCTGGGCTTTCCAATTCAGAAAAAGCATTGTAGAATGCAAGAGGATACGGTTCATAGTATATAACCTCTGATTCAAAATTAATTTGTTTAGAGATTGGCAGTACAGTAGTTGGAGCAGGGGTTGTAGTAGGGGGCAATGGAGTAGATGTTCCAGGGATAGGTCCTGTGGGCGCGGGAGTTACGGTTGTTGTGCCTTCTTCTCCAGTACATCCAAGAAATAAAATTACTAAAAAAATTAGCATAACAATTCTACCCTTCCCAAATTTCATGGCACGAACTTAATTTTTAATACACATAAATCTTGCGTCAAAGAGTTTTATGGACCATGATAGCCTGGGAAGTCGGCTTCATCAACATTAGGCTGGTTTTTAAAGCCAACGGGGGGATGCCTTCTGCCAAGAAATGACAATTTCTGATAATTCAGAAGTTATTTATATGTTAAAAAATTCAATGTGTACAGAGGTGTCTGGAGTGGCTGCTGTAGCAAAAGAAGATATTGATGTTATCAGAAGCAGATTTGAGTTACTTATGGGTGCAAGATTGAGAAGAAAAGCAAATATAGAAAAAGCCGTAAAAATTCAAAATAGAATAAGAGAAAAGGCGGGAGATTGGCAGGCATCGAAGCAAATCAGAAAATGGCGTGACAGCCGATGAAAGAGGAAATTTTTGTTCTTGATGCCTCTGTTATTGTCAAGTGGTTTTCCAAGGAGGAAAATTCCGATAAGTCAGTAGAAATCAGAAACAGATTTGTAAATAGAGAAGTTTTTATTGTTTGTCCGGATCTGGTTCTGTATGAAGTTGCGAATGCTCTCAGATATAATAAAGTCCTTGAAGAGAAAGATATAAAAGATGCGATTGAAAGTATATATGACCTGGAAATTGATATTATAGTTCCAACAAAAGAAATTATGACAAAAGCAATAGAATTTGCAAAAAAGTTTAATATCACGGTTTATGATGCCATATATGTTTCACTTGCAGATATTTTAAATGCAAAACTAATTACCGCTGATGAAATACTTATTAAAAAATGCAAGACAGGTTTTGTTATTTCTCTAAAAGACGTTTCTTTCAGTTGATTGGGATGCTATGCTCTGGAAACCTCTCAGCAGCGGATTTTGGAACGAAGATTGACTGATTGTTGAGGTTTCTATTTACCTCCCCGTAAGTGCACGAAGCGCCTTGCGCAGGTAGTACGCCTCGCTGGTGAAGCGGCGCCTTGAAAGCTCGCGCTTCAGCGTCGAAATTACCTTTTTAACATCAGCCTCCCCAACCTCCCCTGTAGGTGAGCGCTTCACTCTGCGCGGGAAAAGCTCATCCCAGTAGAAGGTTTTACCCCTCTCCTCAAAGTAAATTTTAACCCTACTCGTCGCACCGCTGCACATCCCAGAGATGCAGGCGATGCCCTTAAGCCTCATATAAAAAGCCGGTAGGATAACAACAGAAGTTAAATATCAGGCAGCTAATATGCTCTTAGCATGAAGGCAGGGTCACCAGACAGGGAAAAATTGCTGACGGTTCAGAAGAACGAAATCACAGAGCATTTTATATATAAAAAACTATCTCAATCGGTAAAAGACTCCCATAACAGAAATATTTTACAGCGAATATCACAGGATGAACTTAAACACTACAACTTCTGGAAAAGATATACCCGCAGGGATGTAAAACCTGATAAATTGAAGATTTGGAAGTACTTTTTAATTTCAAAAATATTCGGAATAACATTTGGGATAAAGCTGCTGGAGAGGGGAGAAAAGCAGGCGCAGCTTACATACGAGAAAATTTCCGAGTCTCTGCCGGAGGCGCAGAGTGTAATTGAGGATGAAAATGAACATGAAAGGCAGCTCATAAATCTGATAGATGAGGAGCGGCTGAGATACATCGGCTCCATGGTTCTTGGCCTTAACGACGCCTTGGTGGAACTCACCGGCGCCCTCGCAGGGTTTACCTTTGCTCTTCAAAATACACAACTTATAGCAGTAACAGGTCTAATCACTGGCATTGCCGCAAGCCTCTCAATGGCTGCATCCGAGTACCTGTCAGTAAAATCTGAGGGTGGTGCCCAGAACCCGTTTAAGGCGGCTATTTATACCGGCATCACCTACGTGCTGACAGTTTTATTCTTAATCCTCCCATATCTGATTTTCACAAACCTATACTTCTGCCTGGGTGTAACAATTTTTAATGCAATCTTAGTCATTTTCATTTTCACATTTTATATATCTGTCGCAAGAGATATCTCATTCAGGAAAAGATTTTTCGAAATGGCACTAATTAGCCTTGGAATAGCAGCTCTCACGTTTAGTATAGGGTTCCTTATAAGGGGGTTCTTAAATATAGAGGTGGGATTGGATTAATATGTACCTGTCGTTGTAGAAAGGAAAAATATTGTTTGCAATAATAAACTCAGAAAGCTTTTTTAAAGAGACTTTAAATAATCTTATTGTTTCATATGAATCCGCTTAAAGAACAAAATGCTCAGGGGTCCCTGGAGTATATACTCATCCTAGGGGGAGTGATTGTTATTGTGCTCTTTGTAATCTGGACCTATATGGAGATTGTTAAAAGCGCAGGCACAGCGTTTGTCAACAGCACAGAGATGATTCTCAACCAGACGATGGAGGAGATGAAGGAGTGGCTGGAGAAGCTCTGACCCAGAGACAGGTGAAGGGAATCCTTCTAGCAGGTTTTATCATCCTCGGCTTTCTGCTTCTGCTATACGTACTCAAACCAATTTATCCTGCGCTGACCATCTCCCTGGTGGTATTCTACCTCCTCTACCCCATAGAAGCACGCCTTGAAGCGCTGGTTAAGCACAGGTGGCTGGCGATGCTGCTCACAGTCATCTTCGTGCTACTACCCGGGTTCATCTTTTTCTTTTATGTGATATACAGGGTTGCGGTGGAGATGCTCTCCCTGCTGAGCACGCCGGAGGCGAGGGAGGCACTAGCGGTGGCTGGTATAAATGCCCAAGGATACATCGCAGTGCTTCAGCATGAATTGGAGAGCCTTGCGAAGCTCAGCGTAGAGGACATCCCCCGGCTACTTACCAGCGTCAAGGGCTACGAAGCCATGCTCCAGGCTGTCTTTGGGGGCGTTCTCGGCTTCTTCAAGACTCTGGGCGGAGCATTCTTTCAGTTCTTTCTTGGAGCATTGATAGCTCTCTACCTCGTGGCAAAAGCAGAGGGTATTAAGAGCTTTGCATCCAGCATCGCTGATTCCCGCGTGGTTGCTTACTTCAGCTACCTCGATGCCCTGCTCAGGCAGATAGTATACAGCATCTTCCTCACGGCGCTCTTCACGGGTTTACTTTCCTATGGCGTTTATTATGCGTTTGCCCTTCCCTTCGCAGGACTGCTGAGCGCCCTCACAGGTGTGCTAACGCTAATACCTATCGTGGGCGGGTGGCTGGTGTATGCGCCCATGACAGGCTACCTCTACTTTGCCCACGGCGCAACCAAGGCGGCCTTTTTCTTCATCACCTGCGTGGCTGTGTTGAGTGTGCTTCCCGACGTGGTAATTCGCCCAGTGGTGGCGAGCTTCTCCGGCAGGGTGCCAGTGGTGCCCCTCCTAGTGGGCTTTATCGCAGGCACCGCCAGCCTTGGCGCGAAGGGCATTTTGCTTGGGCCGATAATTATATTCGCTGCTCTTGGGTTTATTCGCATCTTTGTTAAAGGCGAGGATTAGCGCTTCTTCGTCGCCCAGTACATCTCCGCCTGAAGCGAGTGGTAGCGTAACATGCCCTCAACGCTCCGCTGGTCTATACTCTTGTCGTCGAAGGAGACTGCCTCCAGGGAGTAGAGGGCGTTTTCAGACTCCCTGGCAACCACGGCGCAGCTACCATTGTGCAGCTTTACCTTCACCTTTCCTGAGACCCGCTCCTGCGTGGCATCGATGAAGGCATCAAGGGCCAGGCGCAGGGGCTCATTCCACAACCCAAAGTAAACCAGCTCGCTCCACCTCGCTTCGACCTGCGCCTTAAACGCAAGCTCCCGACGGGTTAAAACCAGAGCCTCAAGCGCTTTATGGGCTGTGATCAGAAGCGCCGCCGCTGGGCACTCGTAGTTCTCTCTCGCCTTTAAGCCGAGGATTCTATCTTCTATCATGT
>MTME02000087.1:0-1679 GCA_002011115.2 Candidatus Pyrohabitans sp. JdFR-17
AAGCGCAGAGAGGAACTCGAAAATTACAGAAATGAGCTTGAGGATAAGATAGCACAGTTTGAGGAGAGGATAAACAGAAATTTTGATGATTACAATGAGATCCTGTCAATAAAAGAGGAGTTCACATCTGCCTTCGACTCTATCGACCCTGAGGTAAGAGGTTTTCTTGAGTACATTGCAGCAACATTCGGAGACCTCGAAATAGAGCACGATCCTGAGAAAAGGCGCCTGCTCTCCAGAATAGGAGAGCTTGAGAAGGAGATGCAAAAACTCGCTTCACAGCTGGAAAGCTTGAAAGAGGAGAGGGAAACGCTGAAAGAGAAGGTGAGCAGGTACGCCAGAGAACTTGAGGATAGGAATAGCCTTATAGCGAGTCTAGAGGATAAGAACTCAGAGCTGGAACAGAAGCTTTCAGAGCTTGAGAAGGAGTATAAGGAATTCCGCCGGAGGGAGTCGGAGAAAGCTGAAATTCTTAAGGAGGAGAATCTGAGGCTTGCTGGGGAAGTTGAGAATCTCAGGGCAGAGCTGGAGAAGTTTACAAATGCCTCTGAGAAGCTTGAGGATGAGAAGGCTAAACTTGAGAAAGAGCTTGAAGAGGAAAAGAGCAGAGTAAAAGCACTTGAGGAGGAAATTGCTAACCTCAGGGCTGAGGTTGAGAGGTCTCTGCTCGATATACTTGAGAAAATCAGGAGCTAAGGCATTGCTGTTATTATGGGCACAGAATTTTTACCCCCTGAGGAGTTTAGGAGCCTTCCAGAAAGCTGGTTTAAACTCGTCGAAAGCGTGGAAGCTCTGAAAGAGCATCGCTCCGCCAGCGAAAGCCTTGAAAGTTCTCTTGCTGAGCTCTCTGTTCTTGCGGCAGAGACTAAGCGTTACCTCGACCTTGTTTGCACCTCTGCCATGCGTCTTGTTCCAGAGAGACGGGACTTTTTCGACGGGGCGATGCAGAAGATTGGCTCTGCGATTGAAAAGTTCTCTCAGGCGGTTGAAGATGACGTAGAGAAGCTGCGTCTTTACCTGGAACTCGCCGAGGAGATAGGGTTAAAGGATAGGAAGCTGGGAATTCAGAAGGGGCATCGCCAGGAGCTTGAGCTGCAGGTGCAAAGGGCATGCGATAAGGCAGAGAAGCTCAGAGATGCGTACGAGAAGAAGGTAGGTGAGATAAGAGCCCAGACAGATGAAAGGCTGGCTGAGATAAGGGACATCTTCTTGATAGAAGCTCGTCGACTGCTTCGCGGCTGCAGGGTTTACAGCGATGCTGGAGATGAGCTGCCTCTGGAAGTGCTTTTTGAGCACCTTATTAAGGACCCTAGCTACCATGAGAGAATAAGAATCACTGGGCTGGTATTGAATAAAGATCCCTTACGGCATGCAATAAAAGAGCTTGCAGACGAGGGGGCGAGGAAGATTCCCCCACTCCTTGAGGAGGAGAGGAGAAAGCTTGCAAAGCTCGAGGAAGAGAAGCGCAAAGTTGAGCGTGCATCCAGCACCTGTGAAGGTCTTAGAGAGGAGCTTAAAGAGACTATAGAAAAGGAAAGAGAGCTTGAGAAGAGCCTTGAAGAACTTCGAAAGCGCGCTGAGACGCTGGGGGAAAGATTCAACAGCTACAGTGGAATACTATCTCTGCGCGAAGATTACCTCAGCATACTAAACTCTGCCACAGAGGCGAGGAAAAGGCT
>MTME02000087.1:1779-3712 GCA_002011115.2 Candidatus Pyrohabitans sp. JdFR-17
AAGGATGAGGAGATCAACGGATTAAAAAGTCAAATTGAAAAACTTCTGAAGGAAAAGGGTGTCAAAGAGGAGGAGTTGGACAGGCTAAAGCGGATGATAGAGGAAAATGAGAGGCTTGAGAGGGAACTGAAGGATAAAAAAGAGGAAATAGATTCGCTAAAAGCAAGAATAGAAGAGGTTCTTGCAGAAAAGCTAACGCTCGAGGAGAATATTAAAAAGGAACTAATCAATGAAAGGAGCCTGAGGATAGATGCAGAGAAAAAGCTTAAAGACCTCAAGGCAGAGCTTTCGAAAGAAAAGGAGGCGAAAAGTGAGCTGGAGCGTCGCTATGCTGAGGTATGCGAGGAGGCGGAGTTGCTCAGAATGGAGGTAGAGAGGTTAAAAAGGCTTCTGAAGAGAAGGTCGCAGGCTAAGCCGATGAAGACGGGCAGAGACGAAGCCTATGTGGGCGAGAAGATAGACGCGTTGCGCAGGAGGAAGTAGCATGTTCTCAAGGCGAGTGCTTCAGATTGAGCCCTTTCAGGTGATGGAGATCTTGGCAAAGGCGCAGCGTCTTGAGAGGCAGGGCGAGAGGGTTATCCATTTGGAGATAGGCGAACCCGACTTTCCAACGCCCAAGAAGGTGGTGGAGGAGGCGTACAGGGCAATGCAGCGTGGGGATACCCACTACACCGATGCGAGAGGAATCCGCGAACTTAGAGAGGCGATTAGTGAGCATATATCTGAAACTCTGGGCGTTGAGGTGGACCCCTCGCAGGAGGTACTTGTTACAGGCGGCGTTAGCTTGGCGCTGCAATTTGTGCTCGCCTCTCTCCTTGAGCCTGGGGATGAAGTGCTCATCACAGATCCAAGCTACCCGTGCTACCCCAACTTTATACGCTTCTTCGACGCCAAGCCTGTGAGTGTAAACCTTCGCAGCGACTATTCCCTTGACCTGGAGGAGTTGAAGGAGAAGCTCTGCAGGCGCACAAAGGCGATACTCATAAACACCCCAGCCAACCCCACAGGTACATACCTCACCATGGAAGAGCTTCGCGCGCTATGCGAAGTTGCCTCCGAGGCTGAAGCCTGGGTTATAAGCGATGAAATATACTCGGGCTTAGTCTACAATGCAGAGCGAAGCCCAAGCATCCTCGAGGCGAACTATGAGCGCTCTGTTATGCTGGATGGCTTCTCCAAGCTCTACGCCATGACCGGCTGGCGCCTGGGCTACGTCGTTGCACCGGAGCAGCTAATAGCGCAGGTGCTCAAGCTCCAGCAGAACTTCTACATCTCCCCGAGCTCTTTTGCCCAACGCGCAGCGGTGGTGGCGCTGTCTCTTCGCGACGAGGTTAAAGCGATGAAGGCGGAGTTCGACAGGCGCAGGCGATATATTATTAAGAGACTTAGGGGTATCCCCGGCTTCGAGGTCCACGAGCCCAAGGCAGCATACTATGTCTTCCCCGACGTGAGTGAGATTTCCACAGACTCCTCTGCCCTGGCGGAATATATTCTCGACACCGCGAAGGTTGCGGTTACCCCTGGCGCTGCCTTCGGCAGGCGTGGCGAGGGGCACATACGCATATCCTATGCCGCGTCGCTGGAGAACATCGCCGAGGCGATGGATAGAATTGAAAAGGCTTTAGAAAATTACGGGTGATAGCATGGGAAGAGCCACAAAAATAGAGATGTATAAGAAGATTATCGATGCAATAGCCTCGAGAAGCGCATGCTCTCGCCGCAAGCTCGGCGCTATTATCGTAAAGGACGACCGCATCGTGGCGACCGGCTACAACGGCGCGCCCCGCGGGTGGGAGAACTGCGGTGACGAGGTACCGTGTTATAAGGATAAGTACGGCATACCTTCAGGTATAATAGACTACTCCTGCCCCTCTGTGCACGCGGAGATGAACGCTATTATCAACGCAGCCTACCACGGGGTGAGCATCAAAGG
>MTME02000087.1:3812-5557 GCA_002011115.2 Candidatus Pyrohabitans sp. JdFR-17
CTCCTCGCTGGGGCGCTCCTCAATCTCCACCAGCGCGCCTATCAGCGTCTTGGGATGGAACTTGTATGTTTCGGCAGCCACCATGAAGACCACTCTCGCCTCGTGGGCAGCAAGCGCTATCTGCGAGGTGCCAATTTTGTTAATCACCGCCCCGTTCGCGGCTATGCTGTCTGCGCCCACTATTACTTTATCCACCTCTTTCATAAATGTGCGCACCGCAGAGTCGACGATAAGCGTTACTGGGACGCCCTGCTCGGCGAGCTGCCTTGCTGTAATGTGCCCCTGGTAGCGTGGTCTCGACTCGGTGGCAATCACCTCTATATCCTTGCCTTGGCGAAAGGCGGTGGTTATCACAGAAAGCGCAGCCTGAGAGTTGCAATGGGTAAGTATAACATCGCCGCTCTTTATACGTCTGGCTCCTATCTCCCCTATTCTGCCCAGCGCTCTCTTTGAGCGGGCAATGAAGTCCTCTGCTGCGTTAACCACCGCCCTTCTAATCTCCTCTACCTCGCCCTTCCCTCTAGCAGCAAGGAGCACAAAGTTCACTGCGTTGGGAAGGCTTACCGCAGTCGGCCTCGCCTCCTTGAGGATGGTGCCGGCCTTCTCAAGTTCTGAGATGAACTTCGCCGCACTCTCTCCCTGGTAATTAAGGGCGAAATCGCGAAGAGCCTGAGCCGCGCTCTGGGCAATCTTCGCCGCACCCCGAATATCCATGCTTGCAATTTTGCTTGCTGTCTCCTTAACCAGCTCGTAGCTCATTACGTCTCCCCAAGTATAGTATGCCATCCCAGGTATAAATATCACACCCTTACATAATCCTTTTTTGTCGTTCCTGAATATAGAGAAAATGATAAATATTTTCAATGCAATCTTACACCTGCGGGCCCGTAGCTTAGCGGTAGAGCGCCCGGCTCATAACCGGGCGGTCGTGGGTTCGAATCCCTCCGGGCCCATAATCTTGCTTTTATTGGGTGGGTGTTGCGTTCATCTGAAAAAAAGGAGTATATTAAGTGGTGGTCAGGGATGGAATTTAAGTATCCGCTGACCAACTACGTTTACAGGAGATTTTCCATCCCTATAGCAAAATTGCTGAAGCATACGGGCGTCTCTCCAAATGCCGTTACCTGGTTTGCAGCCTTCTTGGGATTTTTTGCCGCATATCTCATAGCAATCAGAGAGGTAATCGCAGGCGTAGTTGTGCTTTTTATTTCTCAGATTCTGGATTGCGCCGATGGTGACCTGGCACGGCTAAAAGGACAGACAACTAGGAGAGGAGCATATCTTGACAGCGTACTGGATAGATTTGTGGACGCAGGCTTAATAATCGCGTTGATCGCCTTAGCCCCTGCTGACTACTGGTTCCCGGGTGTCTTTGCGATTGTGGGGACTTTCCTTGTGAGCTATACCCGCTCCAGGGCAGAGGCTGTTGGAGCAGAGTGCAGAGTAGGTCTCGCCACACGGGATTTCAGGATACTGGCAATAATATTAGGGCTCCTTTTGGGGCAGGTTTACTACCTATTAGTCTTTCTTGCACTCATGGGGTTCTTTACCGCTTTCCACAGGATGGCCTATTCTATGAAACAGATGCAATAACCCCATGAGCTATAGCTGGTGTTAAATGCATGGAAAGGGGTTGGGAGGGAGGAGGCCCAGGGATGATGAAGAAAAAGAAGTAGTATTCTTACCTCCCTGGGCAGTATAAATTATGCCTCTCATGGCAGATAATCTTTTAGTTTACATGTATG
>MTME02000088.1 GCA_002011115.2 Candidatus Pyrohabitans sp. JdFR-17
CAACACACCCCATATAATGGTCATGCAAGGAGACATTGAACAAAAAGTTATAAAGTTGCTTCACCGTCAGAACCCCTGGTGGGAGAATGCTAGCGTACCGGAGAACCTAACAAAACCATTTAAAAGGCGTGATTTTTACGTCATCAGAGATAAAAGGTTGGATGAAGGGGAGATAACCGCCATAATTGGGCCGAGACAGGTTGGAAAAACAACCATGATATACCAGCTGATTGAACACCTTATACGTGAGAAAAAAGTGAATCCAAAGCGTATTCTTTATGTCTCCTTTGACTACCCGTATCTCACCACTATTATGGATACCCCGCTGAACGATATCCTTGAGATATACTCCACCCAGGTTCTTAAAGAACCTATTTCCAAGCTTGGTGACAGGATATATGTATTCCTCGACGAGGTTTGCAAGCTTGAAAACTGGAGCCATGTCCTCAAGGGTTGGTATGACCTGAAGTACCCAATAAAGTTCATAATCTCAGACTCCTCAAGCGCAAACATTCTACAGGGAAGTTCTGAATCCCTAGCGGGCAGAATAACCATTCAAATTATGTTTCCTCTGAAGTTTCTGGATTTCCTGAGGTATCACATGCCCAAGAAGGACTCTATTTTTAAGATGGTCAATAGAACTCTTAGAGACGCTTTTGTTGATTCTATTAAAAAATCTAATCCCAGCCTGTTTTATAGTGCGCTGAGAGAGTCTTACTCAAGCCTTGTACAATATGAGGATGAAATTAAAATTCATCTACAGATGTATCTTCTCAAAGACGGTTATCCCGGACTTTTAGAGATTGAGTCACTAGATGAGTGTGCTGAAAAGCTCAGAACTTACCTAAACCTCACCATATACAAAGACATTATCAGGATTTTCAATCTGCGTGACCCCAGAGCGCTGGAAGAGCTTGTGATTTTGATAGCCGACCAGTCCTCTCAACGGGTTGATTATTCGAGTTTATCCAGGACGTTGGGACTAAAAAAAGACACTCTGATAAAGTACCTGAATTATCTAGAATCGGTGTTCCTTTCGAGCAGGGCTGAGTTTTATTCTAAAAGCAGGGCATCCAGGATTAGAAAAGCGAAGAAGCTTTACCTTAGCAATGTGGGACTAAGAAACGCCATTGTTGGTGAGCTACGTGAGACGCTTCTCGAAGATACAGCTGAACTCGGCAAGATCGTCGAAACTCTTGTTTATGACCATTGCAGAAGGCTTAAATTCAACTTAGAGCCAGGGAGCAGGTTGGAGCTATTTTATTGGAGGACGGCGCAGGGTAAAGAGGTCGATATAGTTTTTGAGGTATCCAGAAGACCCGTGGCCATAGAGTGCAAGTACAGGAATGAAATACGCAAAAGTGAACTTAAAGGTATAAGGCAGTTCCAGAGGGAGCACGACAAATGCTTGGGCATCGTTATAACAAAGGATGCGCTGGACTACAGGGATGAGATTGTTTTCACCCCCCTCTGGCTTTTCCTCATGATGTGCTAGCGCCCAGCCAAAATTTATATACCCGGTGCCGGATTTTTATGAAAGGTGAGTGCCATGAATCTCAACCACGAGGCTTGTGAGATTGCGCGAGAGATGATTCGTCGCCAGGAGGAGCTGGAGATAAGCGTTGCCGAGGTTGGCGGCGCTACGCTGATAGACTGCGGAGTTAAGGCGAAGGGCAGCTTCGCTGCGGGAGTACTCTTTGCGGAGGCGTGCATGGGTGGCCTGGGAGAAGTTAGGCTAAGCGCACGTGATTACGGTTCTCTTACCTTGCCTGTCGTCGAGGTCACAACGCAAAAACCGGCTATAGCGTGTTTAGCCTCGCAAAAGGCGGGATGGAGCATAAAGGGCGAGGGATTCTTCTCCCTGGGCTCTGGACCCGCGAGGATACTGGCGAAGAAGCCAAAGGAGACCTACGAGGAGCTTGGCTACTCCGAGGAAAGCGAGGAGGCACTCATCGCGCTGGAGGCGGGAAAGTATCCTGACGAAGAGGTCGTGCGCAGCATCGCCTCGCAGTGTGGAATTGAAACCGAGAACCTCTACATACTCATTGCACGCACAGCCTCGCTGGCAGGGGCGGTGCAGATCTCCGCTCGCGTTGTTGAAACAGCCCTCTACAAAGCCCAGCACATTGGGTGCGACACCACAAAGATATACTCGGCATTCGGCACTGCACCAGTGGCGCCTATTGTTGGAGGCGACGCCAAGATGATGGGCGTCACCAACGACATGATAATCTACGGCGGCGAAGTATACCTCGCGGGCGAAGGAATACCCGCCGAGAAGCTCCCTTCCAGCGGCTCGCCGGCGTACGGCAAAACCTTCGAGGAGATTTTCAAGGAGGCAAACTACGACTTCTACAAGATAAACCCCGCGATATTCGCCCCTGCGAAGGTGATTGTCAACAACGTTGAGGAGAAAAAGCTTGCAACCGCCGGTGAGGTTAACGTGGGGGTGCTGAAGAAGAGCCTGGGGTTAGGGTAATGAAAAAAGTGTACCTCGTGGGCGGGGGTCCTGGGGACCCGGAGCTGATAACCGTAAAGGGTATGAAGCTCATCCAGAGCGCCGACGTTATAATCTACGACCGCCTTGTGAGCAGGAAGCTCCTAGCTTATGCCAAGCCCGGGGCGGAGCTGATATACGTTGGCAAGCAGGCGGGCAAGCACACCCTTACCCAGGAGGAGATCAATCAGCTGCTCATAAAGAAAGCGGAGGAGGGCAAACTCGTGGTTCGCCTCAAGGGAGGCGACCCCTTCGTATTTGGCAGAGGAGGCGAAGAAGCTCTGGCTCTGCGCAAGCACGGCATCGCCGTAGAGGTTGTGCCCGGAGTGAGCTCCGCCATAGCGGTGCCTGCCTTAGCCGGCATACCAGTTACCCACCGCGGCATAGCCTCGAGCGTAACGCTGGTCACTGGCCACCTTGCCGAGAAGAAGGAGGAACGTCTCGACTACGCCTCGCTTAAGGCAGAGACAGTGGTTATCCTCATGGGCGTCAAGAACCTGCCGAAGATAATAGAAGAGTTCAGGAAAACCCGCCCACCAACGACGCCGGTTGCAATAATCGAGAAGGGTACTCTGGAGGAGCAGCGGGTTATCACTGGCACGCTTGCCGACATAATAGAGCGCGCCCAGGAAGCGAAGCTCAAGCCTCCGGCGATTACTGTAATAGGTGAGGTGGTCAAGCTCAGGGAGGACATAGCCTAATGCACGCCCTTATCGTGGCAAGCACCCGCCCAGAGGTGATAAAGCTCTCCCCCATAATGCGAGAGTTGGATTCCCGCAACATCGCCTATACCTTTACCACCACCGGGCAGCACTACGACGATGAGCTGTTCTGGAATTTTATTCGCGAGCTTGGGCTTCGCAGGCCGGAGTACAATGTGGAGGTGGGTTCCGGAAGCCACGCATACCAGACTGCACGAGCACTTGAGGCACTGGAGGAGATAATCCTCAAAGAAAAGCCAAGCGTCGTTATCGCTGAGGGCGATACCAACTCGGTGCTGAGCGCCGCTTTAGCTTGTGCCAAGCTCCATGTAGCGTTTGCCCACGTTGAGGCAGGGTTAAGAAGCTTCGACCGCACCATGCCGGAGGAGGTAAACCGCGTGCTGGCTGACCACGCCAGCGATGTACTTTTTGCACCAACCGAGAAGGCTGCGCTCAACCTCATCAACGAGGGTATTTTGCCTGAGAAAATATTCATCGTTGGGAACACCATCGTTGATGCCACGCTTCAGAATTTCGAGATAGCAAGGCAGAGTTCCCGCATTCTTGAAGAGATGCCTGAGGATTTTCTCCTCCTCACACTGCACCGCGCTGAGAATGTGGACCGCAAAGAGAGACTCACCGGCATAATTGAAGCACTCCTGGAGCTTGGGGAAGAGGTGGTGTTCCCTGCGCACCCGCGCACACAGCGAAGGTTAGCGGATTTTGGGCTTCTGGAGAAAGTGGAGAAGAAGCTTCGCATCCTTCCGCCGGTTGGCTATCTGGACTTCCTCATGCTGCTGAGCAGGGCAAAGCTGGTGCTCACAGACTCGGGCGGGGTGCAGGAAGAGGCGATAGTGCTCCACACGCCATGCATAACCCTGCGAACCTCGACGGAGAGGCCAGAAACAGTCGAAGCTGGGGGGAACGTCTTAGCTGGAGTTGAGAAAGCTGGGATAGTCCGCACTGTAAAGCGCATTCTCGGCGACCAGAACGTTTACCAGGCTATGAAGGCAGCAGAGAATCCCTTTGGCAAGGGCGACTCTGCCAAAAAAATTGTGGATATACTTCTTAAACTTGAGGAAGAGGGTAAACTGAAGATAACCCCGCCCTCACGGGTGCTGCGCGAGAAGAGGCGAGAGTTCATAAATGTTGACGCCTCATTAGCAGGGAAGCGCATCGCCGAGCTTCCCTTTCAGGTTGTCAGGGTTATTGAGGCAGGTAAAGCAAAGTTTCCATCTCCCGAGCTTCGCCTGCGCCAGGGGCAGATGATTGAGGTTTTGAAGGAAGACTAAAGCTCAAGCGATATAAACCTCTCTATTGCCCTGACAAAGCGCTCCTTTTCCAGAAGCTGCATGAAGAAATCATAGGGGCGATCGGTGTCGGGATACTGGACCATGAGCGAGGCGATATCCTCCTCAATGGCTATTTTAAAGAGTGCGTCCAGCTCCTCGTCGCTGAGGGAGTCAAATATCCTCCTTATCAGCTCGTGCACCTCAAGCTCTCTTCCAAACTCCGCCTTCCATGCCTTCTCATAATTCTCCCGGAAAAACTGCGAAGAGAAGTTTTTCTCCTCAATGGCTAAGCAAGCTGCTTTCGCAGCAAGCCTTGCAGAGATTCCTCCCGTGATAACCCCTCCGCCGGTGCTTGCCTTGACAAAGCCTCCCGCATCGCCGACGAGAAGCACGCGTTCGGCGAAAGTATCCTGCGGCGACGCTACGGGAAAGCCGCCGGTGTTGTATTCAACCTGGCTCCTGCCAGTGATTTTCTGCTTCGCAATGGGGTGCTCCCTCATAAACCTCTCCAGGTAAACACGGGGCGGATACTTCCCCTGGCGCACGCCTACGCCCACTTCGTAAACCTCACCCTTGGGTAAAAGCCACGCGTAGAAGTTGGGAGCCCACTCTCTGCCGAAGTAAAGCTCGGCTACATCATCCTCCACGCGCGCGCTTTCCACCTCGACCTGGGCGGCGGCGACTATTTTCCTTGGAGTCTTGAGTCCAAGCAATGACGCCACACGGGAGCGTACCCCATCGGCAGCGATAACCACCTCTGCTTCAACCACCTCTCTTTTTCCACCACTTTCCAGTACCACTTTCGCTTTATCAGCTATTCTCAACCCTATTGCCCTTGTTTTCAGCGTTATTCTTGCGCCCGCCCTCGCTGCCTCCTTCGCTAACTCCTTATCAAACAGCCTGCGCTCAACCACATACGCACGGTCGAGCTTTGAGTATGCCTCAAATTTTTCTCCGCCCGGAGAGAAGAAGCGCCCTCCGCGAATAACGCCCGCGATTGCCCTTTTTGGGAGGTT
>MTME02000089.1 GCA_002011115.2 Candidatus Pyrohabitans sp. JdFR-17
CCTGAGGTCAACCCGGAGCATCTCGACATGATAGAGGTGCAGCAGGAGCGTAGAGGCTGGGACGGGGCGATAATCACCAACCCCAACTGCTCCACGATAATGGCAACCCTCACCTTCAAGCCCATCTACGACGCCTTTGGCATTGAAGAGGTCGTCGTAACCACGATGCAGGCTCTCTCCGGCGCTGGCTATAACGGCGTGCCAAGCATGGCGATAGTTGACAATCTCATCCCCTACATAGCAAAAGAGGAGGAGAAGGTGGAAACCGAGGCGCTCAAGATTCTTGGCAACTTCAACGGCGCTGAGATAGAGCAGGCGGATTTCAGAATCTCTGCCTCCTGCAACCGCGTGGCTGTGCTCGACGGCCATACTGAGTCGATTTTCCTGCGCACGTCTAAAGAGGCAACCCCTGAGGATATTAAGCAGGCGATGCGAAACTTCAGGGGTAAGCCCCAGGAGCTTGGCCTACCCACTGCACCACCCGAGCCTCTGATTGTGCGGGAGGAGCAGGACCGCCCGCAGCCCCGCTTAGACAGAAATGCAGGCAATGGCATGGCAGTAACCGTGGGCAGGGTTAGAGAGGACAGGATTCTCGGTGTGAAGTACATGGCTATGGGGCACAATACAATACGCGGCGCCGCGGGAGCGAGTGTGCTCAACGCCGAGCTTCTTGTAAAGACAAGGAAGCTGTGAAGGGAGATGACAACAGCTGAGCTCAACGAGGAGGCAAAGGCGAAGGCAAAGCTTCTTGGCTACGTGCTCAGAGAGGTGCACAAGGTAATCGTTGGGCAGGAGCGCGTGCTCAGGCGCCTCCTGCTGAGCCTTCTCAGCGATGGCCATGTGCTGCTCGAAGGTCTACCCGGCCTGGCCAAGACGCTTATGATTCGCACCCTGGCGAAGACGCTGCGCTGCGACTTCGCACGGGTTCAGTTCACCCCAGACCTGCTGCCTGCTGATTTAATAGGCACAAAGATATACAACCAGGCGACGGCGGAGTTTGAAACAAAGCTTGGCCCTATTTTCACAAACATCCTGCTCGCTGACGAGATAAACCGCGCTCCTCCCAAGGTGCAGAGCGCTTTGCTTGAGGCGATGCAGGAGAGGAGTGTGACAATAGGTGGGGAAAGCTACTCGCTGCCCAGACCTTTCCTTGTGCTAGCCACGCAGAATCCAATAGAGCAGGAGGGAACCTATCCCCTGCCGGAAGCGCAGGTGGACCGCTTCATGTTCAAGGTGCACGTGGGCTACCCCAGCGTGGAGGAGGAGCTGGAGATAATTGACAGGCACACCTCTGGTGGGGAGATAGAGGTGGAGGCCATACTTTCGCCTGAGGATATACTCCAGCTTCAGAGCCATGTTCGCAAAGTCTACATCGCCGAGGAGATAAAGGAGTATATAGTGAGGATAGCCTTCGCCACGCGAAATCCCTCGCGTTTTGGCTTAGATGAGCTATCGCCGTACATCCAGTACGGTGCCTCTCCCCGGGCTTCGATATTCTTAGCCCTGGCAGCGAAAGCCAATGCTCTGCTCGAAGGCAGGGGCTACGTCATACCTGACGACATCAAAGCAATCGCGGAGGACGTGCTGAACCACAGACTTATCCTTACCTATGAGGCTGAAGCGGAAGAAGTTTCGCCGGGTGAGATTATAGAAAAAATCCTGAGCGCCGTAGAGGTCCCCTGAAGTGGAGCCGCGGGAAATTCTGAGAAGGATAAGGGAGATAGAAATTAAGACGCGCAGGATAGTGGACACCTTCTTGGCGAGCAGGTATCGCAGCACCTTTCGCGGGCGAGGCATAGAATTCGCGGAGGTTCGCGAGTACCAGTACGGCGATGACGTGCGCTACATCGACTGGCGAGTTACGGCGAGGTTCGGGAAGCCGTACGTCAAGCAGTTCGTTGAGGAGCGCGATCTGCTTGTGGTGGTTGTCTTCGACGTCTCGGCCTCCTGCGAGTTTGGCACCAGCGCTGCTACTATGCGCGAGCGAGGCATTGAGGTGGCGGCGACGCTTGCATACTCCGCATTCAAGCACGGCGATAGATTTGCGCTTCTGCTCGTCTCCGACAGGGTGGAGAGCTACCTGCCGCCGCGAAAGGGGAGAGGGCAGGTGTACCGCGTCGTGAGGGAGCTTATCTATGCTAATCCTCGCAGTAGAGCTACGAGGATTAGCGCAGGCTTGGAGTTCCTGCACCGTGTGCTGAATGAGCGTGCCATAATCTTTGTAATTTCAGACTTTTTCGACCCCTCGCTTGAAGAGGCGGCGAAGCATATGCGCCGCCTCTCTGCGAAGGGCTGTGACGTGGTTGCAGTTAAGCTCAGCGACGAGCGCAACTACATCCTGCCGGACGTTGGCCTGGTGGAGGTGCTCGACCCCGAGAGCGGCGACCGCCTGGTAGTCAACACCTCTCGCAAAGAGATTCGGAAAGCGTACTTCCGTGAGGCTCTTGATGAGAGGCTCCGCCTGGAGGAGATGTTTCGCAGCGCGGGGGTGGAGCTTGTCGAGATAGACACCTCGCAGGATGTGCTGAAGCCACTGCTCCGCTTTTTTGTGAAGCGCATAAGGAGGCGCTAGAATGGAGTTCGCAGCTCAGGAGAGGCTTTTTCTGCTTGTGCTCATCCCCGCGTACGCTGCCTTTTACTATTTCTCGCTTAAGCGCAGGCGCAGGGTGGCGCTAAAATTTGCGAACTTTGAAATGCTGCGCAGGATAACCGCGCATGGTAAGCCAGTGTATGAGAACTACATCCCTTTTGCCCTTAGACTTATTGCGCTTACGCTTTTAATATTGGCGCTGGCAAAGCCTCAGAGTGTCATAAAGGTGGAGACTACCAGCAGCGATATTGTGCTTGCGATAGATGTCTCCGGGAGCATGAAGGCAACCGACTTCTCGCCTAATCGCCTCGAGGCTGCGAAGAGCGCTGCTCTCGTGTTTGCGTCTGAGCTGAAGAAAGGCGACCGCCTGGGCGTTGTGACTTTCTCGGGGGTTAGCTATGTCGTTGCTCCGCTGAGCGATGACCTTGGTGAGGTAAAGCAGCGCATCGCAGGCATAACCTTCGGGCGCGAAGACGGCACCGCTATTGGCGACGGGCTGATTGCCGCGGCGAGTATGCTCGCGGGCAGTGAGGGAAGGAAGCGCGTTGTAGTGCTGCTCAGCGACGGCGAAAACAACCGCGGGGTTGCGCCTCGAGATGCCGCTATTTATGCCCAGCGCATGGGAATTAAGGTTTATACCGTGGGTATAGGTTCACCTGCTGGAGTTATACCAGGCACTCTCCAGCCTGTCGGTCTTGACGAGGAAACCCTAAAAGGAATAGCCCAGCTTACCGGCGGAGAGTACCATTTCGCCTCAAGCAGCGAGGCACTCCGCGACGTTTACCGCGAGATCGCTAGGAGCATAACCTTCGAGGAGCGTCGCAGCGACATCTCGGGCTATTTCCTGGTGGCGGCGCTTTTGCTCTTCATTATTGAGTTTGGTTTAGCGGCGACGAAGTATCGAACTTTGCCGTAGGTGGGCTCATGAGGATCGCTGTGGTCTATCTCACAAAGAATGGAGCAAGGCTTGCGGAGCGCCTCGTAAAAGCACTGCCGGAGCACGAAGTTGAAGCCTTCGGGAAGAACGCCAGCTTTGGTACAGAGCTTTCCAAGCCGCTTTCGCAGTTCTTCGCTGAGGCTCTGCGCAGCTTCGATGCAATTGTTTGTATAATGGCTCTGGGGATAGTGGTGCGCACCTTAGCAAAGCATCTCACCCACAAGCGCACAGACCCGGCGATAGTTTGCATCGATGAGCTTGGCAGGCACGTGATTAGTGTTGCCTCGGGGCACAGGGGCGCGAACAGCTTAGCCAAGCTTATCGCCTCCCGCATAAACGCAGAGCCTGTGATAACCACCTCCACCGACGTTCAGGGCTTAGCGAGCGTTGAGGAGATAGCGGAGCGGTTTAATCTTGCGATAGACGAAGGCGACCTGAAGGCAGTTAACGCGGCGATAGCCAATCATCGTCGCGTCGCTATTTTCACCGACCTGGCGATAGAGGTAGAGCCGTTTGAGAGTCATCCCATTGTGGAGCTTTCTCGCAAAGAATGCGACGCGTACGTGGTTATTACCAATAAGCTCGTTCAGCTCCCGACTAAGCCTTATGTGCTTCTAAGACCAAAGAATCTCATCCTGGGCATAGGGGCAAGGAAGGGCATTAAAAAGGAGAAGGTGCTCTCTGCAATATCTCATGCCCTGCGCGAGGCTGAGCTAAGCATGGCCAGCATTAAGGCTCTTGCAACGATACCCCAGAAGGCAGAGGAGCCGGGAATAGCTCGCGCCGCAGCCTCGCTGGGCTTGTCCATTGTTTCTGTGCCCATCGATGAAGTTAAGCGGGTGGAGGAGCGCTTTCAGGGCAGTGAGTTTGTTAGGCGCAGCGTAGGCATAGCTGCAGTGGCGGAGCCCTGCGCCTACATAGCCTCGGGGAAGGGGAAGCTGCTCCTGAGTAAAAGAGCCTACGGTGGCGTTACAATCGCAATAGCGGAGGAAGCGAGAGATGCTGAGCACAGGCATAGCTAAACTCGACCGCATGCTGGGCGGAGGCTTTATCCCGGGCACAAGCGTGGTGGTGCTGGGAGCCACAGGTATAGGAAAGACCCACTTGGGCTTAGCCTTCGCCAACGCTGGCTTAAAGCAAGAGGGGAAAAGGGGCGCCATTTTGGATTTAACTCTACGCGGGGACTCGCAGCGCCACCGTGAGTATGCTCAGCGTCTTTTTAACTGGGAGTTGGAAGCGCCAGCTGAGCTCGAACCCTTCACCTTGGGCGACGGACGACTGCTGAGGCTGCTTTCCAGTGAAGAAGCGCAGCCAGAGGGTGTGCTGAACCGGAGCCTTCCCAGGTTACTCCGCTTTCTGTATGGCAGCTTTGCTTCCGGTGTTAAGCGCCTGGTTGTGGACGGGATTGAGCCTCTGGGCACAGCGCCCCTGCAGGAAGAGGTGCTCGGCTACATGCAGCGGATGGTGCGCAAGAGCTACGACTGGCTCGCCAGGGAGGCGCTGAGGGAGCGCTTCTTTGTAAGTCGCGAGCTAGTGGCTGAGCGAAGCTACGACGCCAGCGAGATAACCACGGTGTATTTAGTAACCACGCAGGAGAGCCTTCTCAGCGAGTTGATGAAGCGGTGGCTGAGCCGCTCTGGTTTGGAGGCGAACGCCACCACGGTTATCCTCATGGGGAGGGTTATGGATGGTAAAAGTGTCAGGCGCGCCCTCTACGTGGCAAAGCACCGCGGCGCTGAGTGCAGCGATGAGATAGCTGAGTTCAGGATCACAGA
>MTME02000090.1 GCA_002011115.2 Candidatus Pyrohabitans sp. JdFR-17
CCTCGCCTCCCCTTGCAGCACGTCTCCTCGCTTCGCTGGCGAGGTGTAGGTTACACTCATGCTCAACGCCACGCTTACCATGTCCCGCGAGTTACTTGTTATGTTTCGCCTCATGTTTCAAGCACGCTACTATTTGGGAGCTTATATGTACGGCGTCAAGGCTGTAAAGTCATTTATACCGGATTAATACCGGATTATTGGCTTCTACTTGCCCTTAATGTTAAGTTACCGATGTCATTCTAACTTAGCTTAATGAAATGACTACTACTTGTATCACTAATTAAAGTTAAGCGAAATGTTTGACAGATAACAATCCATTGCGGAGAAGTATATGAGGATAACCTATTGCCCATTTCTTTGAAAATAGTTGGAGACTTAGTGCTGAAAACCAAGCCTTTTCGATAGCTCAATAATGTAGCTGTTGTCTACTTCCATACTGTTTCGCATTACCGCGTTAATTTTTTCTTCATGTCCTTAACTGTTGATATGCCAGCGAGCACGTAAAACAACTGTAGCCAGTCTTGACGTCCTCCCGCGCTAAAGCACCAGGACCCCTGCCTTTAGGCTCTGAGAACCGCAGCGGAAACTTGTAGGTTCGTAACTCTCCGTCAGGTGTGGTGATCCCAGCGGAGAAGAACGGGGTGCGCCACCACCTCGTTACTCACTCTCCCGCATAGGAGACTTGGCCTATACCTGAGAGTGCGTTGAAGCAAGCGGCGGCACCGCAATGCTCCTCGGCCGAGCAATCCCTGCACTTCAACATTCTGCTTTTCGGCACAACATTTACAGAGTTGCGACGCAGATACCTCAGACTGGAGCCTTTGAAAATATTCTTCTCCTTGAGTTCGCTCACCTTAACCACGTGTATCTCGAGCACTTCTCCACTAGTTGTGTAGCCCTCGAAAAGTAATCGGTAGCACCAATGGTTTTGAGTATCGCGTTAAGCTTGCTGCCGCGTCGTTGCTCGCTTCCTGCTTTGGGTATTTAGTTGACCACGACCAAAGGTTAAGCCGAGTTTATGGAACCTGAGCATGTCGCCCCTGGCAAGAAGCGGAGAGCGCGTGCTTCAGCCTGCGCTGGTGTCCGCGGTAGAGCATTCATAGGTGCCTCGTGGCGTGGTTGCCCAGTTGCTCGGCTCTACCATCTGTGTCATGAGACAGGAGATCCCCTTAGTCCAGTACCACCAGTCGCCGAGCAATTCCCTGCCGGAATAGCCGAGAGCCTGCCTCTCCTGAGTTCATTTTTTGCGTAGAAAAATGTCCTGGCTTCTCTTGTAAATCATAGAACTGATTTGTGAGGTCCACCAGCTCATGAATAGTTCGAACAGCTCCCCATTCTTGAGCCTCCTATTAAACATAGGAGTTTGAAGGTACTCGGAGAGGAGCCTGTACAGTCTCTTAACGCTGTCGTAAAGCCTCTTGTTCCTCTACTTCAATTCAACCCTCTTTTCTGAAAACATTTCAATTTAGGCGAGTTCAACAAGTGCCTCTCGAGAGCACGCCAGGGCATTCTGGAGAACCAAAATTTAAATGATATATAAAATAGGTGGGGTGCCTCACAGTATATCTCCAGGGAAGTGATTTACTAACCCTCTCCAAACCTCTCAAAAATATCCTTAATCGCATAGGGAATCGTAGCCGCTACCTCGCCAGCTGTGAAGGCATATCCCTTCTCCTCGAGGAGCATATCTCCGGTATAGCCGTTGATAAATGCGGCGCTGCACGCCGCTGGGAAGGCGCTCATCCCCTGAGCAATTAAGCTGGCGATTAAGCCTGCAAGCACGTCTCCGGTACCGCCGACGGTCATCCCTGGGTTTCCAGTCTCATTGAGCTTCACTTCTCCTTCACTAGAGGAGATTATGTCCACACTACCTTTGAGGAGAATCACACTTTTAAGCTGCGTACTCCACTTCCTCACAACCTCAACCCTCTCTTCAAGCTCCTGCGGAAGACGCTCGCCGGTAAGCGCATAAAACTCGCCTGCATGCGGTGTGAGCACTAGCTCTGAACCTTTGATAGGAAGCTTATCCCATAGAGCCTTCAGCGCGTCCGCGTCCACAACGCAGGGCTTCGAGCAGCGCTTTAAAAGCTCAACCACGCCGCGGGCGGTTTCCTCTCTAACCCCTAAGCCTGGGCCAATGAGCACACAGTCAACGCCTGCGAGGATTGCTTCAATCTCAGAGAGTGCTTCAGTGGAGAAATACTCGCCCCCGTATTTCCTGACTATAAACTCCGGCGAGAAGCCTCGCGTTGCCTCAAAGTTGACCTCTGGCACAGCGAGGTAAACTATATCCACGCCTGAGTTGAGAGCAGCGAGGGCGCTGAGCAGAGGGGCACCGTGGTATTCCAAACTGCCGCCTATGATGAGCACCCGCCCATAGTCGCCCTTGTGAGTCTCCCTGCGCCTCTCTGGCAGGTTAACCACAACATCTCCAGCACCAACGTAGCGGGAAGCCTTTGGGGGTATCCCAATGTCAACAACAATCGTGGGGAACCGCTCTAGGCCAGGCTTAGGCGCATGGAAGGTGACCACGAGATCAGCGGCGACGCAGTTTCCCTCGCCAGCCTCGTTTAATCCAGAGGGCACATCTACAGAAACCTTAAATGCGCTGCTCCTGTTTATCTCTTCGATAATGCTCCTGTACGGCTCCCGCACCTCGCCTTTAATTCCAGTGCCCAGAAGGGCGTCCACAATTATATCAGCGTCAAAGCGCTGCTTTCTGAGGCGCTTTACCTTTACTCCAAGCTTCCTGAGCTTCGCAAGATTTCGCTTCGCGGCGCTGCTTCTGGGCTCGCGGGCAAGCATTACGCTAACCCTTGCGCCCCTCTCGGCGAGGTATCGCGCCGCAACAAAGCCATCGCCGCCATTGTTGCCGGAGCCGCAGAGCACCAACACGCGCTTACCCACAAGCTCCACCCTCTCTGCCAGCTCCTCCGCCACTGCTCTACCAGCGTTCTCCATCAGCTCCTCCACTGGTACACCAAACCAAGTGCTATTTATGTCCAGCGCCTTGAGCTCCTTCGCGGTAAGTACCTTCATTACTAATACCTCATAAGGCGCATTATATCAAGGGTGCGCAGCAGGTCTGTCTTGGAGATAATCCCCACAAGCTTGTCCTGCTCCACCACCAGAAGCCTCCCCACTCCAGCGCGCGCCATGCGCATAAAAGCCTCGAAGGCCTCCTCTTCCGGACCTATAGTGAGAAGCCTCTTAGTCATAACATCTCCTACACGCTTTATACTCCACTCTTCTTTTGGTACTCGCGACAGGTCACTGAAGGTGATTATTCCCACCAGCTTACCCTCTGAAACCACTGGGTAGCCCATGTGCCTCTTTTCAAACAGGATTTCTGCGAACTCCTTCAGGGTTATGTCCATGTCCACCGTCACCACCCTGGTGCTCATCAAATCCTTAACTTTTATGCCCGCAAGCATGAGGTTTATACGCGAGACCTCACCCTCCTGTGTTGCGCCTATGTACACAAAAAATGCGATGAAGATCAGCCAAAGGTTGGGGAGGAGCACACCCATAAGAGCCATAAAAATCGCTATGAGCTTCGCTATACCCGTGGCGATCTCAGTTGCTGCTGGAAAACCCAGCTTGAGGGCTAGGAGGGATCGAAATACGCGTCCACCATCCATGGGCAGCGCCGGGATGAAGAGGTTGAAGATACCGAGAAGGAGGTTCACTTTAAAAAACACCACCAGAAAGTCCATTAAGCCTGCGATTCTAAGTTCGAAAAATGGGAATATCTCTCCCCAGCCGCCGAAGGCTGCAATAACCACCAAACTTAAAGCGCTCACTATGAAGTTGAACCCCGGCCCTGCGATGGCGATGGCAAACTCTTTCTTAGGGTCTTTAGGCATCTCCTCCATCGATGCGATGCCGCCGAAGGGAAGTAGGGTGATTTTTGAGATTTTAATTCCGTAACGCCTGGCTACGAGGGAATGGCTAAGCTCGTGCATAGTAACAGTGGCGAATAGCATTACTATGTATATAAACGGCCCGGGGTTCAGGGTAAGAGCGCTGTACATAAAGAAAAAGAGAAGAAGCAGCAAGAAGGACACATGCAGCTCCAAGGGAATCCCAAAAATGCTCCCTATGCGATAGTTGTCCCTCATAACCATGCCCCAAACTTTTTATTTATTAAACATCATTAGCTTTATATATGCATCGCCAAAAAATACTCACGAGGTGGTTTCCTTGGTTTCAAGGTTGAGCGAAATCACAGGTAAGGAGGTTTTCACAGAGGATGGGGCACATGTAGGCAGCGTGGACGATGTGGTAATCGACCCAGAGACAGGTAAGGTGACCGGCATACTCATAGGAAATGTGGAGGAGAGCTTTTGGAAGAGGGTGGGAGTTGATAAATCTAAAGGCATAAATGTGCCATACAGAGCAGTAAAATCTGTGGGGGATATCGTAATTTTGAAAAATATAGTTTATTCTGCAAGGGCGGCAGCGCCTTAAAGGCGGCGGTAGAGTTCCTTTAGTATCTTCCCATGAACAATAAGCCCAAGGAATTTTCCGTCTTCTACAACTGGCAGGCGCTCTATCTTGTTTTCTATCATAAGCCTTAGAATTTCCTTTAGTGGTGCGTCTCTGCCAACGACGATTAAACGCTTTGTCATGAGGTCGCGTACAGGTAGAGAGCCCACCTGAAAGGTCTTCGCCAGCATTATATCGCGCTGTGTTACTATGCCAAGGATTCTCTCTCCCTCGACCACAGGCAGGCTGCCCACACTTGAGCGCGTCATTATGAGGTCTGCCAGCGCTATTTTGTCCTCGGGTGAGACGGTTATCACCTTTTCCGCGGGTAGCATTATGTCCTCAGCCTTTAACTGTGCAAGCTCCTTCATCACTACCACCTAAAACATCGCCTTGCCTTCTTTGCTCTTTATCACAAGCACAGGTATCTCAGAGCGGTGTACAACCTCGCGGGAAACGCTGCCCAGCATGAACTTGCTTATCCCCCTGCCGTAGGAGGCGAGCACAACCAGATTGTAATCCCCCTCTTCTATCTCATTTATAATCTCATCTGCAGCCTTTCCACGCCGCACCTTGGTCTCTGCCTCTATCCCATACTTTTTGAGAATCTTCACACCTTCCTCCAGCGACCTCTTCACAGCCTTCGGCGTGCCAAGCTTTCGAAGCCTGTGAATATCCTCCTTGAAAACCTCGAAGTACTCGTTGTATTCCTCATACTCCTCTTCAAATTTAGGAATAACCCGGAGGATGGTGACCTCTGGGTTGGTATGCTTCAGCAGGTAGCCCGCCTGCTCTATTGCCTCCTCCGCAAATCTCGAACCGTCGGTGCACATCAGCACTTTTATTTTTCTCCCCCCTTTTATAGTAATGTATGCAGAGAGAGTATTTAAATTTTGGCAGTGAGAGGAGTAGAAGTAGTGAGGGGATGGGGTTGGAAGTATCACTATCTCAAGAATATTAAATACTTTATCAGAATCTTTCACTTTTCCTGCGCTCTCGCCACAATATTAAGCTAAAAGAGACCTTGATATTATTAGGATTATGAACTTTAGCCTGCTAAAAACCCTAATAGAAAGAATTGAGGATATTATAAATCAATCAAATATAGAGGTAATAATTGAAAAACTGTTCAAAAAACTTCAGATTTTATTAGTATTAATCTTAATCATGCCTATTTTAATCTGGGGAACGGGAAGACTCATGATAGAGAGTACAGCGTCTTCCCTTAAGACAAACGACCAATTGACCACCGCAATAAACATCAATAGCTGGGTATATTCTGAAATGAGAAGCAACAATGTATATCAAGACAAAAAACATCTACTTATAACTACTCGTTCTTTTACTGTGTACTGGTTACCTCATCTGCCATATATCTGTATTAGAACAACTTTTTCATTTCCAGAATGGATTATACTCAATAAATGCGGGGCATGTGGCGAGAATTCGGCTTTATTCACAGCTTTAAGCAGATCTGCTGGCTTAGAAACTATGAAAGTATGTAACCCGGGCGAAGACCATTGCTGGGCTGAAGTTAAAATAAACAATACTTGGCATATTTTTGACCCAGTTGTCAATGAAGTTTATGGCACTGATTTCGGGGTTTATGAACGTCCTAAATCAGAAGGCGGCTGGGGAAAGAACCTCTCCTACGTATATGGTATTGATGAAATAGGTGTAAGATATGACCTAACTAAAAAATACACTGACACAGGAAGACTTATAATTAAAGTTATGAAAGATGGGGAACCTCAGGCTGATAGCACAGTTATTATCTTCAGTAAGTTTTTAGAAAGTAATCCTTTATATGGTATACCTTTGGAATCCTTGCGGAATCGCACGAATACTAACGGGACAATGGTCACCGAGCTTGGTGGAAATGATTATTTAGTAGTTGCTGAAAAAAAGAATGGCTTGTTCAAATGGATAGGCGAGGCTAATATTACTGTTATCGAAAATAACGAAACTAGCGTAATTTTAAATCTTGAAAGGAGAAGTCTTAATTATGATGCAATTATTATAGCCCTTTACTTGATTGGTGGATTCCTAATAGGATTAGGATTTGGTTATATGATTAATGAATGGAAAAAATATAAGAAAGCTTTGCAAAATAAAAATTAAGTAGAGATTCAAGCACGCAATATCCAAGTGTTACAAAATTGTTTGAAAAAATGGCACAAAACTAGAAAGGAGTGGGGGCACTGGGACTCGAACCCAGGTCGGCGGGTATCTCCCGCCTTAGGTGTCGTCTGGAGCCCGCTATGATAGCCGCTACACCATGCCCCCACAGGTGTAGCACTGTTGCTCACGAAGCCATAACATGGTAAAAGAATTTATACAGGGTTATTTCAGCTTTATCTCAAGCACATTCTGGGAGAACATCTTATCAGCTATCTTTTTATATTTCACAGGTATTACAGCGAAATATCTCTTATCGCCAGCTTTCGCGCGAACTTCAATGGAATTTTCAAGCTTTTTTACAATTATGTCGTCGCTATTCTCAACGCCGGGCAGGCTAACCTTTATCAATCGTCCATTGCGCTCTACGCTAACTTCTGGCTCAACAACTTCGGGGTCGCGTGGGGTAATCCTTCTTTTATCCTTAAATACTTCAGAAATGTCATCGAAATCCTTTATAGAAACCTTCGGTTCGCCTTTCTCCTGAGATATCTCCACAATAAACCCCTTCCCGAAGGGGAAGTTGGCAACATCGCTGAAGATATTTTTAATGCTCTGCTCAAAAACATTCAAAGCATCGTCTAACTGGCGCAGACGGGAGGGCGCGTTTTTGCTTCCGCAGTAGGGGCAGAACGCCCAGTCGTCTTCTAACTCCGCGCCGCAACCCTTGCACTTCATTACTCTTCAATATTCAACGCTCTTTCTACCGTCTTTTAATTTTTTTATAACTGAAAGAGAAATATTAATAAGCCATCACGCCAAGATTTAGATAGGTGGGAAAATGGTAAAGGCAAGTGCATACACCATTGAGGAGATTGCAGAGAAGCTCGACGAGGCATTTGGTATGTTTATCGACGAGGAGGAGGGATACGACGAAGCCATAAAATCTGTAAAGGAAAGACTGGAGAAACTCATGGAAAAATATCCCGATGATAAGGAGCTGAAAGAGTACCTCCAAGCATTCCAGGACTACTACGCGGAGAAGGAAGAGGGCAAGCTAGACAGGAAGAGCGAAAAAGAGCGGCTTGTGTGGCTAAAGTCGGAGATAAACCACATAGTGCACTGGAGAAAGCTGGGGATGAGCGCAGGTAGAGTGCTGCCCTTCAGGGACTTCAGAAGCATGAGGGGCGAGATAGGCAGGAGGGGTTATTAAAATCACAAAGGTTAAAGATTACATGCGCACAGATTTGCCAGAGGTAAGCCCCGAAGCGAGTTTTGACGAGATAGTTGGCTTAATTACTGACAGCGACATTGTCGCATGGCGCGCCTCTGGCAACGACACCTCCAATGTAAAAGCGTACCAGATGATGACCCCTTGCGAAGTAATGGGAAGAAACCCCTGTCTGCAGATTAATGAAGACGACGACATAAAGAATGCGATGAAGGTCATGGCGATAAGCGGCGTGCGACATCTGCTTGTATGGGGTGAGGGAGGCAAAGCTAAAGGCGTGCTCTGCGCCCATGAACTTATTTAAACCATGTATCCAGGCTGCGCTGCGCCCGGGTGACCTTTAAAGCCTTCTCCATCTTTTCCAGCGCCTTTTCTACGCGCTCCCGGGAGAAGTCCCTCTCCCCACATAAAAAGGCGATTACACCCTCTTTATCAGGTAAGTGCCACTCTAGCTTATAATCGTCAGTGGTTTTGTGGTTTAGGAAAAGTTCTCTTATCTCAGCCACGTCGAAGTCTACCTCTATCCCCTTAGCCTCTAGGGCGCGCTCAGCGCTACCGTGCTCTTTAATAAGCGCATACGCCTTCTTGGGGCCTATGCCTCCGACTCCGCCAGGGTTGTAATCTGTGCCTATGAGTATTGCGATGTCTATTAACTGCTCCCGGCTTACACCAAGGCTGCGAAGCACCTCGTCTAGGATTATAATCTCAGGCTTCACATCAACGTACGCTTTCTTTCTCGGAAGCTTCCGCTTGCCGGAGATGGTGAGGTTGCGTACAAGGCGGGGAGAACCAAAGAGCAGGGAGTCGTAGTCCTGGCTGCCTGCGGCAAAAACGTCGCCGCGCTTTGCCATGTACGCAGCCTGAGCCTCGCCCTCAGCGGGAGCCTCAACGTATGGTATGCCGAGCAGCGTGAGCAGGCGTTTGGCGTCGCTGAGCATGGCATCGGTGAGCTTCGCAGACTGCACAGCCTTGCTCCACGCCTCCTCGTAGCGCTCCTCCTTCAGCGCGCGCTCCCACTCCCGTTTAGCCTGCTCTCTCAGCTGGTTTCTCTCTTTAATTACCTTGGATTTCAGCTTGGGCGGCTCGCCGTCAAACACGTACACGGGCAAAACGCCAAACTCAATAAGATTCGCGTTACGGTAGAGTATGCCTGAGAGGTGGCTTGTGACTCGTCCCTGAGAGTCGCGCAGGGGTTCGCCGGTGGGCTGGCGGATGATTGAGAGGAACTGGTAGAGGGTGTTGAAGGCATCTATGGCTATGCGCTTGCCCGCGAGCTCATCAAAACTTATCTCCCTCGCCGCCACCAGGTCGCCAAGTTGAACTCCCATTGTAAAAGTGTAGGTATCGGAGGCTTATAAAGATGTCGAAAATTTGCTGAGAAGGGAAGTCAGTGATGGTGCATGTGCTCTTTGTGCTCCTCATGCTCCACCTCAGGCGCTTCCTCCTCAAACTCTACTCCTTTCGGCTCATACTTCCTCAATGTCTGGCTGTTCATCGCCACTATCACTGTGCTCAGGGACATTAGCAGAGCACCAATTGCTGGGCTAACAACTATACCATAGCTGTACAGAACGCCAGCGGCGAGAGGTATGGCGAAGATGTTGTAGCCTGCGGCCCACCACAGATTCTGGACCATTTTCCCATAGGTCTTTCCTGAAAGGTCTATAACCTTTGGCACATCCCTGGGGTCATTCCTCACGAGGATGATGTCCGCACTCTCAATGGCAACATCGGTGCCCGCGCCAATGGCGATGCCAACGTCTGCTGTAACCAGGGCTGGGGCGTCGTTTATGCCGTCGCCAACCATGGCTACGCGGTACCCCTTCTCCTTCAGAAGCTTAATTTTCTCAGCCTTCTCGTGGGGCAGAACCTGGGCGAAGTAGTCGTCTATACCAAGCTCCCTCGAAACCCACCTGGCTACTTCCTCGGCATCGCCGGTAAGCATGTAAACCTTAACCCCAAGCTCCTTCAGCTTTTTAACCGCTTCGTAAGACTCTTCCCTTATCCTGTCCGCGAGGGCAAAGGCGCCGGCAAGCTTCCCATCAACTAGAGTAAAAACGACAGTCTTGCCCTGCTCCTGAAGTTCCTTTATTCTCTCGTGATTAACTTCAATCTTCATCTCCTTCAGCAGGTTGGGGCTCGCCACGTACACCTCTTTTCCTGCCACCTTCCCGTAGGCGCCTTTCCCAGGTATAGCCTTGAATTCCTCTGGCTCAGGTATATCTACGCCATTGTGCTCCGCATACTCCACTATTGCCTTTGCTATTATGTGCTCAGAGTTGCGCTCAACGCTGGCTGTGAGTTTTAAAAGCTCATCTTCGGGAATAAGCGCAATAACGTCGCTGACGCCGAATTTACCTTCTGTTAGCGTGCCCGTCTTGTCGAAAACCACTGCATTGAGATCCTTCGCCGCTTCAAAGGCACGCCTATCTCTAATAAGAATGCCGCTCTTTGCGGTTATCGAGGTTGAGATGGCAACCACCAGGGGTATCGCCAGACCCAAGGCATGAGGACAGGCTATAACCAGCACAGTAACCGCTCTTTCAAGGGCAAATTCAGGCATCCCCAGAAGATACCACACCGCGTAGGTCACTATTCCCACAGTAAGAGCGACATAAAACAGAAAAGCTGCAGCTCTGTTCGCCAGGTCCTGCGTACGCGACCTGCTTTCCTGTGCCTGTTTCACCAGCGCTATAACCTGCGCCAGGTAGGTCTCCTCGCCTGTTCGCTCTATCTTTACCTTCAGCGCACCCTCTGTGTTTATCGCACCTCCTATTACCTTCTCCCCAGGCTTTTTGTGCACCGGTTTGGATTCCCCCGTAAGCAAGGCTTCATTCACATAAGACTCGCCCTCAACCACGACACCGTCTGCAGGAATCTTCTCACCAGGGCGAACCAGCACAACATCGCCAGCCTTGAGCTGTGAGACTGGTACGTCTTCAATGGCACTGCCCTTCACAAGGTGAGCCACAGTGGGCATTATCTTAACAAGCTCTTCTAGCGCTCTCGAGGCACCGAGGATGCTCTTTGCCTCTATCCAGTGCCCGAAAAGCATGACATCTATAAGCGTCGCTAACTCCCAGAAGAAGTCCTTTCCGGCTATAAAAAAGACGGTTGCAGAGGAGTAGAAGAAGGCAACGGAGATGGCAGTGCTTATGAGGGTCATCATCCCCGGCTGCCTTGCTTTTATCTCTTTAATACTTCCCTTCAGGAATGGCGAGCCACCATAGAAATAAACCGCTGATGACAAGATGAATAAAATCACCTTCTGGTATGGTATTTCTATGCGAAAACCAAACCACATCTGAATCATTTCAGAGAGGAGCAGGATAGGAACAGTGAGTATAAGGCAGACCCAAAATCTCTTCTTGAACTCCTCTATGTGATGCTCGTGGGTATGCTGAGCGTGCTGGCTATGCTGATTGTGTTCACTATGCTGCTGTTCCATTTTATCCCTCATTCGCCCATACACCTCCTCAAATCAATTAAAGCGAAATCCTGTTTATATGTTTGTTACAGCAGACATTAAAAAGTTTCTTAAGCCATTATTAACCTTCAGAAAAAAGAACCTGTAGTACTCCAAGAAGCCAAAAAAACAGAAAAAGAGGGGATGCTTATCTGTTTATCGGGTAGTAATAGTTAACGCCGTTTATCTCCTCTTTCTTCAGGTGCTTGTGAAGCATGTTGTAGTATATGAACATCTTCAGGTGGGAGTCTGTAATCTTGTATCCCTGCTGCCGCACGCGCTCAACGATCTGCTTGCCGTTGAGCTTCTCTCCCTCTTTAAAAACGCTCAAAATCACATTCACCTTGTGCGAGACGTTTCCAAACTTCTTCACGCGCATCACCCCCATTACAAAACAACCTCCTGCTTGTGCCCAGGTAGGCTTATGAGATTCTTTATGTCCGCTACTCTATCGAAGACGGTGCCAAAGCCACGGGTGGCGGTGCCTCCCGCTAGAGCTTCATTCATAAGCTCGTCTATAACGCGCAGTATTTTCTCCTGGCTGTTGAAATACCCCAGCATTCCCAGGGGAATTATCGCTAGGGTATAGCCGTTGACCTCCTTAACCCTGCCCAGCTCAGGAAAGGCTTTTTCTATCTTGGCTGCGAGGTTGACTCTCTTTCTGCTCTTTCCGACCAGGTAAACCATGCCACCCTTTATGCCGTACACAAGCGCTGTGGAAACGCCCTTCATCTCCAGCAAGCGGTCCACAACCTTTGGCAAGAGGTTGAGGTCGCTGTTATCAATGAACTCCACGTTGAGCATGAGAAAGTCGTCCTTGGTTGTCACATTACCGGCCATCTCCTTAAGTAACTCCTGAGTTATCATAACCTACTCCTCCACGTCTAGCTCGTGCTTTATCACCACAAAGCCTGCACCCTCGATGGGTATGAGAACATAGTTGGATATGTCTCGACTGTCGGAAAGGCAGAGCAGAGAGTATGTCCTCGCAGGGTAGCGCTGCTTCGGGTTTAGTTCAAAACCACCAACATTGTGAGAAACACAAACCACAGACACTTTTGCCACCCCCCAAAGGAGGGGGAGGGATTAGAAGATGTAGTCTATCCCCAGATTGGCGATCATCGCCGGCACTTCGCGCTGTGGGCTGTGCATCTCAGGTCTGGAAGGAATTCTGGGCTGTCTCGGTCGAGTGAAGCGGGACATCTCCACCCGCTTGGGTATCTGTATATCGCTTCCCTCAGGCCCCATTATGTCAGGTGACTGCACGCCGGTCATGATCACCATGACCTGGACCATGCCGTTGAACTCAGGGTCAATGCGGGCGCCCCAGATCACATTGGAGTCTTCGCGCAGGTAGCTGGTGGCAATCTCGCCTATCTTTGTGGCTTCCGCAAGGGTCAGGTCTTCGCCGCCAGTGATGTGCACCAGCGCACCTGTGGCACCGCGGTAGTCCACCTCAAGCAGTGGATTCTCAAGGGCATGGAGCACCGCCTCCTCCGCGCGATTGCGGGTGTCGCTCTCGCCCAGGCCAATCATTGCGATGCCATTCTTTGAGCCCTCGCGCATAACAGCGCGGACGTCAGCGAAGTCAAGGTTTACGAGGCTGGGCATGGAAATTGTCTCGGTAATGCCTTTCACCATTCTTGCAAGAACCTCATCAGCTACAGCGAAAGCGTCATTCATGGGCAGGTCGGGCACATAGCTGAGAAGCTTGTTGTTGTCTATAACCACGACGCTGTCAGCGTTGTTGCGCAGCTTCACCAGCGCCTGCTTTGCCTTGCCGATGCGTGCGCGCTCTATCTTGAAGGGCATGGTAACTGCTCCCACAACGACTGCACCAATGTCCTTGGCGACCTCCGCTACGACTGGAAGTGAGCCTGTGCCAGTGCCGCCGCCCAAACCACCGGTGACGAAAACTAGGTCGGCGCCGTCGAGGAGGTCCTTCAGCGCAGGCTTAGCTTCGATGGCTGCCTGCTCCCCAATCTCAGGATAGCCGCCAGCGCCCAAGCCCTTGGTGATCTCATAGCCTATAAGCACCTTTTTGTCCGCCTTTATAACGGCGAGGTGCTGCTTGTCAGTATTTATTGCAATCAGCTGGGCGCCATTGATACCTATGTGCGCAAGGCGATTTATTGTGTTGTTCCCAGCGCCGCCGCATCCAACGACGACGATCTTGGCTTCTCCTATCTCCTTGTCAAGAGCATCTCCTATCGGCTGCATCTTTTCTGTATTTTCCTTCGCTTTTTGTACGAGACTTCTCATCTTTTTCTTACCCCCCAGTATTCATTATTATTCACTCATTCACAGTATACATATATAAATCTTTCGATTTAATTTTCGAAACATCATTCAACAAAAATAGCTGTAGATATATTCTTTCTTATTAATGTCGCTAATATCTGTTGCCATTACTCATATTTAAAGGATATGCACAAGCTTTATATATGCAGGTATTCACTGAATAATGTTAACTTCTGTGAATGTGAATAGATGGTGAAGATGGAGTACCTTGAAATAATTCTGGAGACACGGGAGAGCAGTGGTACTTCACGCCTCAAGCTGGAGGGGTTAGAATACAGCGAGGCAAAAGAAAAGATTAAAGAGCACCTCAATTACATCTTCCGCACTGAGAGGTTCGTGGGGATAAAGGTTTCGGCGAAGGGTGAGGACAAGGAGGTGGAGAGGGAGTTTAAAAAGCTCAGTCACCGCGTTGCGCTGGAGAAGGTGCTGGACTTTCTCAGTTACGTTTACGGTGTGGAGGAGCTGGAAATTGCTGAAGATTTTGCCCCCGCAACTGAGAACTGGCTGGGCAGGTACGACATAGAGAAGATGACGCAAAAGGAAAAGTTGCTCCTACTGCTAAGGCACAATCATGCCGGTGAATGGGTTCGCTCGCAGGATATACAGGAGGAGTATGAGATACTCTTCGGTGAGAGGATAAAGCTCAGCAGCCTCTCCACCTACCTCGCCAGGTTCTATGAGTCAGGTGTGCTGCAGAGGCGCGGCTCTCGAGCGCAGTGGGAGTACCGCTTACCTGAGGCTGCGCAGCTAAATGTTTAGACTCTTTAAAAATTCTTCTATTTCTCTATATTCTCGCGCTGGCAGGGTGCGGCGCATTATTCTCTTGAGCTGCTCCTCCCTCTCCCTCTTCCCTCTGCTGAGGTCTATCGCCAGCTCCACAGCAGCGAAGAAGCCACGGCAAGGCGCCTGTGGGAAAGGCTTGAGCACCTTGACCTCTTTCACCATGCCATTCACAACGCTAATGCGGCTTTCGCCAAGAGAATCACTGAGCGAATAGCTCTTCACAGTCTTTGCCTCTATTGCTGCATACGCATGGGCGGCTTTTAAATAAGGTGCGTTGAGCTTCGAACGCGAAACCTCCCTATGGCTAACCTCCGGCGAGTGCTTTAAAAGCGCTGACTTGAGAAAAAGCAGCGCATCGTAGGTAATATTCAGCACCGCACATCCCTCGCGGGAGATGTTTGCGAGGGTGTCGCTGCCTCTATGCAGCTTTAGCACCACCTCAGCGTCGCCCAGCGTGTAAACCCCCATGGGCGCCGCGTTTGGCGAGCCGTCGCTGTTGTATGTCGTAACTATACATTCCACCACGCTGCCCTTTTTAAATCCAAGCTCGCTAAGCATGCCATCACCTATGGTCTAATCCCGCTGATAAGCCCAACAAATAGCGACGCTGCAACCAGGTCGGCTGTTGTGCCCGGGTTTAGCAGATTTCCCTCGCTGCGCAGGTATTCGTCCAGCTCTTCCAGCGCTCGCTCTGTAACTCCCACCTCAAGTACGCGGCGAGCGCGCTTTGAAACATCTTCTGCTATGCGCTTGCCAGCCTTCTTTATTATCAGGGAATCTGGTACCGCTGAAAGTATAGAGAGGAAGCACTCCACAGTGGCGCGTTGCAGGTCCCCAGAGCTCTCATACGCCCGCCTCAGCGCAGGGTAGCCCAGCTCAAAGGTGACGGGATAGCCTTGAACAAGCTCCCTGGCGATAGAATCACCTTCGCTCATTTCCATTACTTGGTAGAAAGTTATCCTGCGCTCTGTAATCTCTGCAAGGCTGCGCGGATCAAAAACGTCTAAGCTCTCTGCGCTCCGCAGTCGTGGCGAGGCTATACCTATCCCTTTATATAATTCTATAGTATCTTTATACGTTGCCGCTTTAACAACGCTGAGAGCACTCTCCCTCAGAGCGCCAAGCTTTACCTCCCCATCCCTCGCGAGCGCATAGCCTGCGCCTGCGCAGAGGGGCAGGAGGAGCATCGCCTCGCCAAGAATGGTGTTTCCCCCACGGTGCCAGTGCTTCACCTCGATAATAGCCTTCTTAATCAGCCTCCCTATGCCTATCTTCTCAATGAGCAGCCTTCCCGTAGCTGCGCTGTAGCCTCGCTGCGCAGCTTCTCTAGCAACTGGAGCAAAGGCGGCAGCGCTCGCCAAAAAGTGCTCATAACGCGTATCCTCAAAGTCTTTGCCACAGGTTACGTTTCCCGGCTTAGGTGCGGAGACCTCGAGAAGAATTGCAAGCTGTGCCGCCGTAGCTATATCTTTTATTTGCATCCTCCTCACCTTATGGAGTAGGCGATGTAGAGGGGCACCGCGTAAAGCGCTGTGAAGAAGAACCCCTGCCATTTATCGAGCCTGCGCCTGGCCACGCTTATGCCTGCGATGAAAGTTAATAGGGTCATCGCCGTAAACTGGGGCGAGATGATGCCTGTAACGCTCCCGTTGCCCGTTGCGTAGGCGATTATGGGCATCGTACCCAGAAGCACAGAGTTGTGGTTGACCTTGGAGCCAATAAAGTTTGCCACGCTTATCTCTGCCAGCTTTGCATTTCTCATTACTGTGAGGAAGGCTGTTAGCTTCTCAGGAAGCTCACTGGCAAGGGGACCTATTATTATGGCTATGGTGACAGGACTAATACCAAAGGACTTGGCTAATGAAATCATCGCCTCAACGAAACGCTCGGCTACGGTGATTGTTATAATCCCGCCCAATATTAAGTAGCCCATGCCCTCAATAAACCTCTCCCTTGGTATCTTAACGGTGTGCTTTTTTCCAAACTCCCTCGCGGCAAGGGCGAGGTGTCCAACGTATGCAAAGAAGATGGCGAAGAGTATCAGCCCATCCGCGAGGCTGAAGCCGTCGCCAATGTAGGCAAGAATGTACGCCACAACAGCGGTGGCAGCCAGGTAAAGGGCATCTATGCGCGTGGCGCGAGAAAGCTTGATCACCTTCACGGGTTTGCGACTCACCTTTGTGGTGGCAGTGAGGATCACCATGCCATAGCCCAAAGTTACCAGCATCGTGGCAGCACCAACTGCACTGCCCAGGGCAACGTCATATGCGCCCTTCACACTCGCCCAGAACACAAGCATATACTCGGGCAGAGTAGTTACAAAGGCCAAGATAATGCTTCCCGCGAAATTGGGTCCATACTTCTCGGCTATCATCTCAGCCCCATGGCTGAGCAGCGTTGCGGCGAACACTATAATCAAGAAAAGCACCAGCGTCTCGAGTATCACCATCAGCCTACCTCATTATCTCAATTAAAAACCTGGCAAGCTCCCTCTTATCTTCCAGGGTCTTCATAATAGTATTAGTTCTATATATCTCTACCCCCTCAACCTCAAACTCCTCTTCGCTTGCGTCAGCCACAAAGTGCGCAGCAACGCTACTGTAAAACTTTGCAACACCACGAGAAGTAGGCTCTATGCCAGCCGCCCTTAAAAATTTATCCGCAGGTCCACTTACAGGTTTGCCCCCAACTATGGGCGACACCGCTACAACGCTTTCTCGCCGGCTTGCGACAGCCTTCTTCAGCTTCTCAAGGGAAAGAATGGGAAGTATGCTTGTAACAGGATTGCTTGGCCCTATTACAACAAACTCCGCCTCCTCGATGGCGCTAACGCAAGCCTCGCATGGCTCAGCCTCACCTTCAAAGCGCACCTGCTTTATCTCCGGTTCGCTTCTATGCTTTATTAGGTATTCGTGGAGGTTCATCTCCCCACGGGAGGTGACCACCACAGTACTAAGACGCTGGTTGCTCATGGGTAGCACCTTCGCCTTTACGCCAAGGGCTGTGCACAGCTTTTGAGTGGCTTCCTCCAGGCTTAGCCCTCGCTTAAGGAGTTCCCCCCTGAATATGTGGGTCGCTCTGTCTAAGTCGCCAATGTTCATGAACTCCTCAAAGCCCAAGTTTAGAAGCTGCTCATGGGTTACGAAACTATCCCCGCGAATCCCATACCAAGTCTCCTCATTAACTATGTCCGCTAGAGTGTAAATCACGGTGTCTATATCTGGCGAAAGGTAGCCATGGGGCAGCCATATATCCTCAGCGGTGTTTACTATAACCGCTATCTCCTCCTGGGGGAGAAGCTGCATAAAGCCCTGAAGCAGCTTCGGCGTACCTGTGCCGCCTGATAGAAGGGTTATCATTGCTATTTACCTCACAAATTTAAGAAACTCCCAGAAGAGGTTACCACTCCCACTTAACCCTCTTTCTAATTTCCCTGTCTGTGGTTACCACCGCTGCGTCATGCTCGCGAGCGAGAGCGACTATCATAGCGTCGAAATAGCTCATCTCCGATTCAAGCCTGCACGCTTCCCGGAGAGATGTAGGAGTTAATGGCAGTACCTTTTCCGGGGGTATCAGAGCTGCGAGGTCCTCAAAAGTGGCGATTCTCTCTTCTATGGTGTAACCGTGCGCCTTAAGCTCAAGGTCGAACTCAAGCAGAGCTGTTGAAGGGAGATATACATCCTGCCTCTCAAGGGACTTTAAATGCTCAAAAGCCTTTTTATGATGGCGGTCGTTTTCACGAATTGCACCTATCAGCACAACGGTGTCTAGAAGTTTCAACCTTTCATCCCCATAAGCAGCTTTTCTCCTCTGTGTTCCTCTTCTTTCCAGTCCCTCAATTTTCTTGATGCGATTCTCTTTGCCCTCAGCAAGCGAGTGTCAATCGGTACAATCTCGATCTTCTTACCCTTGGACGAAATTAATACCTTACCCGGAGTTCTTATTTCCACACTCTCCCGGATCTTTTTGGGTAAAACAATTCTCCCCTTTTTATCAATAGTTACCACTACTCCCATATTGTACCACTTTTAATTTGTTGTGGGATAACAAGGCAAACTATTGCTGAAGCTAAGGGATAATAGATACGCAATAATAGTTATTCCGGTATCTCAGCCACGTTTGTGGTAAGCTTGGCGTACTTCACACCTTTAATCGATTTCAGGCGATTCAGAAGCTGCTTTATCGGGGTGCTGTCTCCGCGTACAACAATAACCTCAAGGCAGTGATGCCTGTCCAGATGGATGTGAAGCGAGGAATCTATAACCTCAGCGAAGTCGTGCTGCGCATCTGTAAGCCTCTCAAGTACATTGGTCTCATCGTGATCGTAGATTATTGAGATTGTACCGGCAATCTCGCCTGATAGCTGGCTCATAAAGCTGTGCTCTAAAATATAACTCCTTATAGCGTCGCGAATCCCCTCGCTCCTGGATACGTACCCCTTCTCTTTGAGAATCTTGTCAAACTCCTCCAGAAGTCTCTCTGGTAGTGAGATGCTTATTCTCTCCATATTTGTGAATCTATCTGCCAGGTTTTAAATCTTGCGCAGGTGTTTCCTCCCAGACGTGGTGGAAGTAGTTTCTGTACAGCTTTATACACCCCGGATTGCGGTTATAAAGCGCAAAAACGTAGTTTGCAGGGTCATCGCTCGCCAAGATAAGCTCCCTCTCATCCACAACCACAAAGCGCGAGTGGTCGTGAGGATAGCGTTTGTACTCCACACCTATCTTATTAAACAGCTCAATTGTGCCCTCGCTAAACTCCCCCAGGGCTTTAATGCTAACCCCTCGCTTCTTCGCGTGCTCCAACGCCCTCGCTATTGCCTTTGTTGTAACAGGCTTTATGCCAACAATGAGCACCTCACGCTCGGCGCTTTCCAGCATACTAATAAGCCTGTCATGTATATTCTCCCTTCCCTTGAGCATCCAGATTACCTCATCAAAGGACACCTCGTCCTGGTGTTTCTGATAGAGGGGTGTAAGTTTTTTTATGAGTTCTTCCACTGCCTTAACACGAAGCTCAAGCTCCTTGGAGAGTATCTCACGGGGGTCAACGGCACGGTACTTCCTGGGTCTACCAGGCTGCACCACCACATAACCACGGCGCTCCAGACTCTCAAGAATGTCGTACTCCCGCGAATATGGAATCTGGGCAAGCTCCCGTATTTCCTTAACCGTCGCTGTCCCCTTAGCGACAAGCGCAAGGTAGGTGCGCGACTCGTATTCGGTGAGGTTCATCAGCCTCAGGTGCTCCACCAGCTTTTCATCGATCATGTTCCTCGCACCTATATAAGGAAAACTTTATATATAGATTATTTACTTAAAATCAAGTAAAAAAGTTTCGGAGGTGTGTGTGTCGTGGTTGAGGCTGATGAGGTTATGGATGCAAGTGGCCTTTCGTGTCCGATGCCAGTGCTCAAAGCGAGGCAGGCTATGCAGAAGCTCGCTCCCGGGAAGGTGTTGAAAATAATCACCACGGACAAGGGTTCAAAGAGCGACATACCGGCATGGGCAAAACAGAACGGATTTGAACTTCTCGAGAGTAGCGAAGAAGGTGGTAAATTTATATTTTACGTAAAAAAACCTGCTTAGGTGGTTAAAATGGCAGAAGAGGAAAGTAAGAAAAAAAAGTTGTGCATAATCGTCAGTAAGGGCACCCTTGACGCCGCCTATCCGCCTCTCATACTCGCGAGCACAGCAGCGAGCATGGACTGGGAGGCGCACCTGTTCTTCACCTTCTACGGTCTGGACATAATCAACAAGAAAAAATACAAGAGCCTGAAGGTTGCCCCCATAGCTAATCCGGCGATGCCCATGCCAGTGCCCAACATAATAGGCATGCTTCCAGGCATGACAGCCATGGCAACGATGATGATGAAGAGTATGATGAAGAAGCAAAATGTGCCCAGCATCGAAGAGCTTATCAACATGTGCAAGGATATGGGCGTCAAGTTCTACGCTTGCCAGATGACCATGGATGTGATGGGCTGTCCTGAGAGCGATCTCTTACCTGTGGTAGACGCCTGCCTTGGTGCGGCGGGCTTCTTAGACATCGCCAGCGACGCTGATGTGACCCTCTTTATTTAACCTCAGAGGTAAGCTGGATGGGAGAAATCCCAATAGAGGTGGTCAAAACAATCTGTTCCCTCTGCAACTCAGCAAAACTGGAGTCAATCAAAAGAGTGGATGCCTCAGAGCTGGGTGCAGAGATTGAAAACCGACAAAGACAGAGCTTCACCGGGGTGCTCAGGTTAAACTTCAAAGAAGAAGGAAAGCTTGTCTCCCTCTATTTTCTTTTTCTTAATGGTTCAATAGTTTTAACGATGAAAGAAGTGGTATCGTCAGCCGGGGACTCTTCCTTTTTTACTCTACCAGAACCTGAACTCAGAGACGGCGCACTGGAGATATTAATTGTTGAAGACGGAGCAATGAGTAGAGTGGCTGAAAAAATACCGAATAAATTAGCGATTGAAGTGGAAGTCGATTCCTCAGCCGCTACACCGGAAATACCAGAGGAGATTTTAAAGTTTAAAGAGAGAATCATGGCAGATGCAGAGAAGGCTGCAGAGAGAGCTCTAGAAGAGTTTAAACCGAAGCTCGATATGGAAAAACTTAGGAATACAAAGCTCTCAGCTGAGAAGTGCAGAAGAGTTCTGAGTTTTATTGAGAGGGAACTCAGTGAAATCTTTGGAGAAGTCAAGGGCAAAAACCTCCTAAAGCTCAGGCTTACTGAGATGAGGTTTAATGAAGGCGAAGCTTCCTGCGCAGAGGTAGCTGAACTCATAAACTACCTCCGGAAAACAGCTCTTAAAAATAAGCTTGGAAAGGAAGAAGCAGAAAAAGTGGCTGACAGGATGATGTGGAGGCTTGCTAACATAGCAGAGGGTGATGGAGGTAGATAGGTAAGGGGTGGATTAGAGATGCAGGAGATATTGGAAAGGATACTTGTGGACTTTTTGAAGATCTCTGGTGTAACCGCAGCGGGAATAATAGACATGGACGGGTTGACTATAGCTTCCCACTCCTCTCGAATGAATCAAGAGGAACTGGAGGTAGCTGGAGGCTTAATAGCCCAGCTTGTAAGCGCTGCTAGAGAGGTTTCTACAGTCTCCGGCATGGGTGAGGTCAGTGACATAATTTCTGAGATGGAGAATGGCAAATTTTTTATATTAAGCGCAGATGGCGTATTCTTCTGGTTCTTCACAGAGCCAAACATAAATCTCGGCTATATACGCGTGCAGGCGAAGAAGACGGTGGAGAAGATTAAAAACTCCCTCTCCAGTTAGGAAAAGTTTAATACCACGGGCGACAACCTTATTCCATGGAGGCGAGATTTTACACTCCGGTGGAGGAGGGGAAGGTTAAGTGTTACCTGTGCAGCCATCGCTGCATTATATCTCCAGGAAAGCGTGGTATATGCGGTGTGAGGGAGAATAGAGGGGGAAAGTTGTATACGCTTGTTTACGGCAGGGCTATATCCTACAACATCGACCCGATTGAAAAAAAGCCCCTGTACCACTTCCTTCCAGGCACAAGGAGCTACTCCATAGCCACAGTGGGATGCAACTTCCGCTGCCTTCACTGCCAGAACTGGGAGATTTCTCAGATGCCCCGTGAGAGGGATGGCGAGATCGCGGGATTAGACCTTCCGCCGGAAGAGGTGGTGAGGCAAGCTGCGCAGTACGACTGCGCCAGCATCTCCTATACCTACACAGAGCCAACAATTTTTGCAGAGTACGCAGTAGACTGCGCAAAACTTGCACAAAAGAAGGGCATTAAAAATGTTTTTGTCACAAATGGTTACATCACCCCGGAGGCTCTCAAGGAGATCGCCCCCTTTATAGACGCTGCGAATATAGACCTTAAAGGCTTTACAGAGGAGTTCTACCGCGAGGTTTGCGGAGCGACGCTCAAGCCTGTGCTGGAGAGCATAAAGCTTTATAAAGAGCTGGGGATTTGGGTAGAAGTGACCACCCTTATAATCCCTGGCTACAACGATGATGAGGAGCAGCTCAGAGGCATAGCCAGGTTCATAAAGAGTGTAGGTGAGGAGATACCCTGGCATGTAACGCGGTTCCACCCTGATTACAAACTCATGAGCACCCCTTCAACCCCCTCGGACACCCTCAGGAAGGCGAGGGATATAGGAAAGGAGGAAGGATTGTTATATATCTACATAGGCAACATCCTGGGGGAAGGAGAAAATACGCAATGTTACAACTGCGGCGAACTTCTGATTGAGCGCCATGGTTTTGATGTACTCAAATACAGGATAGTAAAAGGGAAGTGCCCCAAGTGTGGAGTGAAAATTCACGGAGTGTGGGGTTAACCGTAGCAAAACTCGGAAAACGATAGTGGCTCAGAGACGATTGTTCTGAAAAATATTCTCAATTTCTCTATATATTTCCTTCTTCCTCTCTTCTATCAGCAGTAGCTTCTGCAACAGTGGAAGCTTCTCAAATTCTTCACTGTTTATGTCTATTTTCACCCCTAATTCCTCCTAATTGGTATATTAATAGCCAAGTTCTAATCGGTATAGGGATATATAAAATTTTCTTTTTTTATGGCTTTGGTGCGTTTGGAAACTGTGGCATGTTATGTCTTAACCACGACAAAAAAAGACCCTGTTGAATCCAGCTCCATCCTGCCATTATCGCTTTCTTTTTTGGTGGGCTACTTATTAACATTTTGGTTGCTTGGCGGCGCCACCCTGAACACGTCCTCCCTCATCCATATCCAGAATAAGCTCTTTAAGCCTCGGGTTACAAGCTTAAAATCGTCCAGAGTGCGTATTCCGAGGAGTCTCCTGAGGATGTAGCGCGGTCTGGAGTAGAAGCGCTTGAACGCAATCCTGCGGAGCTCTTCTATCTGCTCCTTCGTCATTGTATGAGGGATGAAGGCGGCGCCTTCAAAGGTGAAATCCTCCCAGCGCGAAGACATCTGCCCCAGCTCAGAGGCGCGGTCGTAAAGCTCGGTGCCCGGGAAGGGCGTCATGGTATGGAAGTTCACAAAGTCAGGGTCAAGCTCAATCGCAAAGTCTATTGTTTTCAATGCCTCTTCGTAGGTTTCGCCGGGGATGCCAAAGATAAAAGCGGTGACAACTTTGAGCCCTGCTCTCTTCGCAGCTTTAACCGCTCGCCTAGTCTGTTCAAGGGTTATGCCCTTGCGCAGGGCATTTAAATTCTTCTGCACTCCGCTCTCTGCGCCGAAGAATATCGCCCAGCAACCTGCACGGCGAAAGGCTTTAAGCAAGGGCTCGTCCACCTGGTTCACTCGCGCTGAGACGAACCAGGTGACATCTAAACCGCGACGCTTAATCTCCTCAGCTATGCGCATTGCGCGAGAATAATCGCCAGCAAAGGTGTCGTCCAGAAAGCGAATCTCACGGTACCCCTGCTCCAGGCAGAACTCAATCTCCTCGAGCACATTCTCAACACTTCTGTAGCGTATCCTCCGCTCGCCGGTGAGCTGGTAGCAGTATATGCAGCGCCCATTACAACCGCGAGAAGTCATGACTATCGCCACCGGCTTTCGCCGGTAGGTGCCTGCAGGGGGCACATAGAGATTTTTATCCTCCAGCAGGTCTCTTGCAGGGAATGGCAGCGCGTCCAGGTTTTCTATGGGTGGGCGTGGAGGATTCTTGATTATTCTCCCCTTCTCCCTGTAAATCACTCCTTTAACTCCATCTAAGCTCTTCCCCTTCTCCAGCCTTTCCAGAGCCTCGCACAGGGTGAGTTCGCCCTCCCCAGCGACAATCGCATCCAGAGCAGGAGCCTCTGTCAGCGCCTTCTCTCCCATCGCCGTAGGGTAGGGTCCGCCGGCAAAAACAGAAGCCTCGCTCACCTTCTTAATGTCCTCTGCGGTCTTCACCGCCTTCTTCCAGAGGGCGGTGTTTGCATATATCCCAACAAACTCGGGGTCAAACTCCTTAATGCGCTGTATAACCTCGTCATGGTTCAGAAAGGAGCCGTCAAAAAACTTAACCTCGTGCCCAGCTTCGCGGAGGGAAGCAGCGAGGTACAGCACGCCCAGAGGCTGCCAGTAATTCACCTGCGCTTTGGCGGTCTTTGTGGGAAATATATCCTCGGGCAACCACGCGGGCATAACAATGGCTGCCCTCACCTAACGAACCTCCTCTATGTACTCAGTGGTGCAGTTAACTGTGAGCAGGTCATGCTTCTCGCCCAGAATGTTTCTTGCTGCCTTTATGCCTGTTTCCATGGCATGATCCATGTTGTGGTAGCGGAACATCCCGGTTCTCCCCACCAGCTGAAGGTTCTCAAAGTGTGAGAGGTAGTCCAGGATAACCTCATAATGCCTGCGATAGCCCACCTCAAGCAGGGGGTATGCATTGGGCACCCGCACAACGCAGGCGTCGATAACCTCCTTTTCTTTAACAAAACCCAGCTCCTCCAGGTGCTCTGCGGTTAGCTGGGCAAGCTCGGTGTCGCTCATATTCCACAGCTTCTCGCCCGAGAAGCAGAAGTACTCAGTTACAAGCGAAGTCTTGCCCCTTGGAGACATCGTCTCGCTCCAGTTGTTTGGCTCATGTATCCTGCCGAAGGGTATCTTCTTCTCGGGGATGTATATCCAGCTCAGGGATGTTACTCTGGGCTTATTCACCATAACTGCAACTATCACCGTATCTCTGAACCTCAGGCGAGAGGCGGCGCGGAGCACATCCTCGGGCGGCTCGGGTGAGAGCATTTTAGCAAGGCTGGTGAAGGGGATGCTGGATATGTAGCTGTTCGCTTCTACTGTTATCTCACTATCGCAGTTCTGTGCGGTAATACTCTGGATCCTCCCATTGGAATGGGTTATCCTCTTCACCCTGCAGCCAAAAAGCACAGGATTGGGGGATACCTCTTCCATGAGCCTCTCCGCCAGCCTTCCTATACCCTTCTCCGGGTAGAGAAACTCCCTTATAAGCGTCGCAGGCTTGCGATGGTTAATTCTAAGCAGCGCATCCTTAAGCGCGACGCTCAGCGAGAGACCGCGAATGCGCTGAGCCACCCATTCAGCGCTTATTCTATCGCAGCTTATCCCCCAAACCTTCTCGCTGTACTCCTTAAAGAATATATTAAAGAGCTCTCTTCCGAAGTTTGCCACAACCCAGTCCTCAAGAGATACTATACGCCTCCCCGAGCGCAGCCTCTCACGCGAGTAGTCTATAACTATCTTTGCGCTCTCTCTCATTCCAAGTCCTAAAAGGGCGTTGAGAGGATTAAGGGGGTAATCAAAATACTTTCCACGCATAAAAATCTTGCTGCTTCTCTTAGCTAAAACAAGCTCATCGCTGAGCAGATTTTTCACCAGTTCCTCAATCTCAGGGTTCTTTGTGAAAAAGCGGTGCCCGCCCAGGTCAAAGCGGAAACCGTTGTGCACAACCGTGCGCGAGAGCCCGCCTACCTGCAAGTCCTTCTCAACAACAACCACACGCTTTTTCGCCTTTGCCAGAGTGTATGCCGCCGCTAAACCAGCCAAACCAGCACCAAGCACGGCGGTTTCAAATTTTCCGCTCAACTTTCAGGCTACCTCCAGCAGTCTTTTAACTCTCACCAAAGAGCCTGACCTCAGCCTCCTGCACCTCTCCAATAGAGCTAACCAAAGCGGTGTAGGGAGACTATTCTTCATTTCCAAAGAAATCACACAAATCCATTCCCTGTTCTTCAATAGAAGGCAAGAGTCTAACAATAAAAAAGAAAGAGAGGAGGTTTTAGTTCTTCATGTACCTCCTGCGAAGCGCATACCCTGCGAGCGGAAGTGCCGCCAGCAGCGCAACGCTTGTAGGTCCGCACAAGCCCTTGCCCTCGGCCTTTGCTGCCTCTGCTATCTGTTTTGTCTCTGCAAGCTGCTGCTTCAGATCCTCAAGCTCCTTCTCTAGCGCTGCAACCTTCTCGGCATTGGCATCCGCGGTTTCCTTCATCTCCTGCAGCGGAGTCTTCGGGAAGTCCTTATAAATGTTGAAGTTGTCAGGCTCCACTGGCAGGTAGAATTCGTTGGCCCACTCTCTCATAGATCCGTCGTAGTTTTTAACTTTCTTATATCCGAGAAGTTCGCTAAGGATAAACCAGGTCGTAGAGGACCTCACGCCGGTGTTGCAATACACAATTATCTCCTTGTCGCCGGTGATGCCTTTCTCCTCCGCCATCTTCCTCAGCTCTTCAATTGGCAGGAACTTGCCATCCTTGGAAACCTCCTCGGGAGCCGACCACTGCACTGCACCGGGTATGTGACCGCTTCTCACCCACTTGCTTACTGAGAACTTCTTGCCATCATAGTATTTCTTGGGTCTGGTGTCCACGAACAGAACCTTGCCTGTGGCGAGACCGCGCATTACATCAAACTCTTTCACAGCGTATATCTTACCATTTGGTGGGTATTTCAATGGGTAATCGCGGGGCTCAACAGCGGGCACCTCTGTGGTCAGAGGACGTCCCTCTGCCTTCCACGCCTTCTTTGTACCATCCATTACGGCTATATTTTCCACATTCCAGAACTTCAGCGTCCAGTAGAATCGTGTCGCCTGTGTGAGGCTGTCGCCGTATATAACTATGAGAGTATCCGGAGTAGCCCCAAGCTTCTTCATCACAGCCTGCATCGAAGCATAATCGAGAACCATGCGGTTTGTATATGGCAGAAATACCTCACTGCTCCATTTAACATTCACTGCACCCGGAATATGCTCCTTCTTATAGCTGTCGCTTTTGCTCACCTCAACAAGGCGAATCTCCGTCTGGGTCGGATCTTTGATGGTATCCAGATGCTGCTGCACCCAATCCATCGATACAAGGGGACCAGGGCGCTCAATCGCACTCACCTGCGAGACACTGGCCAAAAACAGCACGCTTGCGAGCAGCGCCATTAGACCTTTGTTCACGCCCTCCACCTCCATATTTTAGCGGGTTGGCAGGTTTCCACCACTTTCACCTCCTCTTTTTGTTAAATTATTTTTTAATGCCCTTTATGCGTTCATGTTTTTACATTAATTGTGCCAGATTATTAGATATAAGAACATGTATTTAAATTTTTCGAAAGCATGTTCTATTATGTAGAAAACTAAAATGGTAGTCTTACACAAAATCCGAAAATGAGCAAGAAGATGGAGGTTAAGTTTAGTCAAATTCTATGAAACTTCCACCCACAAGCACTTCGCGGTAGTTTCCGCAGCAGTCGATATCAAAAATTCCCAGCTTGAGCTCAACATTTAAGGTATCATAAGCAGTTATGTTGATGGGAAGACCAGCCTCCGCTTTTATAACAGCGCCCTCGGTTAAATTCATCACCTCAAAATCGCGGATACTGTTTATTGGTGGGGTGACGTTCAATACCTCAAGGGTCATGTTGTTCAGGATAATCTCTACACTTTCTCCCCATACGGTTAGGTTTTCAGTAGCCTGGGTTTCTATTATCACTTTATCATCTTTCAGTTTGATTTCTGGCTCCTTCAGACCACCAAAGGTGGTGTAGGTGTCATTCTGGACAAAGCTACCGTAAAGGACTCTTTTTATAAACATCTCCATAACTTTTTTCTCCTGAAAGCCGGTTATTTCAAAGGATTTTTTCCCACCCGCATCAAAGAAAACAAAGTAAGGTATGCCTCTAACTCTATACTTTTTAACAAGCTCTTTCTCTGTGTCGAAGTTCGCAAGGAAGAATTTCACCTCTTTATACTCCCCCTCTAGCTCCTCCATTATAGGTTGTTGCTCAATGCACTGTTTGCACCAATTTGCACCTATTTCAAGTACTACTGGAGTGCCACTCCTTAACGCTAATGTAAAGTTCTTATCGTCATAGTTGAAAGGTAGCTCTGGCTGAGGTTCTCTTGCACAACCTGTGAAAAGTCCTGTTATTAGAATTATAAATGTTATTAAATACTTCATAATTCAAACTGACATTTGTTTATATTTAAAAGTTTTTCCAAATTTAAATATTGAAAAATCTCAATGTGGATTCACTTTCTAAAACTTCTCTTCATCCATAAATATATGGCTGCAAAACCAGCGGTGCCGAAGAGTATAGCCATGCTCTGAGGGATACCCGCAACCTGTGCAATTGTAAACCTGCCTATGTTAGTTGGGTCTATCAAGACCTCCTTTATCCAGGAGTAACTCTCACCAAAGACGGCAATACCCAGAAGCATGCCCACAAGTGCCACAAGCGAGGTGACGTAACCTTCGCCTATTCTGTAAAGTGTGCCAGAAGCACAGCCGCCCGCAAGCACCATGCCTATGCCAAAGATCACACCACCCAAAGCGGTGAATAGCCCGGCATCCTTTATGTAGGGGTAGGTCTCAATCAAGCCTGCACGGTGAAACAGAAAGAATGCAGGTGTGAGCAAAGCCAAGTACAGCATTACAGCACGCAGAATATGCGTGTGGCGGAATAGAAAGAAATCTCTGAACGCCGAAGCCATGCAGAACTGTCCGCGCTCAAGCACAAAACCTATCGCCATGCCGAAGGCAAAACCAATCAGAGACTCCATTCACACCACCCGCATTAAAATCTTCCCACCGATGTATGCACCGGCAGCTATTGCTATGAAGGCGATTATGCTTGAGACCGCCAGCTGAGGCATGCCCGACATTATATGACCAACGTTGCACCCTATCGCCAGGCGAGCCCCATAGCCCATTAGTAAACCACCTATGAAAACCTGTATGTAGCGAGCTTTTACTCTAGGGATGCGCACCTTAAAGTCCCTGCCTAGGTATGCACCAATAAAAGCGCCGAAAATTATTCCGAAGTTTAGCCATACACGCCAGTTCAGTTCAGGTATATACCGCTGGAAGTAAGCATTGTTAGCCACGTGCTCTGGAAAAAATAGGTTTTCCACATAGGCAACAAAATGACTCTCGCCGGTGGTTATACTCCATGGTCTGTCTATGACTATATACAACGACAGATTCAGCAGGGCAAGAAGAATCGCTGCTGTTGTAGGGGAAAGGTACCGCATACTACCTACCCTTGACGACTATTGTTATCGTAAACTCAGCACCATTTTCCTCGATGGTGTACTCGTGTCCCTGTTCCTCCATCTCCATGGATATGCTCTTCTTCGCGGGAGGGTGATCTGAGATAACTTTCAGCACCTCTCCGGGTTTCATTTTCTTTATTTCATTCACGCAGCGCACGAGGGGAACTGGGCATATTTCACCTCTAACGTCCAATACTCGCATTCACTCCACCTTCGTTATTGTTAGCTCATAATTATCCTCGCTTTCATTATACCTGTAGCCTGAGACTACCATCTCCCTCTCGAAGAGCTCCTCGAGGATGCCGCACAACATCCCTGCTTCGAGGTTGTATATGGGAGGAAGAGACTTGATTCCCAGCCCAGAAGGTGCGTCCTCGATTATCGCCCGCATCTCTGGCTTGGTCACATCGAGCTCAAGAATCTCTATTTTCCCAAACCCTGTATTTCTGAGTATTATTGAGCATAGCTCGTGAATCTGCGTACGCTTGCTTACCTCATTCAACTCCGGGTAATGCTTCAGCACAAGCTGCGCATACTTTTTCCCCATGTCTCTGCCTATCAGGCGGAGAAGCATCTCTGAGCCCTCGCCGATTATTTTATAGAGGCTGAGCCTCAATGTGCTGAGGGTCTCGCTAAAAATTATTGTACACCTCTCGTCCATCATCATGGGGTTCCCCGACTCGTCATCCAGCCATATGTATGGGATATACTTTCTTGTATTATTCCCCTTCATCTAATCGCCTCTCAACTTGTATTTCTCAAGAAGCTGAGTTCCTCTTTCAATGAGATATGTGTAGAAATCGGCAATAACGGGATTTTCAAGTGCTTTATCTGTGGTTATCGCATATATCGGTCTTTCGTCGGTGAAGTCCTTTATCTCCTTTATTACAACCAGCCCCCCTTCTTCGTATCGCTTTGAGAGCACATAGCTTGCGATAGCTGTACCAAGCCCCGAGGAAACGCCATAAATCTGGGAGAATATATCGGTCACGCTGCACTCAATCTTCTGCTCCTTCTCTATGTTCCTGAGCTCTCTCAGGGTATCCTCAATTGCAGTGCTGCTGTACCCTTTGTTGAGGGTGACCATGGGATATGAGAGCACGTCTTCTACTGTAACCTCGCGCTTTTTCGCCAGCTCGTGGTTGGGGGGTACTATTAAAACAAAGCGATCGTAGCCTATCTTCTCTACACGGTAGCCGTCGCCCAGCTTTAGAGGCGTAGGATAGCCTGCAAGCACAACACTTACCTCTCCATGCTCTAAAAGCTCTAAGCAGGTGTATTCGCCGGTGAGCTTTACCCTGACATCTACATCAGGACGAACATCCTTATAGCCCATCTGAATCTCAGCTATTATTGGCACACCCACACAGCCTATGCCTATATTTACAATCTTCGTGCTCAGGTTTTTTATACCCTTCTTTGTCTTTTCAAGAAGGGTAAAAAGCTCTCTTATGCTGTTGTAGGCGATTTCTCCCTCTCGGGTGAGCTTCACCCCACTGACATTGCGCTCAAGCAGACGAGCCTCAAAAAACTTCTCAACAGCGTCAATGTGTAAACTTATTGTACTTACACTCATGCCAAGCGCCTTGGAGGCGCCGAGAAAACTTCCCTCTTCAACAACCTCTTTAAAAGTCTGAAGATAATCAAGCCTGAGCTTCACAGCACAGCACCTATTTTTGTTATCCTGATAACCACTTTAAGAGTTTTCGAAATTATAATAAAATGAATGTTATAAATAATATTTGAAGCAATGAAATCTTTTTTATATTATGGAAATTCTCTTTTCAACGTCTTTTTTCAAAAAGCTGCCCACTCTTCATCACAAGTGTTCGCTGCGTCTGCGCCGCAAGCTCCCGATTGTGGGTGACCAGCAGAATCGTCGTGCCCTCAGCTTCATTCATGGTTTTGAGGAGCTCCATCACCTGAATCTCCGACTCCTCGTCGAGGTCGCCTGTAGGCTCGTCGGCAAGAATAATCTTCGGGCGGTTCATGAATGCTCTCGCTATAGCAACGCGGCGCTGCTGCCCGCCGGAGAGCTGTGTGGGGTATGCGTTTATCTTGTCGACTAAGTCAACAAGCTCCAGAAGTGTCCGCGCTCTTCGCATCTCTTCACTTCTCACTTTACCCGAGAGCGCGGCTGGGAGAAGCATGTTGTCCTTTACTGTGAGCGTTGGGATAAGGCTGGAAAACTGGAACATAAAACCTATTTTCCTATTCCTAAGCCGTGAAAGCTCTTCATCGTTCAAGCTCCAGATGTTTACTCCCTCAATTAGCACCTCGCCGTAAGTTGGCCTTGTCAGCCCGCCTATTAGGGAGAGCAGCGTCGTCTTGCCGCTGCCCGAGTGTCCCACTATGGAGATGAACTCCCCCTCTTCAACGGCGAGGTTCACATTGCTCACCGCGACAACCTCCTGCTCGCCCAGGTTGTATATCTTTGTCAGCCTTTGGGTCTCAATTATCATCTACTCACCCGACCTAATCGCCTCATAGGGCTCGAGCTCAGCGCTCTTGTAAGCAGGGTAAAAGCTTGCCAGGGTGCTCAGGAATAGCGACACGTCGATTATAACAATGCTTATCAGCGCCACGTAGAACTTGTTGGGTATGAGGTAGGGCATGTTCAGGTAGCCCACCACGAAGTCCTGGAAGCCCGTAAGGAATGCATAACCTGCGAGCATGCCGAGCACGCTTCCAAGCGTCGCCAGAATGTACGCCTCTGCGATAACCTCGCCGAAGATGAAGCGCTTTGTCGCACCCAAGGCGCGCAGGATTCCAAACTCACGTCGACGCTCATTGACGCTCATTGAGAGGATTACAGAAACCAGGATTACCGCTGTCAGCCAGGTAAAGGCACTCAGGGCGAGGAGGCTGCGAAGCAGCATCTGCATCTGCTTCTTCACGTTGCCCAGCGCCTTCTGAGCCACCACAGCCTTTAGCTCGGGGAAGTAGAACTCAATCGCCTTTGCGATGCGCTCCGCCTCAGCCTCAGGCGCAATCTGTATCATAATCGCAGACACCTGCCCGGGGCGTAGCGGTATGTCGGCTATATCCTCATACTCCCGAGAGCGTTTCGCCAGCCAGTAGAGGCGGTCGAGGGGCATAAAGATTCCCTTATCGAAGTAGGCCACGCCAGTGCTGGGCATCTTTGCGGCGACAGTAAAAGGAAACCCATACAAGTAAACCTTAAAACCAAGTACCCAGTCGTAGCCGGAGCCCGCAATTGTCTCAAACGCGTCTAGGCTGCCGAGTTGCTTCTCCACCCACGGCTTTACTATGAAGTCCCTCTGGGGGTCGAAGCCGATGATGAAGATCCCCGGCTTGAAGCAGCACTTTTGCTCTGAGGTTTCCAGGAATACCAGAGGTGCCACCTTTTCCACACCCTCTATGCCAGCGATGCGCTCCTCATACTTCCTGCTGATGTAGCTCTTCGAGGGGGCGCTACCAAGAAGGATGGCGCTGAGCGGCTCCTCTGTGCTACGAGGCACCACCATTATGTCTGCACCGAGCTGAGCTATGCCCAGCTCCAGCGAGGAGGACATGCTCTTCATCAGTATAATAGAGGAGAAAAGCGTGGCAGAGGCTATGGCTATAGCTATCACCACGCCGACGGTGCGAAACTTCCTCCTTTTTATATTCTGAAGAGCGAGGTATAGTAAATCCATCTTCATACGTATCGTGTGTTTTAAGGCGGAGGGGATAAATAAATATTTTGTCCAGTCTTGTGATAACTCTTTTCACGTTCTGACGCGTTATCTTGCATATTCGCGTGAGAATCAATACCAGAGTTGCGCTTTGCCCACATTTTCAGGGATTAAATTTTTATATGCACCTGAAATGAAATTACTTTATGCGCGGCATTGCAGTGCTCATGCTTGCCATGCTAATGCTCGCTGGCTGCACTCAGAAGGGAAGCGAGAAGGTGGTATCCCCCAATCTTGAACCTGTACCCATACCCCAGGAGGCTCGCTGTCCTGAGTGTGGTATGTTCGTTAAGGATTACGAAAACTGGGCGTGTGAGGTCATTCACAATAGCAGGGAGGTGAAATTCTTCGACGATCCCGGGGACATGTTCATCTACTACAACAAGCACCGCGATGATATAGCACAGATATACTGCAGAGATTACTACACCCAGGAGTGGGTGGATGCTGAGCGTGCATACTACGTCGTGGACGCTGCTATACCCACGCCGATGGGTTTTGGCATTGTGGTGTTCGCAAGCGTAGACGACGCCGAGAGCTTCCGCAAAGATTATCCCTCTGGAGATATCCTTACCTTCCCAGAAGTCGTAAAGCGGGGTGTTAAGCCGCGATGAGATACTCTTCGCAGGTTGTCCTACTATTAGTGCTCCAGCTTCTGGGCATAGCTGTGCTCGCTGCACATGCTCAGGCGCGTGTCTCGCTGCTGGAGGAGAAGCGTTCTATCGCTAAGGCTCTCGAGCTAAGCGACCTGGTTATCGCTACGGACTGCTATTCCACGCGCAACCCGAGCATAGTCGACTTCTCGGGCTGCTTTCGCGATATGCCCACGCAACTATGCTACCATGCCTCGTGTACCGGCTTTGGGAGACCTCGTTTTGAAGGCTTCGACACTCGCTTAGAGGTGGAGAGATGAGCCTTGAAAAGCACCGCAACATTCTGGATTACGCGGTAAACTTCCTGCTCCGCAGGAAGGGCAAGAACCTGGCTACGATAATTGTGTTTACCCTTGTGGTGTTCATGCTCGCCAGCGTTGTTATGATGATGGGCTCCCTTAAGCAAGAGGCAAGAGAGACCCTCTCCTTAGCACCAGACATAACAGTGCAGAAAATCATTGCCGGAAGGCAGGGACTCGTGCCCCTGGAATATGCCTCAGCCATTCAGAACATTCGCGGGGTGAGCAGGGTTGAGCCCAGAATATGGGGGTATTACTACGACGTTGAAGAAGATGCAACCTACACCATCATTGGCGTTAAAAGCCTTGATACGCTTCCCGTAGAGGTTGTACAGGGTTATCTTTCCAGCGGTAACGCGGTACTCGTGGGGGAAGCGCTTGCAAGGGAAAAGCGTCTTCGCATAGGGGATAAGCTGATTTTACGAAACCACCGTGGTGGTTATGATAAGTTCCTCGTAGCCGGCATCTTCTCCTCCCGGTCAGCGCTGCAGAGCGCAGACCTCATAGTGATGCCACGCGATAAGGCAAGGGAGTTCTTCGGCATACCTGAGGGATACGCCAACGATCTCGCGGTTTACGTAGCAAACCCCTCTGAGCTTCCGAACATAGCCATAAAAATCGCCAATGCGCTCCCAGATGCAAGGGTGCTGACGAAGGAGCAGATACGCGAGACATACGACGCCATCTTCGGCTGGCGCTCTGGCGTATTCCTCGCCACCATCCTTGGCGCTATACTGGCGTTCGCTATCCTCGTGTGGGACCGCGCCTCTGGATTAACCGCCGAGGAAAAGCGGGAGATTGGCATCCTTAAGGCTCTGGGGTGGAGCACCGGCGATGTGCTGGAGATGAGAACCTTCGAGGGCGTGGTGCTGGCATTGAACTCATACTTAGCGGGGATAATCCTTGCCTACCTACATGTGTTCTACCTGGGTGCACCTCTGCTCAAGCCTGTGCTGATCGGCTGGTCGACGCTTTATCCCGAGTTTGAACTCATGCCAGCGGTTACACTAGAAGACCTGCTGCTGATATTTGTCATTAGCGTTGTGCCCTTTCTCGCGGCGGTGGTCGTGCCATCCTGGAGGGCAAGTACAATAGACCCTGACGAAGCCATGCGGGGGATTTAGGTGATACGCTGCGAACACGTTACCAAGGTGTTCAACAAGGGCAAGGCGAATGAAGTCGTAGCCGTGAGAGATGTGAGCCTTGAGATAGACGCTGGAGAAGTGGCTGTGCTCCGTGGTCCTTCCGGCAGTGGCAAGACAACACTTTTAAGCCTGATCGCCTGCGTCGCCAGACCCACCTCTGGGAGAGTGTTCATCTCCGGCAAAGAGGTTTCAAGGCTCCCTGAGAAATTCTTAACCATCTTCAGGCGAGAGCACGTGGGCATAATCTTCCAGCAGTTTAATCTCATCCCGGAGCTGAGTGTGCTTGAGAATGTGACGGTGCCCCTTATACCTACACCGACACCACCCAGAGAAGGCAGAAAACGCGCTGTTGATCTTCTTAAAAAGCTTGGGATGGAAAAGCGGAGCAGCTTTAAGGTGCGCGAGCTGAGCGGCGGCGAGCAGCAACGCGTGGCTATTGCGAGGGCACTAATAAACAACCCAAGTATAATCGTGGCAGATGAACCCACCGCACATCTCGATACCAAGCTGGCGGAGGAGTTTCTAAGGATAATGCGCTCCCTTAAAGAAGAGGGCAAGACGATAGTAATAGCAACCCATGACCCCCTCGTGTATCAGCACGAGATGGTAGATGTAATCTTCGACATGCGCGACGGCATGCTTGTAGAGGTAGTGAGATGATACTCAACTTCTGGGTCATCTCCCAGATTTTGGGCGTAGCTGTGGTGCTCTTGCTGAGCGTTTATGCCGCTCTGCAGGGAGTGCGCATACTCAGACGCTGGAACCCAGCCAGCGCCAGCGAGGAGCAGCTTGAACTGGAGAAGCGCACTTACCTGGTCTCGACGCTCATGCAATATGCATTAGCCTTTCAGATGCTCTCCCTGCTCCTCTTCGTAGCCACAGCCGACTACCTTGCAAGTTTTATCAGCGGTGCCATGTGCGCCTTTGGTTCACTGAACGCGAACAGCTATGGCTTCGCCACGCTGTGGATTAAAATTTTAACGATATTTGTGTACTCATCCTGGCTTACGATTAACTATCTGGATTCCCAGGCGGAAGACTACCCCCTGGTGAAGCTCAAATATGCACTCCTACTGCTCTTCCTGCCCCTGCTAATAACAGATATCTACCTTGAAATTCGCTACTACACAAGCATATCGCCCAACGTAATAACCTCCTGCTGCGGCTCTGCACTGCGTACAGAAACCAACCCCTACGGCTTTGTGGCTATGAACTTCCCCACCAACGTGGCAATGCTTGCGTTCTTCATCGCATACGCTCTGACGCTGGGGCTGCTCTACACCTACCTCCGAAGAAGGCAGCGACGCCTAGCCCTCGCTTCAGGTCTAGCCAGCGTAGCAGCCTTTGCCGTCTCTCTCCTGGCGATGTTCACCTTCCTTAGCCCCTACTTCAACGTAGTACTATTCGGCTTACCCACACAGCACCGCTGCCCCTTTGAGGTTTTACGCGCCCCGACGATAGGCTACCCGTTTTATGCCCTCCTCTTCCTCGGCGGCATCTCTGGCTCAGCCGTGGCTGTGGTTGAACCTCTGAAGGCAAAGCCCTCGCTTCGTAATAGCGCTGCAAAGCTTCAGGTGCAGCTTGCAAAGCTCGCTCTTCTGGGCTTCGGCGGCTTTCTCCTTATATCCCTAGCGTTTATGCTCCTCTTCTATTCCATGGTGGGTACGGTGTTTTACCACTAGTCCTCAACCACCACCTTCTCCCGCCGGAATTTCCTCTCCTCCTCCACCCACACCCACGATGCAACCTCGCCCTTGAGGTTAACGATAACGTAGCTCGCGCTATCCCAGCTTGCCTTAGCATGGTCTATTCCAGAAGGTGCAACGCTTCCCATAGGGTGGGAGTGGTAGAAGCCCAGAACCTCCAGTCCACGACCCTCTATGTCACTCAGCGCCTTTACCAGGTCTTCAGGGGAAATTGTGTACCTAACGAGGGGGTTGCTTGAAACGTTCCTGCAGGGGTAAACCGCAAGAGCAAGCTTGCGCTCTCCTTTAACCTCTCCTGCAATCACCCCGCACGCTTCCTGAGGAGCCCTTCTCTTTGCGTCGCTGAGAATCTCCTCCACCAGCTTCCTTGGCAGAACGAGCACCGTCATTTCTCACTCAGGAGCAAAGGCATAGAGAATGCCATTCAAGCTTGAGACAAAGACCAGGCCTTTCGCTACAGCCGGCGAGGAGTATATCATATTGCCGATGCTGTAGTTCCACAGTATCTCACCGCTCTCAGCGCTGAAAGCATAGAGCTTGCCATCCAGCGCGCCGATGTACACCACATTTCCTGACACTATCGGCGAGCCTATAAACTGCGCCCCTATCTCTGTCTTCCACACCTCTTCGCCAGTTTCAGCGTCTACCGCATACACATAGCCGTCATAGCTTCCGAAGTAAACCCTGCCCTTCGCAATGGCAGGTGTAGAATCTATTGGTGCGCCGGTTTCAAACCTCCATAACTCACTGCCGCTCTCAGCGTCCAAGCAGTAGAGGAAGGAGTCCTTCGAGGGGATGTAAACCCTGCCGTTATAAACCGCCGGCGAAGCATGGATAAAGCCCCGGGTCTCATAGCTCCAGAGCGTTTTTCCAGTCTTTGCGTCCAGCGCATAAATCCTGTACTCGTGGTAGGAAGTTGCGAATACCCTGCCATCAGCTACCGCTGGCGATGAGTGCACCTGCCCTTTGGTCTTCTTTTCCCATAGCTTCTTACCATTCTCAGCGTTGAGAGCGATTATCGAACCATCGAAGGAGCCAAAGTAGACTATGCCCCCAGCTACAGCCGGTGAGGTTAAAATCTCTCCTTTTGTCTTATATCTCCACAGCTTCTTTCCAGTGGCGAGGTCGAGGGCATAGAGGGAGCCGTCGTAGCTGCCGATGTACACCTTGCCATCAGCCACCGCCGGAGTGGAGTGAACCTCGCCCCCGGTGGGGAACTTCCACATCACCCTACCCGTAGCTACGTCAAAGGCGTATAGATTCCAGTCGGTACTGCCTATAAGCACGAGATTATCTGCCACCACAGGCGAGGAGTAGCCAATCTGCGCCTGCGTGCCTGCCTGCCATAGCAGCTTCAGAGGTGGCGCTACTTCTTCCTGCGCAACGCCACTGTGGGCGAGGTCATGCTGAAACATCACCCAGCCTGCGCCCTCGCTGTTAATGTCCTTCAGAGGCTCACTGGAGGTACATCCCGCGATAGTGGCGAGCAAAAGCAGAGTCACGAGGAGCGAACGCATGTGAAAGCATGCTTTCTTATACGTATTAAAATTTTCGCTGATTTCGCATGAGCTGACAGAGCTTACAACTGATGTTCACATGTTAGATAACAATAATGGTGGTGATGAAAATTTCACTACTCCATGTCATTATAGCATGGTTAGGCATCTTCCTTTTCCTGCTCCCCATTACTACTGCCAGCGAGGAGGATTACCATATAAATATAATAACAGTCACGATAGACCTGCAGACTGGCGACGAACACTTTTATGTTAAACTCACCTCTAAGGTGGACGGGCTGAAATTTTTTGATTTCGCCTTTCATCTGCCTTTAAACGCTGTAACCTCAAGCGGTGAGTCGATGAAGGTTGAAGAGCTTGGAATAAGAAAGAGAATATACTTTCCGCAGCCTTTGAAAGCAGGAGAAAGTATCGCCTTCACCATGAGCACCGTTGAGAAAGTGGATATTAATGAGGGCGCATACTTCTACAAGGGATTCACCACTCCGTATGATGTGGACACATTCCGCCTGATGGTGATATTTCCAGAGGGAGTCCTTCCTGAAATCAGAACGTTTAATCGAACTCTGCCAAACTGCTGCTCTGCAGACACCTTCCATAGGAGTACGAGCCTACCTCCTGATGGAGTTTCCATTCAAGGCGACAGGGTAACGCTGATGTGGGAGCGGTCCCTTAAAGCTGGGGAGAGATTTGAGGTAGGTATACACCTCCCCGAAAAAGAGGGTCCTAACTACTTTTTAATCTCAACCCTTCTTATAGCTTCTCTTACGTTCCTAGTGGGATTCCATTACGCAAAGCGCAAACGCAAGGTGGAGGTTGCCAATGTCTTCCTCAATGAAGAGGAGCGCGCAATAGTGGAGTTTATCCGCAGCCAGGGTGGAGAAGTGCTCCAGGAAACCATCTGGAAGAGCGAAGTGCTCCCATTCTCTAGACCCAAAGTGAGCAGAATAATATCAGAACTCGAGGCTCGTGGTTTAATAGTGCGCGAACCTTATAAAAAGACGTTCAAAGTAAAGCTTAACGTTTAATAACGCATTTATTTAATATATATCTGATTTTATACTTAAATTGTCCATTTTTTAATTTTGAGCAATACATTTTCAATTGATAGATATAAATATCCCATAAGACGCTCTTTTAGATATGAGACTTTTCTGGTTTGCTGTGCTGGTCGCCTTTGTCATGCCTGAGGTGCATGGCGAAACTGTGCTGAAGAAGGTGGAGATTCACGTGGATTTGGACAACGGCGAGGAGAGGTTATTTATTTCAGTTGAATCCGATGAGGAGGTCCTCATTCCGATTCGCAGCGAGGACATGCAACTGATCGGAGACGAAGTTGACGTTTTGCTAAAAGGGGAGGGTATTGTCGTTCCTCCTGGCAAGCACGAGATAAAAGCTCTAGCCAGGGCAGAAAAAAGGCTGGCGGGAGAGGAGTACTTTTACTATAAGGACATAACATTCCCCTATTTCGTTGAGCACCTTCTGCTCACCATCAAATTGCCAGAGAATTCCTTTCCAGATGTCGCCTCTGCCAATTTCCCATATAAAGACTCAAAGGATTTGACAGTAATGCCTGATTACGTAAACATTGAGAATAATCATGTCATCCTCATCTGGAACAGAAAACTGAGAGAGTACGAAACTTTCCATGTGGGTGTTTTTTATCCTGCAGCAAAGAAATCAACACGTTCTGCAATTCTTACCCTCATATTAATTTCCATTTTGCTATCACTAATCTACTATCTTAAGAATAATTGGAAGAAAATAAGAGAAATGCCCTCTCAATTCCTAAAAGAAAGTAAAAATGAACTTACTGATGATGAAGAGCTTATTTTATCACTCATTAAGGCAAAAGGTGGTGTAGCTCTACAGGAAGAAATTTGGAAGGCGGAGTGTATCACATTCTCACGTCCAAAGGTGAGTCAAATACTTGCAAAACTGGAAAATATGGGAATAATAAGGAGAGAACCTTTTAAAAGGACATATAAAATTTATATAACGGATAAAAACACATTATGATACATTTTTTCATATCATAACATATCAGAGAATAAATCAGCAAAACAAAATTTCATAATTTTTCAGATTTCAGCGAAAAAATATAAATATGTCTTTTTTGTTATTGAATATCGGCATTTTTCGCCAGAACGTGTGGCTTTTGCCACATGTTCACCTCCTTCTACGAAAGGAGGCTGTCTGTCTGAAGAGTTTTGAGAGGTGATATGAGAATGAAAAAATGGGTGGGCATAGCCTTGGCTGTGCTGCTGGTGCTGAGCCTGTTCAGCGGATGCACAAAGAAGGAAGCCTCAGCACCTGCGGCGGCAACGGCTTCTAAGTCAGAGAAAAAAGAGACCCACGTGACCGTTGAGACAAAGGTGGTCTCAGCAGATATTTCAGACCTTATCAAGAAGTACAAAGAGGAGAACGAGGCTACAGCGAAGGTTCTAAAGAAGCTTGGTGCAACAGATGAGGAAATTAAGAAAATCCTGCCCGACGACTCAAAGTGCGCCACCTGCCATCCACAACACTTCTATGAGTGGACAAAGTCGAAGCACTATAACCCAGTGGTTTTCAGCTACTTCGCCTTCCAGAGCTACGCCTCTGACTTCAAGAAAAATCTTGACAGGTTCCCAAAAGCTAAAGAGTGGGACGCCTGCTTCAGAGGGTGTCACGGTCCGACGATGAAGTACGCCAGCGACAAGGTTAAAGACAGGCTGTACGAGGCATTCCTCAGCGATGACGTTGAAAACCTCCGCGGTATTCGCGTAGGGTGCATAACCTGTCACTCAATGATGGTGGATGGAGAGCTCGGGGAAACCTACTACGGAACAATCGAGGACCCCGAAGCGCCGCACGGTGCAAAGTTCTCGCGAGAGATGTCCACAAGCGAGTTCTGCAAGCCGTGTCACAGCAAGCTGAAGATAGACTTTGTTACACCAGAGGTGAAAGAGGCGCTCAAGATGGGTGACTATGTGCGCTGTGGCTTGAACTATGATGCCTGGGCTCAGAGCGATGTGAGGAGAGAGAAGGAGTGTCAGTACTGCCATATGCAGACCATTGATGAACCCGCTGCTGAAGGAGGCAAGATGCGTATAAGGCACAGGCACGACTTCCCTGGACCTAACTCGCCTGCGATGATGGTCCGTGCAGCGAGAGTGAACCTGGATGCTCACAAAATGGGCGATGTGGTGCACGTCAAGATTGAGGTCAAAAACTTAGCGGAGCACATTCTGCCGGACGGATGCATCCTCGCAGCGAAGCCGGTGCTGCACGTGTATGCATACGATGAGAAGGGCAACCAGATATTCTATACCAACGAGACCTGGAAGGTTGGAAGCTATGACTACCAGGGCAAGTTCACAGGCAGCGTATGGAAAGTGTGGGAATACGACACCAGTGTGATGTTCAACCCCGGCAAATGGTACAACTTTGAGTACAAGATACCCTACGGCAACGCTAAGAAGGTGACAGTAAAGGCGGTGATGAAGTACCACGACAGCAAGAAGAAGGAGAAGAGACCCATCGATCCAGTGCCCAGTGCGACCCTGAGAATGAGCAATGAGGCTGTTGCCGAAGTGGAGCTGTAGGGGCTATTGCCCCTCAATTTTTTTACATTTGAGGTGACGACGGTATGGAGAGGAACACATTAATATACATTGGATTGGTCGTGGTGATTTTATTAGCGATTGTAGCCTGGCTGGTGCTTGGTGGTGGCTCTGCGCCTGATGCAGCAACAGCAGAAACCCCAGTAATAACTACCGTTCCACCACACAAGCTCGGATGTGGATGATATACTTATAAATTTTTAATTTTTTTATTATTTACGCGTTTAAACGCGATATTACGCATATATGACAATACCGCATATGGGGGAATTGGACATTTTTCACCAAGGAACGTTTTCAATGATTAAGTATAAATATAATAAATTTATAATAGAAAAATAATAGAAAAAAACAATAAGATAAGGAGGTGGACGATTTGAAGTTGATGCGAACTGTAATCCTCATAAGCGCAATAGCAATGCTTTTATTTGCCGGATGCACCCAGACTCCTACGGAGAAGCCCGCTGCCGAGAAGCCAAAGGCTGCTATTACCCCTGCAGAGCCAACGATGGATGACAAATGCCCAATTTGTGGTATGATGCCCGCGAAGTATCCTGAGTGGCGGGCGCAGGTGGTGCTTAAGAACGGAGAGCGCTATCACTTCGACTCACCAAAAGACATGTTTAAGTTTGTGCTTGGCCTAACGAACAAGAATGAGCCCAAGCAGTGGGTTGATAAGAGCGAGATAGCCGCGCTGTTTGTAACCGACTACGCCACCAAGCAGTACACCGACGCCACCAAAGCATACTATGTAAAGGGTAGCGATGTTCAGGGGCCGATGGGCGACGACGTGGTGCCCTTCGCCAAGAGCGAGGATGCGCACGCCTTCGCCTCGCAGCACGGTGGCGAGGTAATAACCTACGAAGATATAACCCCAGAGCTTATAAAGAGCTTCGGTATGAAGATGGGCGGTATGGGTGGTATGGAAGGAATGGACATGGGTGGCGAAGGCGAGATGAAGATGTAAAGAGCATGCGGCAAAGCCGCATGTTCACCTCCTTTTTGTTTGGAAAGAATTATATTTTTTTGCTGTTTTTTAAATAATGGAAAAATGCAACTATCAATTTACTGAAATCAAAAAGTGTAAGTAGCCCCGGGTGGATTCAGAACGCAACTGCGGACAGTTGCATCATCATATTGCGGTATTTTCGCTAACGCTCAAAACCGCTATGTTTCCATAGTATTTTTCCCTTATATCCCTGTCGGGGAGGGGTATTCCCCTCCCCTGGATAGCCCCGGGCGGATTCGAACCGCCGTCGCAGGATCCAGAGTCCCGCATGATTGACCGCTACACCACGGGGCTGTCAGTTTTTATCTCCAGCTTTAACGACCCGTAACCATTATAGAAAGGGATAAATACTCCAGGCTTAACCTATATAGCACTCCTCCAAGGCGGTGCTCTGAGCATGCGTGCCTATCTGGAAATTCTAAGACCTGTCAACTGTGCAATGGCAGCTTTCGCAGTATTTCTCGGGGCGAGCATAGCCTCGGGCAGTTTCAGTGCCGACGTAGCTCTCGCCTGCATTGTCGCTTTCCTGGTGTGCGGTGCTGGAAATGTAATAAACGACTACTACGACTATGATATAGACAGGATAAATGCTCCCCACAGGCCACTGCCCAGGGGTGCGATTTCCCTGAGTACTGCTAAAAGCTACGCCCTGCTGCTTTTCTTAACCGGCATAGCGCTTGCCTTGCCAATAGGCAGCGCCGCCCTGATACTTGCTGCCTTCAACTCCGCACTGCTCTACGCTTATGCATGGCGGATAAAGCGCGCCGGTGGGCTGAGCAAAAACCTCACAGTAAGCTACCTTGTGGCATCACCCTTCCTCTATGGCGGCATCGCCGCTTCAAAGCCGGGCGCAACCCTCGTTTTCGTTGCCCTCGCTGCGCTTGCAAACACCTCTCGCGAGATTGTGAAAGACATCGCAGATCTGAGGGGCGACCGGGGCGAATGCCTAACCCTTCCGGTTAGGATAGGTGCGCGAAAGAGCGCCTACGTCGCCGCCGCCTTTCTCATAGCTGCAGTGCTTCTCAGTCCCCTGCCCTACATCATGAATATCCTTGGCATCCTCTACCTGCCCCTTGTGAGCATTGCCGACGCTGTTTTCCTATATTCTCTCTTTGTACTTCTAAAGAGTGGCGACGCTACAAAAAGCGCCAGGTACATAAAAGTGGCGATGTTCATCGCCCTGCTCTCCTTCCTCGCCGGCGCGGTGCGCTAGAGCTGTGCCAGCTCCTTCAGCCTGCCCAGCTCTGTACCGTCCAGGAGGTAAGCCCTTGCTTCGCTCATATCCACAAGCTCTTCCTTCAACAGAGGTCCCTGCCCTTGAGTCTCTATGTTAAAAGGCACGCCCTCAATAAGCTCATTGAAGGCGGGCATAACAGTGATGCGCGGGCTTTTACTCAGGCCAAGCTTTGACAGCGCCTCCTCCCTCAAAGCCAGCTCCAGCCACACCTTCTCGCGCATTCGTGCGCCAAGCTCATCCACAAATTCTATTGCAGGATGGTTGTGCGCAACCACAATGCGCGAGAAGTCCAACCGCAAAGCACGGCGATGCCCGTGCAGCAGGAGCACATCGTCTATTACAAGGCTGTCTACCACCTCAGTATCTGGCAAAAGCTTTTCTATGCTGGCGTCATGGTTTCCCTTCACCACAACCACCTTTGCTCGCGCTTCAAGGGCACGAACAAGTTGCGGAACCTCGGCGTATTCCTGCCAGCTCGCCTTTGGGATGCTGTGCTTGAGGTCGCCCAGGATCACAACCCTCTTAACATTCGTTTTCTCGATGAGACTGAGCAGCCTTCTTTCCATATTTACCCTTTGAGAGGGCACCCTTAAACCCTGGCTTCGTAGCTCATTCTCCACCCCCATGTGGAGATCAGCCACTACTAGAGCATCCCCGATTATGCAAGCTGCCTCGCCGAAGATTTTTTTCATGTTTTTCAGATTTGCGCTTAACTTCTCGCACTTTTATAGTAATATTTATATATGGGAAAACCCTCAATAGTAGTAGCAAACTGGTTTTACTCCCTTTTTCTTGGAGGTTAATTAATGGAGGCCGTGGAAAGGGTAAAGGAATACATGAAGGGAACTACAACAGTTGGACTTACTACCAACGACGGTGTGGTGCTTGTCAGCGACAAGCGCGCCACCATGGGCACGCTGATAGCCCACAAGGTGGTGCAGAAGAGCTTTATAATAGACAAGCACTTAGCCGCGACTGTTGCAGGGGCAGTGGGTGATGCCCAGGCGCTGATAAGGTGGATGCGCGCCGAAGCAAGGCTTTACCGCATGAGGAAGGGTGAGGAGATAAGCGTTCAGGCTATCTCCACGCTGATGGGCAACGTGCTATTCTCATCGCGCTACTTCCCGCTTATAGTACAGCTAATAATAGGCGGCGTGGACAAGACGGGAGCGAAGCTATACTCCCTCGATCCATTGGGCAGTGCAATAGAGGACAGGGTGATTGCCACCGGCTCTGGCTCACCATACGCCTATGGTGTGCTTGAGGATGCCTACAAGGAAGACATGGATATAGATGCCGCGACCAAAGTAGCGGTTCGAGCAATACGCGCCGCTCTGGAGCGCGATGCGATGACAGGAAATGGTATAGATGTGATTAAGATAACAAAGGAAGGTGCTGTAAAGCTCTCTGAAGAAGAAGTAAACAAACTGATAGAAACTCTCTGAAGGGATTTTTGTCCCTTCTCCCTTCTTTAGAATTTCAATTGTCTCTTATTATTTTATTTCAATTAAAAAGAGGAAGTGGTTATGGGAGTCAGAGACACGCTAGAGGAGATTAAGAGCATAGTAAAGGAGAATGTTCCAGCTTCTGCATTAATAACCAAGGTGGATTTTGAGGGCAGCGAACTTGTGCTGTACTCCAAAAATCCTGCGGTGCTTGCAGCAGACCCCAACATCATCAAAGAGCTTGCGAAGATAATACGCAAGCGTATAGTCATACGCCCCGACTCAAGTGTGCTCACCGATGAGGAGACCGCAATAAGTAAGATAAAGGAGATTGTGCCTGAGGAGGCTGGAATAACAGACATAAAGTTTGATCCTGTTTTCGGTGAGGTTATAATAGAAGCTATAAAGCCAGGATTAGTTATAGGCAAAGCTGGTAAAACACTGAATGAAATTCGCTCTGCAATAGGCTGGCTCCCTCGGGTGAGGCGGGCTCCGCCTATTGAGTCGAAGATTGTTAAGAGCATCCGGCATCAATTGCTGGCGAGCAGCGATAAGCGCAAGGATATACTTATCAAGATAGGGCGAAGGATACACCGCTCTACCCGCGCGAGGGAGACGTACTGGATACGCATCTCCGCTCTCGGAGGCTTTCGCGAGGTAGGGCGAACCTGCATGTACCTCCACACACCTGAGAGCAAGATTCTGATAGACTGCGGTGTAAACGTCGCCGCCGGAGACTCTGAAAAGGCATATCCCTACCTGAACATACCAGAGTTTGACCTCCAGCAGCTCGACGCTGTGGTGATTACTCACGCCCACCTGGACCACTGCGGCTTTGTACCTTTCCTGTACTACATGGGCTACGAAGGCCCAGTCTACTGCACCCCACCCACACGGGATTTGATGTTCCTGCTCCAGTGGGATTACCTCGATGTGGTAGAGCGCGAGGGCAGACAGCCGCCATACCCACGGAAGTTCATAAAGGAAATGCTCAAGTACGTCATCCCCCTGGAGTATGGGGATGTCACCGACATAGCACCAGACGTTCGCTTAACACTGCACAACGCTGGACACATCCTTGGATCGTCGATAGCTCACTTCCATATAGGCGATGGGCTCTACAACCTAGCATACACAGGAGACATAAAGTTTGAGCGCTCCCGCTTGCTGGAGCCTGCGAACTTCCGTTTCCCCCGCTTGGAGACGCTGATTATCGAGAGCACCTACGGCGGTAAGCGAGACATTTTGCCAAGCAGGCGCAAGGCGGAGGAGGAGCTTATAAAGATAATAAGGCGCACAATAGAGCGCAAGGGCAAGGTTCTCGTACCAGTGTTCAGCGTGGGCAGGGCGCAGGAGCTCATGCTCACCCTTGAAGACTACGTCAACAGCGGTGCTCTGGAGGAGATTCCCGTTTACCTCGATGGCATGATCTGGGAAGCTACGGCAATACATACAACCTACCCAGAGTACCTCAACCGCATGCTTCGCACAGAGATTTTCCACCGCGGGCACAACCCCTTCCTCAGCGATATATTCAAGCGCGTCACAGGCACTGCGAAGCGGAAGGAGGTCATCGACGGCGAGCCCAGTGTTATTCTGGCAACCTCCGGTATGCTTACAGGTGGACCAAGCATTGAGTACCTGCGCCATCTCGCTGACGACGAAAAGAATTCGCTGATATTCGTGGGCTACCAGGCAGAGGGCAGCCTTGGCAGGCGCATCCAGAAGGGGTGGAAGGAGATCCCGATGAAGGAGAACGGCAAGACTAAGGTTGTGACGATAAACATGGAGGTTCACACCATAGAAGGCTTCTCAGGCCACAGCGACAGAAATCAGCTCATCAACTATGTGCGCAGGCTTAACCCCAAGCCTGAGCGCATCATCACGTGCCACGGTGAGGAGAGCAAGTGTATAGAGCTTGCATCCTCGCTGTACAAGCGCACCCATAGCGAAACTAGGGCGGTGCAGAACCTGGAGGTGTTCAGGGTAAAGTAAAGTATTTATCTCTGGTGGCGCCGCTTTTTTGAATAATGCTTAAAGCTGTTTACGAGGGGCTCTGTAGCGGGTGTGGCGGAGATTTAAGCGTCGCCGAAGCTGAGAAGGGTATTTGCAGCCTCAAAGAGAGGCCACTATGCTTGGCCAGAGAAGAAGCGCTGGTTGAAGAGTTTCTTCGCTTTTTTGAGGAAATTATAGGCAAGCCTCGAGCCCTGCAGCGCCTGTGGGCGAGGCGGGTGCTCCGGGGCGAGAGCTTTGCGGCGGTCGCCCCGACTGGCGTGGGGAAGACTTCCTTCGGCGCTGCCATAGCTCTATTCCTTGCGTCATACGACAAAAAAAGCTACATACTGCTTCCCACGACGCTGCTGGTGAATCAGGTAGTTGACAGCTTAAAAAACTACACCGATAAAGCAGGGTTTAGCGCATACTTCAACAGCAAAGGAGAAGGCATTGGGGTGCTCTACTACCACTCTGCGCTGAAAAAGGATGAGAGGGAAAGGTTTTTTGAGCTTCTCTCTCAGGAAAGGTACAGTATTCTTGTTACCACAACAAGCTTCCTCGCCAGGAGATTTGATCTGCTCAAAGGCAGGAGTTTCAACTTCATCTTTGTGGACGACGTGGATGCTGTGCTTAAAGGCTCGAGAAATGTGGAGAGGCTTCTGCTTCTCCTTGGTTTCTACCGTGAGGGTAAGCGGTGGAAGGGCAAAGCAAAAGGCGCCCTTATGGTTTCTACAGCCACCGCCAAGCCCGGGGCAAAAACTAGGCTCTTCAGGGAGCTTCTGGGCTTTGACGTCGGCGCCACAAGCTATGCGCTGCGCAACGTCGAGGACTTCGCGACAAGCGACGAGAGCATTGAGGTGATTAAAGGAATCCTCACCCGCCTCGGTGCAGGAGGACTGATTTTTGCCAGGAATGCGAGTGAGGCGGAGAGGCTTTATGAGGCTCTCAGGGAAAGCTTCAAAGTTGGGATAGTGGCAGCAGGTGATAAGAAGGACTTCGAAGCCTTCGAGCGCGGCGAGTTGGAACACCTGATAGGCACCTCTTATTATTACGGCACCCTTGTTCGCGGTCTCGACCTACCGGAGCAGATACGCTATGCGATATTCGTGGGCGCCCCAGCGTTGAGGCTGCGAATTTCTGAAATGGCTGAGGCTAGCCCTGGAATGCTTAGAGCCCTAGCCTTGATTTTCAGAAACCACGAGGAGATCAGGGAGCTTCTGCCAAAGCTTTCCACACTGGAGAGGGATGTAGAGCTTCAGAAGAGGCTTCGTGAGGTGCTTGGCAGGCTTGTAAAGGAGGGAAAAACGGAAGAGAAGGATGTGGTTGTTCGCGAGGGCGAGGTGATACTCCCTGACGTCAGGACCTACATCCAGGGCTCTGGGAGAACCTCACGGTTATTCGCAGGAGGGCTTACCAAGGGTGCTTCATTCCTCCTTGAAAACGATAAGGCACTTCTCAACGCCTTTATCCAACGAGCGAGCTACTATGATATAGAGTTCAAAAGCCTCGAGGAGGTGGACTTCGACAGGCTTGCAAGGGAGATAGATGAGAGCAGAGCGCAGTATAAACGCAGAGCTAAGCTCAGTGAAATGATAACTCCTGCGCTTTTTATCGTAGAAAGCCCAACAAAGGCAAGGCAGATCTCGCGATTCTTCGGCAAACCCAGCGTTCGCGTGCTCCGAAGGGGCGAGGAAGCTGAGCTTATTGCGTACGAGGTGCCCACCTCCACACGGGTGCTTCTGATCACCGCATGCCTGGGTCATGTGGTGGACCTGGTAACCGATCGAGGCTTTCATGGAGTAGAGCTCAACTCCAGTTTTGTGCCGGTCTATGCCAGCATAAAGCGCTGCCGAAACTGTGGCTACCAGTTCACCTTCCCTGTGGAGGCTTGCCCCAAGTGCGGAAGCGTTGCAATAGACGACGCTTCTCGCAGAGTGGAGGCGCTTCGCAAGCTTGCAAAAGACGCAGGCGAGGTGATAATCGGCACAGACCCAGATGCAGAAGGGGAGAAGATAGCATGGGACCTGGCTAATCTTCTCGCGGGCTGCGGTCGTGTTAAGCGCGCTGAGTTCCACGAGGTTACCAGGCGAGCAGTAAGCGAGGCGTTAAGCAACCTCCGCGACATAGACGAGAGGCTTGTGAAGGCGCAGATTGTGCGAAGGATAGAGGACCGCTGGATAGGCTTCACCCTGAGTCAGAAGCTGTGGCAGGTTTTCTCAAGAACCAACCTCTCTGCAGGCAGAGCTCAGACACCTGTGCTGGGCTGGGTTATCAGGCGCGCGGAAGAGCACAAGCAGAAGAGGTGCGTCGCCGTGATCAAGGAGCTGGGGCTGAGCCTGGAGGGCGTCGCGAGGGAAGAGCTGGAGCTGGAAATCTCTCTGATTGAGGAGAAGGAGGAGGAACGCACCCCTCTGCCACCCTACACGACAGACACCCTTCTCAGGGACGCCCACGCTATTCTCAAGATACCTGCAAAGGATGCCATGAAGCTGGCGCAGGAACTCTTCGAGAGCGGACTTATAACCTACCACCGCACAGACTCAACCAGGGTTAGCGACGTTGGACTGAGGCTGGCGAGGGAATTCTTAGGCGAGGATTTCGCCGGCAGAGAGTGGCACGCCGAGGGTGCGCACGAGTGTATTCGCCCGACGAGGGCAGTGCCCAAGGAGACGCTGCAGCGATTGATAAGCGAGGGCGTGGTTTACGCAGAAGCATTAACCTGGCGCCACCTGGCGCTTTACGACTTAATATTCAGGCGCTTCATGGCAAGCCAGGCGAAGCCATTCGTAGCTAAGGTGGCGCGCTATCGTGTCGCCTGGAATGAGGGAAGCATTGAGGAGGAGCGCATTTTGGAGGCGATGGGCAGAGCAGCTGAGCTCTACCGATGGGCAGCACCTGTGAGAAAGGCATTGCCTCTTGGCAGAATAAGAGCTAGGGCAAAGGTGCTCCTCCTGCCAAAAGCGAAGCTTCTCACCCAGGCTGAGATTATTCAGCTTATGAAGGCTCGCGGCATAGGCAGACCTTCCACCTACGCCGCAATACTCGACCGCCTTTTCCTGCGCAGGTATGTGGTTGAGCGCAACGGCAGAGTCCTGCCCACAAGGCTCGGGAAGGAGGTCTTCACCTACCTTTCTCGCAGGTATGGAAACTTCGTATCAGAGGAGAGGACAAAGCTGCTCGAAGAAAAGATGGACGCCATTGAGAGGGGAGAGATGGATTATGAAGAGGCGTTGCGGGAGCTTTATGAAGAGATTAGGGGGATTGGTGGGTAGAATTTGTATATAATGTCAAAAAGGAAATAAATAAAAAAGCGGGCAAAAAGATAACCAGACCTTTATGATACAGCTTCGCCTGATTCTCAGCTACTCCTTCCTCACGTAAAGCACGCCCTTCGCGTGCCTCTCAGCGTGGTCACCGGTGTACTTGTTAAACACACCTTCAAAGCTCTCGTCACCGACGGTTGGATTATCCACCTCGCCAGCGGGGTCAAAGCTCGGGAGCAGTCTTAGAACGCTTCCCAGTACCACTATGGTGCCTCCCACCATTTGCGCTCCCACGCGATCAGTAGC
>MTME02000091.1:0-3263 GCA_002011115.2 Candidatus Pyrohabitans sp. JdFR-17
AAGTGAAACTCCCACAGAGAGGCGAACACCCTTACTTCGCGGTTTTTGATGAGCAGGTGATTGCACACCTGCTTCCTGAACACAAACTGCTGGAAGAGCGGGAGGTAGCGCTCTTCTTCCACCATATCAGCGCCTATGAAGCTCTTGTACTTCTTAATCAGGTTATCCTCAAGCTGGCGCAGGAAGGCTTCGAAGGCTATGTTGGGACGCCAGTAAACGTAGGCGTACTCGCTGCGTATACCGTACTTAGCATAGCTCCGTCTGGGAATGCGCACTATAATGGGCGTTCTCGTAATGAGAGCGGCGCTTCGCCTTATTCGCGGGGACGCTATCCTGAGTTCCTTCAGCGCAAACTGCATGCCCCCTATGCTTATACTCTCTCGCTCCAGAAGCGACTCTGCAAAGGTGCGGATAAGCTCATCGTCGGGCGAAGAAATTGCCACGTAGCGCGTGTCGCCCTCGGCAATATCGAAGGGCGGATAGATGTTGGAAAAGCAGAAGTACTTGTAACCTCTGGCGTCGTGGAGGTGCTCGTAGGGGGTGCCCCTCAGAAGACTGTAGACGAAGCCCTGGAGCTTGGCATGGTAGCGCAGGTCGTAGGCGTAGTCGCCGGCGCTCTCAAGCGTGAGTATTAGCCTGCTTATCTTCCACCCCTCCCATCTCGGCTACAAACACAGGCGTTCCCCCTAATAACTCCTGCCCATGATAATAACTTTCTCCGCCTTTTCGCCGCAACCGACGCAGCTACCCTGCGCTGGCTCCTCATCGAGAATACCTAAAATGTCCACATCGACGCGGTCTTCTATACTCTTGCCGCAGGCTTCGCGCCCGCACCAAGTGGTTTTAATCACACCACCCTTCTCCACAACCAGCTTCTTTATCTCCTCTATGTGTGCGGCGGTGTGGATTCTGCTCTCCATCTCCCGCCACGCACGCTCCTTCAAGCTTGAGGATATCTCGGCAAGTGTCTCGCGTACACGTTCGCGAACCTCGCTGCGAGGCACTGAGAAGCGCTCACCGGTGTCGCGGCGCACCAGGGTAACCTTACCCTGCTCAATATCCCTGGGGCCGAGCTCTACCCTGAGGGGTACACCGCGAATCTCCCAGTCGTAGTACTTGCTTCCGGGGCGGATATCTCGAGAATCCACATGAACTCTAAAATCGTGGAGCTCATCTGTAAGCTTCTCCACCTCGCTATCAACGAGCTCCTTCTTATCCTTGAACCAGATGGGCACAACCACAACCTGAATGGGTGCCACCTCTGGCATTAGGCATAAGCCAGAGTCGTCACCGTGCAGGGCGAGAAGCGCTGCTATAACGCGGTCACTTATGCCATAGCACGTCTGGTACGCGTACTCCTGCTCACCCTTTGGGTTCTCAAAAGTTATGTCGAAGGTGCGGGAGAAGTTCTGCCCGAGATTGTGGACGGTGCCGATCTGCAGTGTCCTTCCGTCAGGGAAAATAGTGTCAAAAGCCATCGTATACTCAGCGCCGGGAAACTTGTCCCAGTCAGGGCGCCTCGAGATAATGTAGGGAATCCCCAGGGTGTCAAAAAAGCTCCTGTAGCATGAAATTGCCTCACGCACCTGCCTCTCAGCATCCTCCATGCTTGCATGCGCAGTGTGCGCCTCCTTGAAGGTGGTAATCTCGCGAAGGCGAATAAGCGGACGGGTGTGCTTGGTCTCGTAGCGGAAGGTGTTTACCACCTGATAGATCTTCAGGGGCATGTCCGCATGGCTTCTTATCCAGAGTGCAAAGATGGGGTAGATAGCGGTCTCGCTGGTTGGGCGAAGGGCAAGCTTGACCTTGAGCGGCTCCAGACCGCCGTGGGTAACCCAGTAAACCTCGTCCTCGAAGCCTGCGATGTGCTTTGCCTCTTTAGCAAACTCATGCTCAGGTATAAGGAGGGGGAAAAGTGCTTCCTCATGACCCGTGCCGTCGAGGATTTTTCGGATAAGCTCCACCACATGACGGCGAATTTTATAGCCGTAGGGGTACCACACGTAAACGCCCTTAACAGGGTACCGCACATCCAGAATCTCTGCCTTCTCAATTATCTCATTGTACCACTCGCTGAAGTTGTTCTTCCACTTCTCGCGCATCTCATCACCGTTGCATTGCCTAGCGACGTCAACGCATGCGTTATAACTTTACCATATTTAAAGGTTGCCTGCAGCTATATCAGCGAAGTAGCGGTGCAGACGAGAGTCGCGGGTAAGCTCTGGATGAAAGGCACAGGCTAAGTAGCGCCCCTGCCTGGCGAGCACAATTGCATCGTCAACGCGGGCGAGAACTTCTACACCCTTACCAGCGCGAGTTATAATGGGAGCGCGGATGAACACTGCATGGAAGGGCTTCTCCCCCAGCGCTGGTATCGTCAGGTCAACCTCAAAGCTCTCTCGCTGCCTGCCGAAGGCGTTTCTCGCCACGGTGATGTCCATAAGCTTTAGCGAAAACTGCTCATATCTTTCAATCTCTTTGGCAAGGAGAATCGCCCCGGCGCAGGTGCCGAAGATCGCCAGCTCCGGCTTTGCATAAATCGCTTTATCTATTCCGTACTTCTGTATGAGCTTTCCTATGGTGGTGCTCTCCCCACCAGGAATCACAAGTCCATCGAGCTCGCTTACCTGCTCCGCCTTCTTCACCGCTATAACCTCTCCCCTGCTGCGAATCGCCCGCTTCATAGCTGAGAGGTGCTCCGCAACGTCGCCCTGAAGTGCAAGCACGCCCATCTTCATGGGTTAGCCTCCCTGCCTTGCTAGCTCAGAATCTATTATCACCTTAAATACCTCAAAAGGCTGCGCTCCACTCAGTGGAATTCCATTTATGAAGAACGCAGGCGTACCCGTGACGCCAGCATTGATTCCATCCTGAAGGTCTTTTCTAACTTCCTCCTCGTACTTACCAGATGCAAGACAGGTCTCAAAGCTCTCCACGTCAAGAGAAAGCTGCTGCGCATACTCAACAAAAGCCTCCTCTCCGCGAGCTGACCAGTCGCTTTGCTTCTCGTACAGTAAATCGTGGTACTCGAAGTACTTGCCCTGCTCTCCGGCGCAGTTCGCAGCTTCTGCCGCCTTAAACGCGTAAGGATGAATGTTCTCCAGCGGAAAGTCGCGGTAAACAAAGCGCACCTTGCCCTCGTAGGTTTCGAGTATTTTATCCAGCGTCTCCTCCCTAAACTTCCTGCAGAAGGGACACTGATAGTCGGAAAACTCGATTATCACAACGGGAGCATCGCTTGGACCAATCGCCGGGTCGTCGTC
>MTME02000091.1:3363-5168 GCA_002011115.2 Candidatus Pyrohabitans sp. JdFR-17
GTTTTCTCCCCCAGCTGCTGCGCATCTAACGCAGCGGAGGGTGTAGAGGTGGCTTCCCGCTCACCAAGCTGAGAAGCCATGAAGTAGCCAATGGCGAGGCCAATTACAATACCCACTACTAAAAGCTGCAGAGTTTTGTTATCCATCTAAATCTCCGTCCCTACACACCACGCACCTGCAGAAGCTCCTCTGGCTTAAGCTGGCGTATGTCGAGACCCTTCATAGGTTCGCCTATGCCCTTAGAAATCTCCGCAAGAAGCTCAAAGTCGTCATAATGCGTTGTCGCCTCGACTATTGCACGCGCCCTCGCCTCGGGATCAGAGGACTTGAATATTCCAGAGCCAACGAAGATGCCGTCTGCGCCAAGCTGCATCATAAGCGAGGCATCCGCAGGAGTAGCTATTCCACCCGCGGCGAAGTTTACCACGGGTAGGCGACCAAGCTTGGCGGTCTCCCGCACAAGATCGAGAGGAGCCTGGAGTTCCTTGGCGGCATAGTAGAGCTCATCCTCCCGCATGCCCTTTAGGCGGCGAATCTCGCCCATAACCAGGCGCATGTGGCGCACAGCTTCGACGATATTCCCGCTGCCTGCCTCACCCTTAGTGCGGATCATAGCAGCGCCCTCGGCGATTCTACGCAGCGCTTCCCCGAGATTGCGCGCGCCGCACACAAAGGGCACCTTAAATTTGTGCTTGTCTATGTGGTTCTGCTCGTCCGCAGGCGTTAAAACCTCGCTCTCATCTATAAAATCAACGCCCATTGCCTCGAGAATCTGAGCCTCGGCGAAGTGTCCTATCCTCACCTTCGCCATCACAGGTATGCTCACAGCATCCATAATCTCCTGAATCTTCGCAGGGTCAGCCATTCTCGCCACGCCGCCAGCGGCGCGTATATCCGCAGGCACCTTCTCCAGCGCCATCACAGCGACTGCGCCAGCGTCCTCGGCGATGCCCGCCTGCTCGGCGTTGGTAACGTCCATGATAACCCCGCCTTTCAGCATCTGTGCCAGGCCACGCTTCACCTTCACAGTACCTTTCTTCACTTCAATCCCTCCTGAGTATGAACCTCTTTACCGCAAGCTTCTTCTTCGCTGCCCTTGCAGCAGCTTCCTCTATCCTGCGCCTCATCTCAGCCATCATCTCGGGCTCTTCTTCTCCCACAATCTTCTTAACCTTCGTGTACGCTGCCTCTCTGAACTTAGCCTTGAGCTCGCGCTCGCCCTCGCTGTTCTCAAGGTAAGCTCCTCTGCCTACTTCTACTCTTCCTACCTCATAAACTTTTGCCACACCGCGAAGTGCCGCTTTTACCTCGGCAGCGCTATCCTGAGGCAGGATGAGCATAAGAGAGTCAGTGCTTATCCCGAGTGGGTCAATCTCAAGCTCCTGAAGCATCTCAAGAACCCTCGGGTTAACCGACTTATAAAGCTCCTCCTCATAGAACAACAGCTTTTTGCGAGCGGTGCGCGAAATTTCCCATGCGTCGCCCCGCACCCCGCCGTTGGTAACATCGCTCATGGCGTGCACCTCGCTAAGAAGACCGCGCTTCATCACCGCCTCGCATGCTTGCATGAACTCCACATTCAGCGTTTCTTTAACCACGTCGTAGCGCTGGTGATATATTGCTATAGTCGAGACCGTGCCCCCGCCTTTTCCTTCTGTGAGCAGGATAACGTCTCCAGCCTCCGCTTGCCTCCTTGCCTTTGGAGGCTCGCGAGAAGTGCCAACCGCGGCGACGCTGGCAACGAGGCGCTCACCAAACACCATATCGCCGCCCACGCGCAGCGTACTCCCTGCGACGAGAGGAGT
>MTME02000092.1 GCA_002011115.2 Candidatus Pyrohabitans sp. JdFR-17
ACCAAACAAAAAGGACGCCTCCACTACACATTTATAGCTTAAGTTGACAGCACCAATTAAATTAAAGAAAGGTTGCGTCTTATTTTACTTCCCTTCCACCCTCTCCCTCAGCATCTCCAGCACCTTCGCCGGGTCCGCCCTCCCGCGCGTTTTCCTCATCACCTGCCCGACAAGGAAGTTGAGAGCCTCCTTTTTACCAGAGAGGTAGTCCTCAACCGCCTTCGGGTTCTCAGCAATCGCCTCGTCGCACGCTTTAGCGACGGCGCTGTCCTCGCGGAGCTTCTTAAGACCAAGCTCCTCTATAATCTTCTTCGGCGAGGTGCGCTTCTCGGGCAGGAGTTCCATCACCTTCTTCGCTGTCTTAAGAGTAATCTCGTCGTTGAGCACAAGCTGGAGAAGTTCTATGAGGTGCTCCGGGGTAATTCCGCTCTCCTTGAAGGTGATGCCATTATACTCCAGGACGCGCTTCACCTCGTCGCGTATCCAGGTCGCGGCGAGCTGTGGCGGGATTACCTTCGCAACCTCCTCAAAGGCATTCGCCAGCTCGAGTTCGCTGGCGATTATCCTGGCATCGTCGCTCTTAATTCCGTACTGCTCTATGAAACGCTTCTCCTTGAGGTGGGGAGCCTCGGGCAGGGTAGCCCTTATCTCCTCGATTTTCTCCTCAGTTATGAGCAGCGGTGGTATGTCCGGGTCGGGGATGTAGCGGTAATCTTCAGCCTCCTCTTTTGTTCGCATACCTTTGGTTATCATCTGCGATTCGAGATAAGCGCGCGTCTCACGCTTAACCACCTTACCCCGCTTCATCAGATTTTTTTGCCTCGTAATCTCAAACTTCAGCGCACGGTATGCGCCGCGGATGCTGTTTATATTCTTTATCTCCACACGCGCGCCGCCCTCTATGCTGACGTTGGTGTCGACGCGCATTGTTCCGCCTTCTTCGCGCACCCTCTGCGTGTAGCGCAGCACCTTCACGAGCTCTTTCAAAAACTCCCTCGCCTCCTCCGGCGAGTGCATGTCGGGGGCGGTGACTATCTCCACAAGCGGCACGCCGGAGCGATTGTAGTCCACTTTGCCGGTGGTAGGGTCGTACTTGCCGGGGTCCTCCTCAAGATGCACCTCCCATATTTTAACGCCAGCGAGTTCGCCGTTTTTACCTATCGGCATGGACGTACGCTGATATCCAGAAGGCAGGTCTGGGTAATCGTAGTGCTTTCGCAGGATGTAGATGGGCTCTTTCATAATTTCGCAGTTGAGCATTAGAGCTATGGCGATAACCGCATCTACAGCTTCCTGGTTCACCGGCATCGGCTTGGCGCCGGGCATGCCGGTGCACACCTCACACACATTGGTGTTTGGGGCTGCGTCGCGATAATTCGTGGGTGAACTGCAGAACAGCTTTGTCTTCGTTGCCAGCTGCTCGTGAATTTCGAAGCCGATGGTTACCTTCATGCTCAGCCTCCCTCAAGCGCATACATGGCGTTGAGTATCTTCTGCTCCTCCAGCGGCTTTGCATGGAACTGTATGCCCACTGGTATCTCGCCAACTTCGCCCGCCTTAATCACGCCTGCAGGAATCCCGGCTAAGTTCGCAGGAACTGTGAGAAGGTCGTAGGCGTACATAGCTAGGGGGTCGATGCTCTCGCCGATGCGGTGGGGAAGCTTGGGCGTCGTGGGACCTGCGATTAAATCAACGCCGCTCAGCGCCTCGAGCATCTCCTTCTTGATCAGGGAGCGGAACTGCAGGGCACGACGGTAATACTTGCCCGAGTACTCCTTCTGGCTGATATAGCGCCCAAGCAGTATCCTGCGCAGCACCTCCTCGCCGCAAACTTCCTCGATGCGATAACCATACCTGCGACCGTCATAGCGTCGCGTCGCCGAGAAGAACTCCACGAAGACGGTAAGGTAGTAGGTGGGCAGCGCTTTGGATAAGTTGGGAAGCTCCACCTCCACCACGCTCGCTCCTTGAGCTTCGAGCTTAGCAAGCGCATGCTTAACCTCGCGGATTATCTCTTTCGCTGCGTACTCCTCGAACTCCTTTGCGAAGCCTATGGTGTAGCCTGAGAGGTCAGCGCTAAGCTTTGATGTGTAGTTTTGCTGCGAAACGCGCAGCGTCGTCGCTTCCTTCGGGTTGTAACCTGCGATAACCTCAAGCAAAAGCGCTGCAGAGTAAACATCTCTCGCGAGGGGGCCTATCTGATCCAGGCTCATCGCCAGGTCTATCAAACCGTAGCGGGGCACCAAGCCATAGGTGGGCTTTATTCCAACCACGCCGCAGTGCGACGCGGGATTGCGGATGCTCCCCCCTGTGTCGCTTCCCAGGGCGAGGTCTGCGAAGTTCGCGGCTATCGCGGCGGCACTCCCCGAAGAAGAGCCCCCGGGTATCCTTCCCTTAGCCGCAGGGTTCTGAGTTGCGCCAAAGTAGCTCGTCTCCCCGCTGCTACCACAGGCGAACTCGTCCATGTTGGTCATGCCTATGATAATCCCATCCTCACGGCGTATGCGCTCTATGACAGTGGCATCGTAGGGCGCTACGTAGTTTTCAAGAGTTTTCGAGGCGCACGTGGCTCTAAGCCCGCGCACATTTATGTTCGACTTAACAGCTATGGCCAAGCCAGCAAGCTTTCCGGCTCTGCCCTGCTTTATCTTCTCATCCACGGCGCGAGCTTCCTCAATGGCGCGGGGGTTGACCTCTATGAAGGCGTTTATCTCCCCGTCGCGTGCCTCGATAGCTTCAAGGTAGCGCACCACGTTCTCCTCGGCGGTAAGCGCCCCGCTCTGCAACTCCTCTAAAGCGCTCATCCTCGCTACACCCAGCTTCCCATTTCAGCGATGTAGTAGCCCTCCTCATCCTTATGGGGGGCAATCTTCAGCGCAGCCTTGCGAAACTCAGGATTAAGCTCTGGCTCTGCGTCGTTGCGCGTGACGTTTATCTCCTCCACCACGTAGTACGTCTCCTCTAGGCTGATCTCTCCCAGGGCTTCGGAAAGCTCCTTCAGCACGCGCTCTGCCTCGCGACGAACCTTGCTCTCATCCATGGCATAACCTCTGCTCTGTGTAATGCAGAAGGAATATAAAAATTATGCGGCCTTAACCAGAATCACGCCGTTGTTGCTCTCTATATCCTCGGCACTAAAAACCCTTTTCCTCTCCCTTCGCTTCACCAGGAACTCCCTCACATCCCCCTCCTCGCTAAGGGTAACACTTATCACCTTACCGTAGTAGTTGCCCTTTCTGTCGTAAACTTCCTTGCCTATCATCTCGTGCCTGACCTTAACGTACTCCTCACCCTGGGAGAGCGCATAGCCAGGGGTCTCCTCAAGCTCCTCTCTCGCCTCTCCCTCAAATAGCTCAAACTCCTTCTCAGCTTCGCTGGGCTCAAGACCTTCCTCCTTCCTCAGCCTTCTCAGATACTCTCGCGTTGCAGGTGCTGTGGATTTAGAAGGTGCCTCCAGCGAATAGCTCAGGTAAAGCAGAGCGGCGCCATTTGCTATGAGCACCAGGCTGGGAATGAGAAGCATGAATGTAGTCATGCGAATTGCGCACACACCAAATGGCGGGGAAACGTCCGGCGTAAAAAGACGCATCGCAAAGGAGTAAAACTTAACCGGGGCTAAAAGTGCCACCAGCCCAAGAATGAGATTGAGAACCCCAACCGCTCGAACCACCTTCATCTCAAATCCTCAGTGTAATTTATTTATTATCACAATATAAAGCTTCTCCTTTTATGTTTGTGAAAATATATTCACAAAACGTTGGATTGATGAGAAAATTTTTAAATGACATACCGCATAGATAGTAGTGGGGTGTAGCTTAGTGGATAATGATGTTGGAGAACTTCTTGTTGAAGAAGAGCTAAAAAGAGTTGAAGCAAAGAAAAAGATAATATGGCGAATTTTCTGGCTGAATGTGGCAATATTTATAGGTCTCATACTTCTTATGCCCCTTGATGCCATAATAGCAGGGGGTGAAATTAATACATGGTTTTTGGTATACACCGCCGTAGCTTTTGGTACATTTCTGTTTTACGGAAGCCTGGTAAAGAGCCACATGCACATCTCCGGCGAATCTCTGTACAATGTGAGAAAGCAGATAGAGGACCTAGAAAAGAAAGCTGCTGGAGATGGGGGCGAAAATGTGAAGCTTGCACCTGAAGACCTGGAGCTCCTTGAAAGCCTGAAAGAGCTCGAGCGCTGGTACAGAGAAGCGCTGATGAAAGAGATTATGCTCAGAAATCCACAGGAGAGGATAAAAGAGATAGAGCGGTGGTACAGGCTTGGCATAAGCAAGGACATAACCATACGCAACCTGAAAAGAAAGCTGAGGGAGCTCAGTAAAAAAGAAAAACCCACATCTATGTGCGAGACGAAGCCTTGAGCGACGCTTCAATCTTCTTCAGCGTTGTATCGGGATCGTTGTAGTAGCTCTCCACCCACCTGCGCACCTCGTAAATTTCCCTGAGGTTGTTTTCAAGCAGGTAATCAAGAACCAGCTTCCTGCGCTCTAGCTCTGTGTTAACCTCCTCCACAGAGATGCCCACCTGTTTGGCAAGCTCCTGTTTCAGTGTGCTAGGCGTACCAGTGCTCTTGATCTTATCATCGGAGGGGTCATACTCGTAAAGCTTGTTTAAAGCTACAGTGCCATCACTGATACCACCCACCTCAGTTACCTCAGTTACCCTCCTTATTGAGCCCTTATCTTTGTAGGTGAACCTCGCCTGCATCACTATTAAATCCAATGCGGGGATCATTATCATCGGAACATTCATTGGTTCATTAGTTAAACGGGTAATACATTCCCTGGAGCTGTTTGCATGTAGTGTAGCGAGAGTTCCATTATGCCCTGTGTTCATGGCGGTGAAGAGCGTTCTTGCCTCAGGCCCGCGAACCTCTCCTATGATTATTCTATCGGGACGCATTCGCAGCGTATTCTTGAGCAATGTGTCCATGTCTATTTCGCCCTTCCCCTCCAAGCTCGGAGGGCGTACTTCAAACCTCACAAGGTGCTTTATTGGAAGCTGAAGTTCTGCGGTATCTTCAATCGTAATAACCCGCTCCTGCTCGCGGATAAATATCGCCAGAGCATTTAGCGTCGTTGTTTTACCGCTTCCGGTACCTCCCGCTACGAGGATATTTTTTGGCCATACTCCCAGCCCTTCGACCATAATCCACAGAAAGGCGGCGACCTCGCTGTTGAGGGTGTTGAACTTCATCAGATCAACTATTGTGAGCGGGTCCTTTTTGAACTTCCTTATTGTTACTGTGGGCCCATCAAGGGCAGGTGGGCTTAGAGTGGCGTTGACGCGGGAACCGTCTGGAAGGCGTGCATCCAAAAGGGGTGAGGATGCATCTATACGCCTGCCGACGCTGGAGGCTATGCGCTGTACGATGTTCACAATCTCCCTGGGGTCTTGAAAAACCACATTCGTCTCAAGCATGCCATACTTCCTGTGAAACACATACACCGGGCGCTTAGGACCAATTACCATTATCTCTTCAATCTCGTCGTCTTCGAGAATGGGCTCTAGCAAGCCGTAGCCCACCATGTCGTTGACAATAAGCTCAGCAAACTTCTGCCTCTTCTCAGGCGATAGCTCCAGGTCACCCTTAAGCCTGTCCATTATTTCGAGAACCGCAAACAGCATGCGTTGCTTCATCTGCTCCTTTGTTAAGCCCCGAAGATCAACTTTCGCCTCCTTTATCGCTGCCTCCTTAACCTTTTTAAGAAACTCCATCTCCTTCGGTGTGATAGTGGGGAACTCAACCCTGTAGAGATATCGGTTTCCCACATTAACTACTCTAGAGCCATGCTCACTCATTTCCTATCGCCCGCCTGATACGCATCTTAAGTTCCTCAGGGTCAAAGGGTTTAGTTATGTAGTCCACCACACCCTCTACTGCCATGCCTAAGAGCACTTCACTGGCTTCACTGCGTATACTAAATATTATCACAGGCACATGCTCCGCGCCCTTCAGTTTATGGAACTTTTCTAGAAACTGCCACCCGTCCATACCTGGCATCATTATGTCGAGAAGCACTACGTCTGGCATCTCATTTTCTACAAGTTTTAGGGCTTTCTCTCCACTATCAGCCACAATCACTTCAAAATCCCCAGAAAGAAGCCTCTTCACAAGCATAAGCATGTCTTGCTCATCGTCTACCACCAGAACCTTTTTCATCTTCATTCACCTCTAACCTCAAGGGGAGCACCAGTGTAAATGTTGAGCCCTTGCCAGGGGTACTTTCCGCATAAACTCCGCCGCCATGTGCCTCAACTATGGTTTTTACCACTGCAAGCCCCATTCCCGTGCCTCCATACCTGCGCTTTGTGGAGGCGTCCCCTTGGAAGAGGGGGTCAAAGATCTTTGGCAGGAGATTTTTTGGTATCCCTATACCCGTGTCGCTCACCGAGATAACTGCACTGTTCTTCCCCTTTCGGGCTTTTATTGATATTTTACCCTGAGGACGGTTAAACTTTATGGCGTTGTCTATTAGGTTTACAAGTGCATGTGTCAATTTGTCGAAATCCCCCTTAATATTAAAATCCTCCACCCGTAGCTCCAGCTCTATACCTTCCCTGGAAATCTCCAGTTCTTTCTTTTTAATTGCATGCGAAATTAAATCTCTAATGGAGAAGTGAGAAGCGCGGAGTTTAAGTCTTTCTTTGGATGCCTCTGCCATGGTAATGATATCTCCAATTATTGTGTTCTGCTTTTCAAGTGCCTCGATTATCTTTATAAGCTCTTTTTTGCGTTCTTCTTCTTCATCCTCCTCCATGGCAAGTTCCGCAAAACCCTTTGCTATTGTCATTGGTGTGCGAAGCTCGTGGCTAACGTTGGCGATTATGTCGCTCTTGAGCTGGTCGAGGGTTTTAAGCTCCTGGTAAACTTTTTCAAGATTCTCTCTCGCCTCCCGCTCGTCTTCAAGAATGTTCAGAAGTGCTTTCTGACTCTTCTCAAGCTCCTTCGCATACCTTTTGAGCTTCTCCTCGGCTTTCTTCTTCTCGGTTATATCCCTCCCATAAATATGAGCCACTGTTTTAGAAACAGGTAAAATGATGTAATCGATATACCTGTCTCCGAACCTGTGCTCTGCCCTGATTTTCTCTCCTGAGTCACATGCTCTTCTCACTAGCTCCTTATAGTTGAGGGGCAGGAGGTCAATGACATCCTTCTTGGCGTCGCTGACATAGTTCAATACCCCTGGGTTGTGGTACATAATTTCGCCGTCTTTTCCCACCCTGAAAATTGGATTTGGGTTCTTCTCAGGAAACTGGGAAAGCTCCTTAATCCTCTCCTCCGCCTTTTTGTGCTCAGTAATATCGCGGATAACTAACTGAATGGCAGGCTTTCCATGGTAGATTACAGGCGAACCCATCACCTCAGCCACAACAACATTGCCCCTCATTGTTAGTAGCTCGATCTCCGCAGGAGGGGTAATCTCACCCCTCTCCATTCGCTTGATTCTTTCCTGAACAAGGGAATGATATTTAGGGTGTACAAACTCAAGCACATGGTTGCCCAGAAGCTCCTCTAAACTCGATGCCTCTGCAAGTTTCACCGCCGCCGGATTGGCATATACAATCCTGCCTTCAGAGAAGAGTGCAACTGGGAAAGGTGAGGTTTCAACCAGTATTCTGTACCTTAATTCGCTTTCCCTGAGCTCCTCCAGCTTTTTAATATGACCCATGCCAAAGGATATATCTTGGGCGAGCTGCTCTACCTGGGCAATCTCTTCCTTATCGAAGAAGCCAGGCTCAGAGGCATAGAGGCTAAAAGCGCCTATTACCCTGCCCCCTTCCTCCCTGAGAGGAATAGCCGCAGAGGAGAGATAGCCTCGCTTGAGCATCTCATCCCTCCATGGCTCCACCTCGGGGTTGGATCTGGTGTCAGGATTTATAACTATCCTCCCCTCCCTTATCGCCCTTCCCGTGGGTTCTCTTCCCGAAGATACAGCTTCTACAGAAATCTTTACTTTGTCAAGGTAACCAGCCACATCTCCACACGCCGCAACCCGCTTGACCTCACTCCCCTCAACCACGCCGATCCACGCCATCTTAAACCTGCCCTTTTCCACCGCTACTTTGCACGCCTCCTCGAAGAGCTCTTCTCGTGTCTTCGCATGGATAATCGCATGGTTTATCCCGCTCAGGGTGGCGTACATCCTTTTGAGATTTTCTATCTCCTTTTCAGCACATCTTCGGGTAGGCGTTTTACTCATCTCCTTCTGGATAGGCGCAAAGCTTCCTCAGCCTGTTCAGCTCCTCCTTTAGCCTGCGGTTCTCCTCCTTGAGCTCAACCATCCTCAATTCCCTTCCCACGGTCACCTTTTGCCAGCGCTCAAGTTCAGCGATGCGCCTTTCAAGTTCCTTTCTAGCCTCCTCGCGGGAAGTTATGTCCCTCACGGACTCCACGACTTTAACTATGTCGCCCTCGCTGTCCCTTATCCCTGAGGCGGATATCTCGACGGTTATTGCATTGCCATCGCAGTCGTAATGTGTGTGTACAATTCCGTGCACCTTACCCTTCTCCAGTACCCTTTTAATAGTGCATGGTATCTCACTGCACACTGTCTTACTCCTGTGCAGAATCTCATAGCACTTCTTTCCCACCACATCACTTCTGTCAAGCTTCAGAATCTTCAGCGCAGCGGAATTTGCATCCTCTATTACATAATCGGTGCGGATTAGGAATATACCATCGTTTGCACCATCAAATATCCCCCTGAAGTGTTCTTCTTTTTCCTGCAGTCTGGCTTCCCGCAGCGCGATGTACGTCTCTATCGCAACAACCATGTCAAGAAAAATAAGCTTCATAATGCTTTCAAAATAACCTAGCAGGAGCCTTTCATCACCCGGAGGAAAAGTTCTGCTTATTCTAGACATTATCAAATCTAGATACTTTCTATAGGCGCCAATGTACCAGCGCGCTGGCAATGCGATGTGGTCATGGGCTATGCCAACTCCAACTCTGTCTCTAAGGTATTCCAGATCGTAATTTCCAGCAGCCAGTCTTTTGAAGTACTCAATCTGCTTTGCTCTCACCCGCTCGACATCTTTTCTATTCGAAAAGAAGCGTGAAGTCTCTTTAAAGCTCAGGAGGTGCTCATAAAAAAGATCGAGTATTTCCTCATGCTGCACCTGCAGTACCTCATCCAACCGCTTCAATCTCTCTTCATCCTCTCTGGTGATTTCAAGGTAGCTTTTAATAGATTCCCACTCTTCTTCAAGAAGTTTCTCTGCCTTCATTGCGGACTGCCCTCACCCTCTCAAGCTCTTCCCTAAGTTTCCTCAGCTCTCTTCTCAGATTTCTTATCTCAATGTCCTTCTTGATTCCTGTTCTTAGCCAGCGCTCAAGTTCATCAATACGAGCGCGGTAGTCGCGGTACCTTGCTTCGGTGATTTTTCCTTCCTCGAACCAGTCCAGAAGCTCTTTTATGCTGTAAAGGAGTTCTCTGTCCTCGGGTGAAAGCTCCACCTCAACATCTTCTGGTAAGGCAGACTCCACATCACTAACACTCTTAATAAAGGGAGGTGGAACCGCAGGCAAACAACGCTTCTTAAGTATAAGCCCTCCAACGATTGCAAAAGCTGAGGTCGCAAAAGCTGCGTAGACGATGAACCACGGCGCTAGATAACCCTGCTCGGTTGTTATAAGCTTAATGGGCAGAAACAGTACAGCACCCACCACAAGAATCACTGACACCCAAAATACCCGCCACTGGAATTTCTTTTTCACTGCGCAGGCTTGAACATCTGCATCATCCACTTTCAAAGAAGATTCTTCTTTCATAAACCCCACCGTTATATTTTAACTTTATTTACCCCCTGACTTATTGTTGTTCCAATTTAAACATTCCATATAATTATTGTTAACTTTTATTTATATATTTAATTTATATTGGCATTGGCACCGCCCAGTATTATACCGAACAACATCATCTCCAAAAACTTTTTTAACGGTAGGGCAGTAAAGACCATAAGAGATTTTTATCGAAATCACTCTGATGGAGGAATTTTATTGGCAAGGGTTGCGGTTAAGAGAAGGAAGATAGATACCTGGAAGACAAAGAAGTGGTACGATATCTTAGCCCCAAAAATGTTTGGCGAGGTAAAGGTGGGCGAGACGATTGCGAGTAACCCTGAACAACTTATTGGAAGGGTAATAGAGACCACAATGAAGGACATAAGCGGGGACTTCACAAAGCAGCACATTAAGCTTAGATTTCAGATAATAGATGTGCGGGGTAACAACGCCTACACCCGCTTTAAAGGTCAGAACCTCTCTCGCGAATATATGCGCAGCCAGATTCGCAGGAAGAGCACCCGCGTAGAGGGCATAGTGGATGTGAGCACAAAAGACGGGCATAAGCTCAGAATTCGTGTTATTGCACTTGCCTTTGGTAGAGCGCAGACGTCGCAGGAACGTGCCATACGCAGAATACTCGTGGACATGATACGCAAAGCCGCTGAGGAGAGGGACCTGGATACGTTTGTGCAGGAGGTTGTGGCTGGTAAGATATCTGCTAACATGTACCGGGAGGCAAGCAAGATATACCCGCTAAAGCGGGTTGAGGTAAGAAAGATAAAAGTTTTGAAGTATCCAGACCAAGAGGTACAGCAGGTTTCGCCGAGCGTAGAAGCCGCCGAAGCGTAAAAATAAACCTCCGCTACGGAGGTTATACTTATGTATCTTGCCCTTTTAATATGCCTTGCCTTAGGTGTTTTGATATACAAACAGCGCATTTTGGATGCTAAAGGCACAACCCTCGCGGTGCTCATGGGCGTTCTCATATATCTTTTCGCCGGCCTTGCTTGGCTTGTGCTGCTGCTGTGCTTCCTATTTCTTGGATTTGCCACCACCAAGTACAAATACTCCTACAAGAAGGAGCTCAACGTTTCTGAGCCCCATGGAGGACGAAGAAGGGCGATTAATGTGATCGCCAATGGAGCGCTTCCCACAGTCTTCGCAGGGCTTTATTATCTGGACAGCTCTTCTACCTTCTTTCTAGCCGGCTACCTAGCAAGCGTCGCCACCGTCACTGCGGACACCCTGTCTTCTGAACTTGGGGTGCTGAGCAGAAAAAATCCTGTTCTCATAACCACCTTCAAGGAGGTTCCTCATGGCACAAACGGAGGGGTAACCCTTCTGGGCGAAATCGCAGGCATTGGAGGAGCGCTTTTTATTGGCCTCGTAGCCTACGCCTTGGGCATTGCCCCCCTCGAGCTTTGTCTGACCTCCTCACTAGTCGGCGGCATTCTGGGCTTCAACTTCGACAGCCTCCTCGGTGCCATCTTTGAACGCCGCGGCTTGCTCAGCAACGCTGGAGTTAATTTCATTTCCAGCATGGCTGGCGGAATTTTCGGAGCCGGCGCTGCGCTCTACCTGCTGCGATAAATATTTAACTACTCATGCATAGCTTCTGGCGATGATCGCTTTGGAAGAGCTCAGGGAAAAGCCCCTTGATGAGCTTTTGCAAAGGGCATGGAAGCTGAGACAGGATAATTTTGAGGATGTGCTCTACGTCTCTGCACCCAGCGCAAAGCGTTATGAGATTACCAGCTTTAAAAACTCCCCCCGCAGGTTTGTGAATGTGAGCATCACAGGTAACGCCTGCACCCTTAAATGTGAGCACTGCCAGGGAAAGCTCCTAGAGAGCATGCACCACGTAACAAGCCCTGAAGAACTCCTAACCCTGGGAAAGAGGCTCATTGAGCAGGGATGTGAGGGCATGCTGATAAGTGGCGGTGCAGATAGCGAAGGTCGTGTACCTCTGCGCAGCTTTGCACAGGCTATGAAAGAACTCAGAGAGATGGGGCTTAAGGTGATAGTGCACTCGGGCTTGGTTGGTGAAGAAGACGCGCTCTCTCTAAAGCGCGCTGGCGTGGAGCAGGTGCTCCTCGACGTTATAGGCGACTCAGCCACGATAACCGAGGTTTATCATCTGAACAAAAAGCCAGCGGACTACTCCAGAGCCCTTGAGCATTTGAAGCGAGAAGGGCTCAGCATAGCGCCGCACATCGTCGTTGGCTTGCATCGAGGAGAAATTCGCGGCGAGTATGAGGCGCTTCGCATGATAACAGAAGCAGGTGCTGAGGTTATCGTTATAGTAGTGCTCTCACCGCTCTATGGAACACCCTTCGAAGGCGTGGCTCCGCCCCCACCTCGAGAGATTGCCAAGCTAATAGCAATTGCGAGAATTTTAAATCCGCGCGCAAAGCTGAACCTGGGATGTGCAAAGCCTGCTAAAGCAAAAGCTGAGATTGAGACTCTTGCAATAGACGCAGGTGTTAACACCATCGCATACCCCAGCGAGGAGGCGCTGAGGTATGCTGAGGAGCGCGGACTTGAGCTGAGATTCTCAGAGCTGTGCTGTACACTGGTGTAGGCGATGGCGGTTAAACTCTTTGACCTTGGTTTTATGTCCTGGAAGGATACACAGCTTGTGTACCACGCACTCGCTAAGCTGGGAATCGAAGCCCTCGTGGTGCAGCGCACGCGCGAGTGCTACGTCTCCCTGGGGCTATTCAACACCCCCCAGGAGCTTGACCTAGAATATATGCGCAGCCATGGGATACCCTACTTCAGGCGCGAGATAGGCGGTGGCATAGTTCTCCTCGATAGCGAGCAGCTTTTCTACCATGTTATTGTTCACAGGGACAGCGCCCACACGCCGATTAAAACCGACTCTTTCTACAGGAAGTTCCTCGCGCCGGTAATTGCAACTTATAAAGAGCTCGGCTTAGAGGCACGCTACAAGCCTGCGAACGATCTCGTGGTAGAGGGGAGGAAAATCTCAGGCAACGGCGCTGGTTTAATAGGCGAGTGCAAGGTGCTGAGCGGCAGCATCCTCTTCGACTTCAACCGCGAGCTCATGGCGCGAGTGCTGCATCTGCCCAATGAGGTTTTCAGAGCCCGTGCGAAAGAGCTCATGGAGGAGAGGCTCACAACGCTGAGGGAGCAGCTTGGAAGCTTCTCAGCCAGCGAAGTGAAGCGCATTCTCATTGAAAATTTTGAGAGTCTTTTCGGAAGCCTTGAGAAGGCTGAACTTACGCCTGAGATAGAGCGGGAGATGCGCCACCTGGAGAAGAAGTACCTCTCGCCGGAATGGCTGAACATGCCGGGAAGGCGAGCTTCGCTGAGAGAGCTTAAAATCGCCGAAGGCTGCTACCTGGTTTTCGCTCCCGTGGGCGAGGTGGAGATAATCGCAGAGCGCAGGGAGGGCGAGCTAGCCTGGGTAAGAGCCACGATAAATGGCGCACGAATAAGCAAGCTTGAGGAGAGCCTCACCGGAGAAAGCGCGAGCTACGAGAAAATCTTAAATATCCTGAGGGAGTCCATAGAATATAGCCCCAGCGTGGAAGAGGCAGCCAGGGTTATTGCAGGAGGTAACTGAATGGAACTCAAAGCGAAGCAGGTTTTGAAGGTTAAGGAGTACGAATTTCCTCTGGACAGGCTTTACTACAAAGGGAGAAATGCCCACCTGTGGGTGAAGCGGGAAGGTGAGTCTGTGCTCATAGGCATAGATGCCTTCCTTGCGGAGAGCGCTGGATATCTCAACTACCTTTCAATAACTGCGGAGAAGCTTGAGAAGGGCGAAGCTTTTGCTAATGTGGAGTCAGCCAAGTTTGTGAGCAAGCTTTATTCGCCTGTAAGCGGGGAAATCCTGGAGATTAACCAGGAGGTAATAGAAAACCCCAGACTTATAAACGAGTCCCCCTATGAGGCGTGGATAGTAAGAGTGAAGCCCGCCAGCGAGGACGTGCTGAAGCAAGAGGACCTGCTCAGCGACAGGGAGAAGCTCACTGCCTGGATTGAGGAGGAGATAGCGAGGCTGGAGGAAGAATAGTGGAGAGCCCAGAGTATGTGCAGACCTCCACGGCGGCGGCGATGACGCTCAAGCTGTTCCCGGGCAGGTTTTACCGCGGAGCGAAGCTCAAGGCTCTGAACCTACTCCTCACCTATAGCGATGGATGCAAGGCAAGCTGTGCCTACTGTGGTTTGAGCAGCAAGCGTGTGCCGGTTAGCAGTAAAACATTCATCCGCGTGGACTGGCCAATCTTCGCCACCGACGAGATAATCGCCCGGGTAAACATGTACGGCTCCTCCCTTGAGAGGGTATGCATCTCAATGATAACCCATCGCCGGGCGTATGAGGACACCCTCACCTTGGTGAGGCGCTTCCACGAGGAGACGCCCCTCGCTATATCCACGCTTATCTCGCCCACGCTCATGAAGAGCAGAGAGATGGTAGCTGAGCTGAAGCGGGCGGGCGCAGATATGTGCGGTATAGCTGTGGACTGCGCAACGCCGGAGCTCTTCGACGCTCTTCGTGGGCGTGGGATGGGCGGACCCCACAGGTGGGACCACTACTGGCGCGTTGTGGACTGGGCTGTGGAGAGCTTTGGCAGATACAACGTTAGCGTTCATCTGATAGTTGGACTCGGCGAAAGCGAGCGGGAGATGCTCGCAACAATACAGCGCGCTTACGACGCGGGAGCCGAGGCTCACCTCTTCGCTTTTTATCCTGAGGCGGGCTCGCCGATGCAGGAGCATGAGCGCCCGAGCGTTGAGCAGTACCGCAGAGTGCAGCTTGCTCGCTATCTAATCCACCGCAACCTGGCGCGATACGAGGATATGCGCTTCTCTACCAGAGGCGAGGTTGTGGATTTTGGAGTAAGCCGAGATGTGCTGGAAGAGGTTATAGAAGAGGGCAAAGCTTTCATGACCTCCGGGTGCAGAGGTAGAGACGGCGAGGTTGCGTGCAACCGTCCATACGGCAATGAGCGCCCCAGCGAGGTGCTCAGAAACTTCCCCTTCCTTCCCAACGAGGAGGACAAGGCGCTTATCCGCCAGCATCTCGGTCTTGCGTAGCCCTTTCCTCGATAAGCTCCAGCAGATGGCGCGGATCCTCCATCTCCTTAACTTCACGCTTAGTGATCGTGGCTACGCCAGCGATATTTTTAGCTCTACCAGAGTCGAGCAGAATAAATGCTTCACGCTTAACCGTGGCGGAGATGCTCCGAAGTAGCTTCGCTCTCTCCACCACCTCTCGGGTACAGCACCTCGCAACCTTTGTTAAAAGCACCTCACCCTCGCCCTTTGTAAGCGCAGAAAAAGGTGCCTTCTTGACGGGGTAGACATCAAAGCCCAGGCTGCGAAGCGTGGCTAAGCTTGCTGATGGCATAGCATGAACCTTCATCTCAGGCACGCGGAAGATGTTGAGAGGCTTTACCAGCGGGGTGCCGAAAATATCCTCAAGCTTCAGCGCTGTTTCAAAGGTGGCGCTGGCTTCGCCCTCTTCGTACTTGTAAATAGCCTTCGGCGAGACCCCGACGAGCTTCGCCAGAGCAGGCCTGCTCAGCCTGTGAGCTTGCCTCAGGTTTCTCAATAGCGCGCCGTCGATGCTCGCATAATACCCGCCTCGATAGCATAACAACGCCGGATACTCGCTATCCAAGGCATTTTCCAGCGTCTCCTCGCTGATGCAGGCTAAGCCGTGCCTCAGATACACCACGCCTTCATGCAGGGCTTCAGCCGTCTTCCTCTCACCCACAATCACAGGGGCGGCGCCCAGCGTAGCCGCAACTTTGGTTATGTCCTCAGCCTGCGTCTCTGTCAGGCTGTCTATGTTCCTCAGCACCTTTACAAGTAGGAGTTGCTCTCCTTTGCGAGCAAAAAAGTCAAAGCAGGAGTTGCTCAACACGCATGCCTCAGAAATCTCATAGCCACGATTCTCAAAAATTTCCAGGACCCTGAGGAATAAATTCAGCCTCTCCTGCATTTTCACCGCATCTCTTTTATTCTTTCTCCTATAAATCGCTTACCCCCGTTATCCTGCTGTGAATAGGACATGCTACTCCACATAGGCATTGACGACACGGATTCAGCGGCCCACGGAATGTGCACCACCTACATAGGTGCGCTGCTCATCAAGCGTTTGGCTAAGGTTGGTGAGGTTGAAGAAGCCAAGCTGGTGCGTCTCAACCCAAACATTAAATACAAAACCCGGGGCAACGCTGCGGTGGCGCTCGCGGTTAGAACGAAGAAGGTCGAGGAAGCAAAGCGCATCGCAAAACGAGCGGTTGAGGAATTCGCAGTTTTTGACGATGCGAACACAAACCCGGGCATAGTGTTTTACGAGGGCAAACCCCCGAAGGAGTTTAATGAATTTTATCACCGCGCCCTACACAGCGTTGTTGAGATTGACGAAGCAGAGAGGCTTCTTAAGGCATACGGTGCTGAATATGTCAAGTACAAGCTAGGTCGAGGTATTGTAGGTGCCCTCGCGGCGATAGGCGCCGAGCTAACCCAGGCCACCTACGAGTACATCGCCTACCGCACGCGCCAGCGCTGGGGTACACCTCGTAACCTCGACGTTGATTCTGTGCTCAAGATGGACGCCCTTACCTTCCCCCTCACATTCAACAACTTCGATTACCGCGAGCGCCGCATGCTTATCGCTCCACACACGCCCTGCCCAGTGCTCTTCGGCATTCGCGGGGTTAGCGCGCAGGTTGTGGAAGAGGCGGCGAAGATGGTACTACCCGGCGAAGAGATTGCGCTGAGCGTTATTTACAAAACTAACCAGGGCACCGACGCGCATCTCCAGGAAGTCTCCCGCGTGGCAGAGGTTGAACCCTTCTCCTCAGTTATCCTCACCGGCGAGGTTGCCTCTGTGCCAAGAGTAATACCGGGTGGACACGTCTTCTTCCAGCTCCGCGACGCCTATGGAGAGGAGATTACCTGCGCCGCTTACGAGCCCACGAAGCAATTTCGCAACGTGGTGCGCGCCTTAATTCCGGGTGACAGAGTGAAAGTATACGGAGGCGTGGACGAGAGTAAGACGATAAATCTTGAAAAGCTTGAGGTGCTCAAGCTCAAGAGAGAAAGGCTCGCCAACCCTCGCTGCGAGAGGTGCGGAAAGCGCATGGAGAGCGCCGGCAGAGATCAGGGCTACCGTTGCAGACGGTGCAAGACAAAGGCTAAAGAAAAGGTTAAAGAAAAATTGGAGAGAAGCATTGAAGAGAGGCTCTACTCAGTGCCGCCCATAGCGATGCGTCATCTGAGCAAGCCCTTAGTGTTCTGCCTTTAAAAGCTCCCTCAGGTAAATCTTGTGCTTCCCCAGCTTTCCGCCGTAGTTGCCGGCGCTTATCTTTACTATACCCTCAACCTCACTCCCTGCCTTCATCGCCGCCAGCATCGCTTGCTCTACAGCTTCAAGATTAACGCCGTTTATAACCACCTCTGGTATTGAAACCACGCCCTCGGGTACGCGGGAGTCGGGAATCTTGCCGCGCAGCGTGGGGCAGTAGGGGTGATTCGTAGTGGGACCAATTTCAGGGTAGTTCGTCTCCACCTTAGAGCCCGCGCTGCAGACATCGAAGGTTGTGACGGCACCCTCCACGCCAGCGACCGCTTCGACGGCACGTTCCCCAGCCTCCAACGCGGCGTCCTCACTGGTGGCGAAGAACCACACGTTGCCCCCCGCAACGCCCCTGCCAACGCCCAGGCGGCGCTCAATCAGCCATTCCCCCATCATGAGGGGAACGTTGATCATCTCCCTGCCGAAGCGCGTTTCCACCCATTCGTAGCCGTCACCACAGTGACCAACGCGACGCATTGTGTCTATAAACTCCTCGCCCTCCCACGCATTGAAAATCCGCGTCGTGGGCACCACAAGCACACCCTGGCGAATGCGCAGGGAAAGCTCATATTCAAACTTATCCAGAGCGCTTTTCCCGCCGGCGTTGCCCCACACCTGCACAACAGCGCCTATTCGCTGGTCTGGTGTCTCAGATTCACTTAGCCACGCCTCGACTCCGCCCTCAGTCCTTCCAACCACAGTGCTTGGGAGGCAGGTTGCACCGAAAGCGGCGCGGCGAAGGTAGCGCTCATTCTTCGCGGTGATTATCATCCTCACAAAGAGCCCGTCGAAAGCTTCGCAGTAGGTGTCCTCAACCTCTATGCCGTTTAACTCAAGCTTTGTCATGAATAAAAATCTGCGGACATGAATAAAAAGGTATCTTTAGATATTCTTAAAAACGGGAACATCACCCTTCGCGAGTAGGGCTCGTAGCCTAGCCTGGATAAGGCGGCAGCCTCCTAAGCTGTAGATCGGGGGTTCAAATCCCCCCGGGCCCGCTCACCTTCTTTTTCCGTTGCCTCTGAAGGATTGGTGCACGAGTACTCCTCCACAAGGTCTTCACTGCTGGCAGCACAGCCACCTGCATATAAACCGGGCACAAATTTCACTTACATTTTTCTGTTAGCAATGTACTTTTTGGTGAGTATAGTAATTTCATCGGGATTTAGAGAAAAAGAAGCACTGCAAAGGCTTGCTGAGTGGTGAGGTAAAAGAGAAACCTAAATGTAAACTTAAATGTGCATATACGTAAACTAAAAGATTATGTGCAATGAAGGTTATAAATTATATCGCCCAAGAAGATAGGAGACTACTACTTTTTCTTCATCATCCCTAGGCCTCCTCCCTCCCACCCACATCTTCCAGATAAAGTGGAAGAAATGCGAACTGACCTCTCCCCGGAGCTTTTGAGTATTAGCCCCAGTTGTATTCTATCTCCCTCACCACGTCCTTATATACCTCTCTCCACGCCTCTGCAGTGGCATATCTATCTTTGCCGGCAAAGATGTACACTATCTGTCCACTTCTAAATACTGAGCGTTTCTTCAAGAAAACATTGCCGGCAGCAACAAGCTCTGTCTCATTTTCACTGAGCATACTGGCCACTATCTCTCCCACACCGCTGTAGGCACGGTGACCTCCGAGCACAATCACATACCGCCTATCAGAGTACCCACTGAAGTTATAAGCATCAACAATGTATAGCTTTATGCCCCTCTGGCGGATATGCTCAACCAGCTCCTCCGCAAGTGGAAGGTCAATAACATTGGCGAGGAGCACTACCTCGGGATAATAAGAGCCACCTGCCACAGGTGGTGCAGATACAAACCTTACAGACTCCCCTGCGAGGGCAAAGAGACTCAGACGGCTGAGATTGACCCACACGTACTTGGCCGAGGTGTTCACACCGCCACCATAGACGGTTATTGTGACATTACCGCATGTTATGTTCCCCTGCCTGAGGGGTTGCCACTGGTCTGTGGCACTGCAGTATCTCCAGAGAGTAAGGGTATCCTCGGATATATCTCCGGAATCAAGGGTGTCGCCATCACCATTCATATCAAGGTCAGATGGAGAGTAGCTCACCCTTATCACAACATAGCGAAGAGAGGATGTATTGACAGAGCCACTTACCTTGACACGGAGATACCTGCCCAGAGAACTCTGACCCCCAGCAAGAGCATAGGTAGAAAACTCATCATTGCTGGTATGCTGCTCAAGTTCACTTGCATTCCGGCTGAAGCTGACCCTGAGAGTCATTGTACCCCGGGTGGTATCAGGAAGAAGCTCAAAGCTGGCGGTGGTGTTACCCCTGGTTTCATCCACTGATATAGGCATACCCGTGATGTTTCTTCTGACCTCTGCCTCCGCCGGAAGAATACGCACCATGACTGTAGCGGTGGCAACGTTACCAGCGCTATCATTGGCTATGAGAGTGAAGTTCCAGATCCCACGGCGGTTATTTGGAACCTCCGCAGAGATCACATCTCCGGACGAGTACACACCACCTGCCACCCGACTGCCATTTCTGAGCAGGGTATAGCTTCCAGGGTTCGGTTCTGCTATGGTAAAGTTGACTTCCGATGTACCAAGGTACTGGAGAACGTGCCGTGGCGCAGAAACAGATAAAACAGGAGCAGTGGCATCGACAGTGAAGTATACGCGGGCCATGCCAACATTACCGCCAGCATCTCTTGCATATACCACAAGGAGATGCCCGCCACCTGTGAGATTAGTGATGGTGGTGTTGGGTGTGAAAGAAATGCCGGGACCACCATCAAGAGAATACCACCACGCAACCACCGGCTCACTGGCAGATACCTGGAGACGTATGCTACTTCCGTAGGTGAGATTTCTAGGCGAGTGAATTGTAACCACAGGGGGTGTTATGTCAGCTGAAGTGAGGTTCACAGTCACAAACCTGAGCGTACTCGCATTCCAGTTGCCTGAAGTGTCGCTTGCATGGACTCTGTAACTGTAAACTCCTCCCGTAAGGCCTGTAACATTGAGATACCAGCTGGTACCTGAGCCCTGCATTGTTCTGTTGGTTCCATTCCATTCAAGAAGAGCAGTGCTGAGGGGTTCCGTGGAGGTAATGTTAATATAAACATGCCTAACACCCACCACAGAGCCACTATCGGGCGTGGGCGGTACGAAGAAAATCCCCGGTGGTATATTATCTTTTGGTGATGATGCTGGTGTGCTGACTGTGAAACTCACCTCAGCATAGCCGGTGTTGCCGGAGGTATCGTTTGCATAAACTATGAGGGAATGTGTACCATCTGCAAGGCCAGTAAGGGTGATATTTGGAGTAAAGCTTGTGTTTGCCGAGCCATCCAGAGAATACCACCACGCAGAAATTACCTCATTCGCAGAGACGTTGAGGGATATACTGGTTGTGGGATACGTGGAGTTTGCTGGAGAATGAATTGTTATGATCGGTGGGGTGATATCCATCGACGTTATCCGCACCCGTGTTACCAGCCTATTGTTGGATTCGTTGCTCTCAGCTATCAAATTCTGCGGATCCACAATAGCTGTTATTGTATGGTTGCCAGCAGCAAGGGTGAAGTTGAAACTGGCGCTTGCTTCACCTGTGCCACTCATGTTGAGCAGGGTGGTGAAGTAGAGGGGTGTGGAATTCACAAGCACTGTGAGGTTCACAGGGCGCGAGAGGGAGAGATTACCCAAATTCATGACATGTACTGTAAGGTTTATCATGTCTCCTGTGGATGGGGAAGAGGGTGAGACGCTAACAGACCTAACTGTCAGGTCAGGCAGGGTAAACTGAGCCTGGGAAACTGCAACGTTAACTGAATAGGGCTCGGAATAAGCAGGTATAGTATTGAAGGGATCGGGTATTATGGTGATGGTATGAGTACCGGGAGAGGTGGGCAGAGTGAAGCTGATGTGCTTTCGCCTCGGAGTATCAGTGTAACCTGTTAGATTGAGATGAACTGTCTTTCGGGCTACTGAGGTATTATCAACCTCAACATAAACATCCACTGGCAGGTCATTCAGCACGTTATTGTAGAACTGGTAGTATCCGGCAACCAGCGTGGCATTCATGTGAATACTGCCGGAGCTGAAGTAGGTTGACACATTCTCTATCCGCAGGTAGTCTGGTAAAACCCCAGGTATTTCTATTGTCCTGCGGGCATAGTTGTTTGCCTCATTTATCTCGGATACTCTCCTATCCGAATCCACCGCAACGCCTATGACGTATGTTCCTCCCGTGGTATTCGGCGTGAAGTGGGCATATATGGACGTGGACCAATAGGGATAGAGGGCGCCGAGGTCTGTGGTATAGAAGGGTTTTCCGTTGACATAGAAGGTAACTTTTGTGTAGGGCGGAGAGATACCAGTGCCCAAGTTGTATATTGTGGCTCTTATGAGGGTGGGTATCCCTGCTGCCAGAGGACCTATTCTGACAACTTCTATGTCATCACTTTTTACATAGAGGTCGGGAGTGCCGCCCGCTGTAGATATATGCAGTGTATTATTTGCCTCGTCTGGGGTGTCGGCAACAAATGGCTCCGGATCAAAGGGGTATACCGGTAGCGCCAGTGTTATTCCACCAACAGTCTGATAATGTCCAGGATTCGGAAGGTTGTTCTGATATATCACCCTGTTCTCACCACCAAATTTTAAGTAACTGCTCTTAAAACACCCAAGGTACACACCTCCCGTGCTTGCTCCTCCATAGTTCAGCACAGGACGGTCATTGATAAGTACCTGCCCTGTGTAGGGCTTTGTTCCCGTGGATGGTGTATAGTCATAGAGGATACACGACTCCTTTCCAACATTTCTAATTGGCGGGAATCGCACCGGAATCTCCTGTCTCAGTCTGTTGGTACAGAAACTGGTGCCAAACTTCATCTTTTTGTATCCCGGAAATCTTCTGTTCTCCAGCTCTAATATTTTCTTAGTGCACTCTGGATCGTTCATTCTGAATAGACACTCTCTGATTACTTTTGCATAGTCCTCGGTGAGTTTTCTTTGCTTGGCGATTGTTTTAAGAGTATTTTTAGTCGCATCACCAAATACTTCACTATATATATTACCAAATATCGGTAATCTGCTAACTCCCATAGTTACTATCGATAATCCATCGATAGAGCCATCGATGAACACCTCATCGTCTTTGCTGCGCGTCTTTTCATATGCTATCACCAAATCACTCACAGTTCTGTATAGAGAAACGACCTTATTTGTATACTCGTACGCCTGACCAGCCGGAGAATTCTTAATCTCATCTATCTTTTCATTTATCTGCTCATAGGTGTTGTACACCTTTCTTACTCCTGAGACCAGATATCCCGTACCGGTCTTCACGTATCTTACAGATGGATTAATTATCTTTGATTTTACCACCTTGAGGACGGTATAGCTGGCATCCATAAAGTCGTAGAGAATAATGGAGATTTCCACATCACTCATGTTGGATACGGAAACATTGAGGGGGATATACAGTGGCTCCCCGGCTGTCAGATGAACCGGTCTAGTTATGTTAAACAGCAGACTGCCATTCCTGTAACCTACGACTGTCAGGTTATCCTCCAGGTTGGTTGTACTGTATAGAATAAGCCCGATTCTGTGATGGGTAGCGTTAATGGGGGCAATGTGTGTAATCCAAGCACTCTTTCCTCCATCTGACTCCCGAAGGTTATAGCTCAGTGGAAGGCTCATAACATCTGTATCAAGAATGCTGAGCCTGTAGAGCTGAAGCACACCGTATTCCACATCGAGGTCCTGTGGTGTGAGTCGCAGGGGCATTCCATCAACATATATGTCCACTGAATCAGAGACCACCGTCCAGTTTTCGGTAGCTATGATTGCTCCCATAGTATAGAGTCCAGGTAGCAGCGGCGGAAGTCTAAATTCGGCGGTAGTGTTGGAAACACTACCCCTGATAACGTAGGTGCTCATAAATTGAACATTATCCACAACCAGAAATGCCACAGCCCTTGTTGAATTTTTATTCAATTCAACCTTCACCCGCAGGGGTCTGTACTGGTCTACCCTGATTATTCTGGAGAAGTTTGAATAGGTAATGTTGCCCACAGAAATTTCACTTATGTTTATGATGTCCAGCGATGTGAAAGGATAGGTGACTTTAAAGGTCTTTACAGGAGTCCTTATGTGCTCATCGAGGGACAGATAGTAGCTGTAAGTTCCTGCAACTCCTTTTAACTCAAACAGAGCCACGCCTTCTATGCCCGTGGTGGTAGTGACATTGTGCACCACGCCACTTTCATTCCAGTAAAAGAGGGTGACTTCAACGTTAGTAAAGGGTTCCCCATTCACTGTTACATTTGCGCCAATCCAGCTGCTGAAAACAGGTGTGCCATTCACAAGCACATACCCGAGCTCTCCTGACGGATTTGTCGCCCGGTTGTTGTCAACCTCAAAGTCCGTGAGGTATTCTATTTTGAGTCCCATGGGTGCAACAGCATACAGGTGCTTCCCTGGAGGCAGGGAGATGTCGCCCCTGATACTCTTCTTTGCCCCCGCACCCTCCGCTCGGAGAGTGTAGTTGAAGCCCGGGAAGCTGCACTGCTTTGTACCATTGATTATACCTCCCGATAGGCAGTTGTCCTGGATATAGGCGGAGAGGTCTGGCTTTACTGAAAATCTGACCACATCACCCTTCCTAAGGTACACATGGTCCATGACGGGTTCAACTGTCAGGTAGGTAACATCACCTTCAAGGTATACACTGAAGTCTGTTATTATATCGCCATGATTCTCCACGGCATAAATCCTCTCTAAAGTTGTCGCATTTAATCCCAGGTCCCTGATGGTGAAGTTTACAACAGGCATGTGGACTGTGAGATTCAGAGTGGCATAGTCGGTGAGATTTGAACCGTCAACTGTGGTGAGGTATATGGGAACTTGGTAGGAAGTACTTCTGGAATTCTGCAGGTGTGCCGCTATTGTCAGCGTGGCCGTTTCTCCAGGTCCTATAGAGAGCTCAGCATCTCCACCAGACCCCACAAAGCCTATAATCAGGTCATCATAGGTATTGTTCAACTTGGCAAGGATTCTGTGAGAGACTGTGTCGGAGTTGTACACCCTTATCTGTATTAGCTGGTTGTAGTCTCTTCTCACAACTCCCGAATACACCTTACTTGTGAAGCTAACCCCATTGTCTATGTAGATGGACAAAGGTGAGGAGTTGGAGGCACCATAGGAGTTGGTACTGGTGACAAAGAACTCATACCATTTTCCTCTGGTAAGGTTGGGGAGGACCACAGCATGGTAGATGCCAGGTTTGCCTGTAATGCGTGTGTAGGAAGAGCTCCCGGCCTCGCGGTAATACACTTCTGTTGTTGAATTTGCAGGAGTCATCCAGGAGACCTGTGGTGAGGAGGTACCAAATCTTGAGCCATTAAGGGGTATCAGATTCTGAATTTCGTTCCCCTTTATCAAATAAACTATTAAATTTGAGGTTATGTTCTTTCCTGTGGTGGACAGTGCAGTAATGTTGTAATGGAGATAGGTGTAAGGTGTGGCATTGGCAGGAATATCTACATATAGCATGATATCACGGGTTGACTGAGGGGGTATAACAATCTGAGAGGGCTTGAAGTGACTTGGAGCTCCGGAAAGTCTGAAAGAGAGGTTGGTGGTAGCTGTCCCTGCATTTACAACATTCACCCTAACGGCGAGTGTTGTATTCAGCGGAGCCGTGGTGCGTATGTTTTCAATTCTGAACTCCTCTAATGGTAGCACCGTGATAGCTTCACCGGCGAGATAGTTGTTGCTTTCATTACTTTCCACAACATCTGCTTTGCAATCTGACTTGGCGGAGATGGTAAAGTTGCCAATCTTGTTCCACACCGCAAGCTCAATGCCCACAGTACTGGACTCACCAGACGGGATGGAGGGTGTGGAAATAGTGTATGGTCTGCCCAGCAGGTACACACAGGTAAGACTCTTGGGAGCCAGTCCATCCCCAGCATTTTCTACCGTAACATTCACCCGGAAGGGCTTGTTTGAGCTAACCTGACGTGGACTGAAGGTAATGTTATCAACCCTGAGGTCCGGGAATGGGAGGTGCAGGGTTATGTTTGTCTCAGCTTGGTTGTTGCTGCTGTCGATTTCCTGAATCGGCAGTAGGAGTCTCTCAAAGGGCATCCATAGTTTTGCTTCAACCTTTGCCTTCAGATTAAGGGTACCATTTATCGGCTCTGCGACCCAGTAGAAGGTTTTCTCCTTGACCTCCCCTGATTTAAGAGTGTAGTAGGCAGCACTCCCCAACTGGCTGTTGTTTGCATAAACAGTTACTCTTACTCTTGGATCTTGGAGCACTATGTCACCAGAACCATTGTTCCTCACCCTTACCTTTATTGGAACTCTGTCATAGTTCTGTATCGGCGTGGTGTTCGCAAGCTCTATCTCCACAGCAAAATCCGGGAAGGGCGTGGTGTAGTTGTTCACATATTGGTTGTTGGTCTCATTGACCTCTTTTATGGAATCGTGTGGATCGACCACTATCTTTACCTGGTGAGTCCCACTATTCACCAGATAGTAGAGCCACAGACTCTTTACCTCACCCTTCTTCAGCCCAGAGATGTAGTACTTACCCCAATGTATTGAGTAGTATATCATTCCATCTTGGTACAACTGCACAGGTATATCGCCTTCATAATCTTCTCCCAGATTTGTTACTTTTACCTCAAAGGGAACTCTTACGCCGATAGCGTTGAGAGAATTCACCGGTTGGACACTGACTATCTTGAAGTCGGGAAGCTTTACTTCTGGAAGAGGGAGTGTAAGTTCATTGTTGCTTTCATTTTCTTCTGGGAGGTGATTGTATAAATCAACCTTAAAGCTCAGAGTATGGTTTCCAGATAAGGCGCGCCATAAAGTGGTGTAGGTGACACTCTGATTCACATCCAGTTGCATGTTTGTTGAGTTTGTGCCAACAAGACTCCCATCTATAAAGAACCCGTGTGTTCTGTAGAGAACCGCAGGTTCACTGCCAATGTTCTTAACAGTAGCCCTGAGCTCTATAAGGCTTCCAGGCTTTATTGTAGAGGGGCTCCAGCTAAGGTTGGTAACAACCAAGTCGGGGTAAACCCTGGGAACAGAGATAGTGAATATATACCCGTTGTTGCCCTCATTGACTTCACCCACTGTATTCATGTAATCCACCAAAACTGTAATGGTGTGGTTCCCGGGCAAAGCTCGCCAGTATAGGGTGTACTGAATGGTTTCCCTGGGATCGATCTTTATGGTGGTGTATTGTGCTTTTACTCCTATGGGAGAAAGTGATACTCCAAGCGACGGCACCAGTCCTGTGGTGTAGTCTCCAATATTTGTTATGTTCACCACTATTGGTATGGTTTCATAAGGCATGAAGGATGACGGAAGCGTCACATTTGTAACCACAAGGTCTGGTCCGGGAATATACGGCAGGGATGAACTTCTATGATTGTTGGTCTCGTTGGACTCAACCACAGTATTAAGTGTGTCCACCACAACTCTGAAGGTGTGGTTGCCACCCACAACCTTCCAGACAGTACTCAGTTCCACCGTCTTGCCAGCAACCAGTGGCTGCAGGAGGAAACTCTCAATCTTTTTATTGTCAATGTAGAAGTCCACGGAAAAACTGTTTCTGCCGGTGTCCACCGTCGCATTGTTGGTTATGTTTGCGTAAAGGGTTATAGTGTCCCCATAGGTTATGTTGGAAGAAGGTTTCCAGGAAACACCACTGATAACCAGATCCGAGGCTTCCACGGTGAGATTTACCGCGCGCATGTTATTTGACTCATTTAATTCTGGAATTGAACCGGTACTATCCACAAACGCCCTTATTTCATGCATGCCCTGCACTGCTATCCAGCCCGTGGAGATGTTTACTTCCTCTCCGGCTCTCAACCCGGTGTACACCCGGCTGGTGGTTATTTGTCTCCCGTCAACATAGAAGGAGAGGGAAACAAAGCTCTGAGACAGGTTGCCTGCTCCAATATTTTTTACTGTAGCGGTTATGGTAACAGGCGTACCAGCTATTATGGGCGATGAGAATGTCAGGTTCTCCACCACCAGGTCGGGAAACTCAACATAGGGAAGAGAAACCTCAAGGGCGTTGTTGCTCTCATTGCTCTCAATCACATCGCTGTAAATGTCTGTCACCACCGTTAGTGTATGGTTCCCGGGAGTAATGCCCTTCCATTCAGCAGTTACAGCAATTGAGCCACCTGCCTCAAGTGGTCCAGAAATTAGTCTCGTAGCTATTACTCTGCCATCCACATAGAAGCCGACATAACCACCCCTGGTGATGTTACCGCTTCCAGAATTCTTCACATAAGCAGTTATTCTGAGGTTGCCGCCAGCTTCAATACTGGCAGATGGCCAGGTAACATTCTCCACCACCAGGTCGGGAAACTCAACATAGGGAAGAGAAACCTCAAGGGCGTTGTTGCTCTCATTGCCCTCCTGAAGGCTGTTGGTAGCATCCACAATGACTTTAATCGTGTGATTCCCCGGAGTGGCTACCCATGATATACTCACATTTGTGCTCTCATTGGGCGCAAGGGAATTGTAGAAATACCGAGAGGCTAGATATTTCCCATCTAGGTAGAACACCACCTGCCTCTGACCCGCTGTTGCATTGCCCTTTCCAATATTTTTAAGTGTGGCTGTTATGGTTACTCCCTCTCCCGAGGAAAAGGTTGCAGGCGACCAAGTAACATTCGCCACCACCAGGTCGGGAAACTCAACATAGGGAAGAGAAACCTCAAGGGCGTTGTTGCTCTCATTGCTCTCAGGGACAACACCAGTGGAGTCCACCACTGCTCTTATTGAGTGATTGCCACCCAGGGAGGTCCAAGTGTAAGATATATTCACTTCTCCCTCAGGAGGTATTATCCCCTGATAGTATATGTTTCCAGATCGCAGGAGAGTACCGTCAAGATACAGACCGGTATAGAAACCAGGATAGGAATAGCCGGTACCATTGTTCCTTAAAGTAACAATAAAGGTGACTGGCATGTCCACAGAGTAATTCGCTGGAGTCCACCGAATAGATTTAACTATCAGGTCAGCGTACTCGACATGAGGAGTGCCAGCCTCTCTAACATTGTTTGTCTCTGAGGATTCGTCCACCTGATTTCTAGGATCAACCACAGCTTTGATGGAGTAATTATCCGGATACTTGACCTTCCAGTGGTATGTTAAACGCCTAATTTCTCCTGGAGGAAGCCGTAATATATTAAATTCCTTGGAGAAGATTTCAGAGGAATAAACTCCTGTAATGTTGAGGGTGGTGGAGATGTTCCGCGAGACTATGCTACCAGCTCCGGAATTCTTTACAATAACTGCTACCCTCACCGTGTCGCCAACACTCAAATTAGCAACACCAGGAACAGTAGTTGTGTTTGAGTTTAACTCCGCATCAAAGTAGTTGTATCCACAGCCACTATCCTTCAACCTCACAGCTAGCACATTTTCTCCGGACACCACATATGAGGAGATATCAATTTCCCTGTCCCAGTAAACAGTGGGGTTGTTGATGTAGTTGTAGCTGGAGGTGAGATTGGCCGCAATCAGATGTCCATTGAGCCAGACATCTACCACATCGTCAAAAGATAGCTTTAGCAGATATCCTGTGCCACCTGTAGCATTGAAGACCTTTCGGAAATACATCTCACCGCATTTAAGGTCAAGATAAGTACGGCGACTGCCCGCATCGCCTACAGGTGTTCTACCCACAGTCCAGGTAGAGTCGTTGAATCCAGCATTCTGCCATCCGGAACCTGGATAGGTGGTGGTATAGCGCCAGAATACGCGGTCATTATTTTTTCCATCCCGAATCAGTGGGTGTTGTACATTCAGTGTAATATTCTGAATGGTGAGGTCTGGCATTGGAAGACTTACCCACCTGGAGAACTCATTGTTAGTCTCGTCAGCCTCATAAACCACATCATCCGGGTCAACGACCGCCTTCAGGTAAAAATCTCCTGTCTGCGCATCTTCCCAGACGAAGGCTGCATAAAATATGTCCCCCGGCTTTAGGGTGACACTTTGCTGTGTGTAGCCCAGCAGAGAGGTGTTTCTGTAATAGAAGCCTACTTTCACAACACCATCCCAGTTTCCGGTGCCAGTGTTCTTTACGGTGGCATTGAGTACAACCCGCTCTCCTGATGAATAATTATGCGGAGTCCAGGTAAAGTTTACGATTGTGAAGTCAGGAGGACCTATAGCAGAGATGTTGTTGGTCTTTGCCAGGGGGAGGTAGTCCACATTGCTCCAATCGCCTGTCAGATTGAAGACTGTATCACATATCCCGTCTGCATTGCTATCGCTGCAGGTATCGCTGAATCCATCATTTGAAGGTGTCCCCCAGTAGTTGCCACCAGTAACTGGTCCACCGACCTTGTTTGTTCGCACGACCCTGCTACTGTTCCACCAGTTGGAGGCTGTCGAGCCAAATACAACATTGTTTCTGTTGTTTAGGTAGTTGTTGGAAAACAGGTTATTGCTGGAGGAATATAGATATATCCCCAAATGTCTGTTTGACACTATGGTGTTATCAATCACTCTCGCACCGGATACGTAGGAGAAGGATATCCCCTTGGCATTGAATATAAAGGTGTTGTTCTTCAGAAGAGGTGAACTGGATATGGACTCAACCCCTGACCAGTTGTTGTGCTGGAAGGTGGAGTTGACTATGACAGGATTTGAACTCTCAATATAAATACCAGAACGTGCACTGTACTCTACAGTACAGGAGTCCATTGTAAAAGAGTCTGAGCTGTATACGCGTATGTTCGCCGGAATGCTTGAACTGGAACCACCATAACGAATTGTGCAGTGCTTCAGAATGCCAATGCCATCATTACCACTGACACCATAAAAATCAATAAATTGCCAGTCGCCTAAGGAGGGAACCGTCAAATTGCCATCACCATTGGTGTCCCCACCATAAGTGTCGTCCTTGAGCGAGGTGAATACTATGCGGTCACTTAAGTTACCTGTGGCATTAAGTGTGCCATAAACATAAAGCCGGGCATTGGGAGAAAATTTGATTATAACACCTGGCTCAAGAGTGAGACGAACATTGTCGTTGATGGTGAGAGTGCCGCTAATAACGTAAGGAAGAGATGAATCAAGAGTACGATTTTGGGTAACAGTGATACTGTAAAGGTTAAAACCATTGTAACGGTTGTTAATGGCAGTGTTGTTCCGGTAAATGCCAAGAGGAGATGACGAAAAGATGCCAGCCCAGCTGTTGTTGATAAAAAGGTTGTCCTCAAGAACGGGTACCGCAGTGGTAGAATAAACCCCAGACCAGTTGTTGTGCTGGAAGGTGGAGTTGACTATGACAGGATTTGAACTCTGAATATGAATACCAGAACGTGCACTGTACTCTACAGTACAGGAGTCCATTGTAAAAGAGTCTGAGCTGTATACGCGTATGTTCGCCGGAATGCTTGAACTGGAACCACCATAACGAATTGTGCAGTGCTTCAGAATGCCAATGCCATCATTACCACTGACACCATAAAAATCAATAAATTGCCAGTCGCCTAAGGAGGGAACCGTCAAATTGCCATCACCATTGGTGTCCCCACCATAAGTGTCGTCCTTGAGCGAGGTGAATACTATGCGGTCACTTAAGTTACCTGTGGCATTAAGTGTGCCATAAACATAAAGCCGGGCATTGGGAGAAAATTTGATTATAACACCTGGCTCAAGAGTGAGACGAACATTGTCGTTGATGGTGAGAGAACCCTGTACAACGTGCACACCTGGAGCCCAGGTAGTGTTGGTACTTATCACCTCATTGGTGTGATAAACCGCTGCACCGACCTGAGAAACCGAAAGAACAAATAAAACAATGAAAAAGATGAGCTGTCTTCCAGAGTTCCATAAATCCAGCCTGACATCTTTAATACTGCACATCCTACAGGCACCTGTCCTAAAGTTTTTAATTGTGCAGTTCTGCGCAATTCGTAGGTGATAAGTACCGGCAGGAGCAAGAGCGGTCAATTAAACACATAACGGATACTCGCCCCATGGCAGCATTTTATCCTTTTCCCCATATATGAAAATTGTGAAAAGGAAAGGGAAAAAAGGGAAAATTGCACAGATAATCAGGAATTTCAAGGACCGTGGACAGCACCTTTCTTCTGCTATCTCGTCACCTGCGGAAGTGACCTTCTGCACCTTCTTATCAGGGTTGTACCTTTATCTGTTATGTGTAAAAGCTTGCACCTGCCCTTCCTGACCTCGGTCACATAATTACGGGACAGCAGAAATTTTATCTTCTTCCTCACCGTCGGCTTACTCAATCCCGCCTCTCTGCATATATCATTATACTTGGGCATACGACCGTATGCATTCCTGTTATATATAATTTTTAGTATATCATACATGCTCTCATCAACAAACTCGGTCTCAAGAGGCTCCAGCTCAGGCAGGGTTCTCTCTATTATTCTGAGTTCCCTCTCACTGAGCAGACCGGGATCTGTTGAAATTAAAACCACCAGATTGCGCTCAGAAGCTATTTCAGAGAGGTTTTCAAGAAAACCCAAAACCTCACCCACACCGTGAATGTGTACAAGCTTCTCCAGACCCTCCAGCAGCACGGCACTTCTTTTTGGCAGTGTTCTTATCTTCTCCTCTATTACTCCAGGCTTTGCTGGTAGAGAGATTGAGACGTGTCCCGCATCAACCATCCCTTTCAGCGTCTCTCCATTTCTGCTGGAAATAACAAATCCGCTGTAACCTATGTTCAGCAGATCGGCAAAGGCCTCAGCCGAGGAACAAAGAGCATGCTCTCTCGCAAGATAAACGCGCCCATCTTCAAAGTAGAATCTGACCTTCTGTCTTTTTTCAGCTTCCTCAAGTCTCTTCCGATCACCTATATCAGTGAATACACACAAAAGCTCATCACGACTGGAAATTATTGTGAGTTCTGTGGATATAAAGTCACCATCCCCCGTCATCAGCCGCGCCTCAACCATAACCTGCTCGTGGGTCTGAGCTGCAGCAATTGCACGTTTCACCTCCGCAACATCACTGGGATGAATAAAGTCGTAGATGTGTTTTCCTATACATCCTCCACGGCAATGAACCCGCATACTGAACACAGGATTGGTGCCTCTCACCCTGCCATCACTGGATATTGAAACCAGAATATGTGGAATGTGGTTGAACAGTATCCTGTACCTTTCAGAGTAATACTTCATATTAAGAACAGCTGAAAGGTGGGCAGCCACTGCCTCCAGGGCAGCGGTTTCACATTTGCCAAATTTCCTGTCTGAGACAACATTGATGCTACCAACAGTACTTCTGTTGGATACAATCGGTATTGTAATTAATGAACCCCCTATTTCGGGAGCAGTAGGCTCATGTATGCTATCCGCACCGACCTGTATATCACACGCTCTGCAGGAAAAATTCTCCTTTATACAATCAGCCACCCCTCTCAGAAAGTCGTCGAGGGATGTCAGCAATGCCAGGGAGTTTATTTTTTTAATAACTTCTGGTAGTTCCTTCATTCGGCAGTACCCCCTAATTGACGAACTCTCTCCAGAAATTCTTCAACACAAAAACACCAAAACCCACAGAATTAGGCACAAACTCAACACTGCAATTAGGAACCTGTGGGCATTTTACAAACCAGCAACTTACCCTGGTCATTCTCAATCCCACGCGTGTATTCTGTTTAGTTAGAGTCTTTCAGTTATTAAACTTTGTGGAAACAAAATTTCAAATTAAATATAAATATTTGTAAAAAATCGCACTACTTTATAGACTCATATTATTACTTCTAATTCATCTATTAATTTCTTATGTGGTTTCACGGACTGTTATTTTTGATTAATAAATATTAATATAATGATACAAATGAGAAGTTCAGGACCAAAATTTGTCCCTGTAGTCCCTCCGATTTTTATAATAAAAAAATCCCAGAGAAACCACGACGCCCACCAAAAGTACATTCAAAGCCACGAACTTTTTCACGGAGCGCTTAGTATAGCGGTGCAACTATGCTTCTAACAGCTTTAAATTTCTCCCAATTTTTAATCAACCCAGCAAACTCCCTCACAAGTCTTACGAATTGCAGTTTATCACAGCTCTTACGCTGGAACATCTCCAGCGGGTAGGAGAACATTCCCAGAAGCCTTCTCAGCGAGAAACTCTTTCTCGGGAAGATTAAAGGAACCACTTTAAACCTGGAAATCGCCATAACGTAGTTTCTATAGCTGTAGTATCCCTTATCTGCAAGGACAACATCGCCAGCGCGAGCAATTCTCCTGCGCTTGAGCTCTTCCATGACCTCTTTAAAGAGCTTTGCATCGTTCGGCGAGCCCTCGTGGATTAGAAAGAGCAGAGGCTTGCGATTCCGCCTGTCTATTATCAGAGTGAGCTTGTAGCCGATGTAGTAGCCTTTGGAAGGGGAATAACCCCACTTGAACTCCCTATCTTCTAAATCCGCCTTCTTTATCAACTATGAGCCAGGCTCTCTTCTTACCCCTCTTCCCGCACTGAAGGTTGAGAAGCCGTAAAACAAGACCAGCAAATGCTTCCGGAGTGAAACGCGAGAGAAAACGGTAGATATACCTGGAATCTAAAACTTCTTCAATGTTTATAAATCGTCTCAAATCTTTCCTCGTTCTTAATTCGCTTACGACGTAAGAAATGTCTACAGAGAAGAACATCGCAGTTAATACAATCTTTAAAACTTCTACACCCTTCCGAACATTTATACCGCACTTCGCTAACTCCTGCAGAGCACTCCGGGGGTGCTGTCAACTTAAGCTATAAATGAGCAGTGGAGGCGTCCTTTTTGTTTGGTGATAAAAATGCTAGAAATAACATTTCAACGGAAGAGGACGCCTCCGGTGGTAGTATTGTATGCCATTTACCTTGCAGGCTTACTATTTTCTACCGTGGAGTCGAGGCTTTTCTAGAGCCTGAGCACTAACTCTTCGTCTTGTTCTACAACCACGCAAGAACGCACCAGGAAAAAACAGAGTTCGAAGGATTCTGCAACCTCCCGGGGGTGAGAATATGCTAAACTTGACAGCACCCATCGCCAGATGGAGAACTTTATGAGGATTGGAAAAAGCTATTTGAAACATATCCCGACCGTTTTCTGGTGGGAAACGATTGTGTTGTGCCATGGCACTACGACTACTACGTTGAGTGGATGGACTTCTACAGAGAAATTCTTGGACAATTAAATTCAAGCACTGCTGAAAAAATTGCATACAAAAATGCTCAGAGAATATTCGGATTGTAACGATAGTATTAATTGCGCTGATTTTGGTAGATACATAGACTAATCACAATTTTTCCATGTCGAGGAAGTCCTCAACCTTCTTGACGTAATAACGCTTTTTTAATCTCCCTCTTCAACAACCTCTACTCTAAGGTCATCTTCCAGCCTTCGCAGGCTACCCTGGACCTTCCCGGTGCTACATTTCAGCGCCCTGGCTACTCATATATTGTTTTTCCAAAGTTGGCTTTGAGGTATTGGAGGAGCCTTATATCCTCCCTTCTTCCACCAAGCCTTCCGCACATTACGGCACCACCTGTATACTCCCGGAAATTCCGTAGCGCGAGCCGTTGTACGTCACCACCCCTGAAAACGAGACGGTGCCATAGATGCCCTCGGCGTTGATTACCTCCACCTCCACCCTGCCTGGAACATTTGCAACCACACTGCCGGGGCTAACCTCTATCCCCGGGGTTGCCGTGAAGTTCAGGGGTAGAGTTCCCTCATATCCAGCGGGCACCAGGTTGAGCACCGCCACTGCTTTCTCACCCCTGCCCAATCTCAGCATGCTCTCGTGCTCCACCACAACCGGTACCCCAGTGACGGTAACCGAAACTGGAAGGGAATGCTCGCCGTAGGTGATTCTTCCGCCGTAGGCCCCTGGAGGAGTATACTTATCTGCCACAATGTCCACCCTGTAACTGTAGTCGTTGAGCTTCACCACAGAGTAGTTGAGCGGAAATTCAGCGCTGAGCTCGTGAGTGACCGGTTTTATGGTGTAGACATCCACCTGGATGCTTGATGCTGCACCCTGCGCTACACTCACTCCCTTCGGAGCCACAACCGCATACCCATTCCTCCCCGCTATTACCTCCAGCTTCGCATTTCCCACGCTAACAGTATACCTGCCCATATCCAAACTCTCTGCGTACAGGGTTACATTCGCCACGAAGGGTGTGTTTCCACTCTCAGGCTCAACAAAGGCCCTTATACCCGGGGGTGTGGCAACCCTGAGGGTATACTCTGCTGGAGAAAACTGGTTGTTTCGCACAACCAGCGCCCTGACCGCAGCATATACCCCCTGCTCAATATACACCAAGTCTGAACTCAGCCTGACGTCGTAGTCCCTTCTCACCGGCTTGAGGTAAATCCTGTAGAGCTCGTGCATTTTGCCTGAACTCGCATTTATGGTCACCACGTAGGGCTTCTCCCTCTTCAGAATCAGCCCCCTCTTTTGCGCCTCCCTCTTCGCCAGCAGGGTGAGCTTTGCCTCAAAGGGCGCAACTCCTCTGGCAGGCTCTACCCGCGCCTCAATGGCGGAGGGTGCCGTCACATTCAGCACCACCTCACCATGGCCCGCCACATACACCGGAAGCTCCATCTCCTGACCAACAATCGGGCTGAGCTCCACCCTAGGGAGCAGCACCTTGAAGGCGTTGCCCACCGCAATGGTTGAAACTCCGGTGAAGCTTCCGTCGCTCATGGCAACTCCGCTGAATGGAGACAGCGCAGAGTACTGCTCCAGAAACTCCTGGGTTACCGTCATGCCCACCGACGGACCCATGGCAATTGCGTCCAAAAACTGGGGCGAGAAGAAGGTAACGGGGTTCATAAGCATCACAGCCCCAACAGCTCCTGCGGTGATGCCCGTAATGAATCCCAGAGCCATGCTCACAGCTATAGTCACCGGCAGCATTGCAATCCACAGGATTTTAAAAATTGCTGAGAGGAGTCCTCCCTCCCTCTTTTTTAGAGGGTTGTTTATTCTCACATAGCTCTCAACCCTCTCATCCGGCGATATACCGGTTATTTTTATGTACTGACCGTCTCCCACCGGGCCGATAGCCCTGATTCTCATAGTGGCGTTGAAGGGCGGCACTCCCGAGGCTGAGAGCTCTGCAGCCACGTACCTGGTGGAGCTCTCAGCTTTCAGGCGAACCTCCTGCCTGAAATCTCCTATAGACACAACCCTTACGGGATACTCAACCTCCTCCCCCGGCTTCAGGAAAACCATCTTCTGTGCTCCAGGAAGTATAGCAAAGCTCGGCGACCTAATGGCGGTGACCCACATGCGGGAGAAGTAGAGCAAGTTGTCCATGCGGGAAGCAAGAACCACCTTCCCCTGCCCCTCACCGGCTATCTCAACCTTCCCCTGCGAGAGCTCAATTGAAAAGGGGGCGCTGTGGGGACCACGTAGAATCAGCACCTCGCCGTTTGAGCTGAGCTCACCCACTCCTGTGCTGTCAGACCTGAATATTACCTGCCCCGGATGCTCCAGAGCTGGAAGCTCGGGCAAATTCACGGCTTCCGGTGTTTCCGGGGGTGGTATAGACACCTGCACCTGTACTGGAGGTGCTTCGGACTCCTGAGTGCAGCCGGCGAGGAGGAGCATTGCGAGGAGCGAAGCAATTAAATGCATCCTCAGGCTCATCGTCTTCATGTATGTATTTTCTTTTATTATATATTATTGTTGCGCCCTCCTTCAAACAATAATTAGAACAAACTGCAAGATGGGGTGTGCCCTGCTGGTCGGCATGGCAAAATAGATAAATTTATTAATCCACACTCCGACAATTAATAGATGCCAATGTGGAGCGAGATAGAGAAGCACTTCAAAAAATTTCCGATGCAGAAGCGGGTAGCACTTTTTCTTCTTCGCAAGGGTTTCCAGGTTAATGAGCAAGCCCGCGTCTGCGTGGGCGGGATAGAGATACCCCATACTCAGATTGCGAAAGAGCTGGGCATAGACCGCCGCGTGGTAGACGCCACGGCGGAGAGGATTAAGAAGGAAGAGAGTCTGTACAGGATATTCAGCAACCTTAGCTGCGTGGCATTCCTCCGCGACGTGGCGCCCATGCTGGGGCTTAGCGTGGTGATAATAACGCCGGACGACGCATCGAAGCCCGGGATAATAGGCAGCGTTGCGTCGAAGATATCTGAGTGGGGCATACCAATAAGGCAAGCCATAGCAGACGACCCATACCTTTTCGAGGAACCCAGACTGACCATAATAACCGAGGGGGAGCTGCCGGGGGAGCTTATAAAGGAGCTAAAGGCGCTCAAGGGGGTAAAGAGGCTAACAATAATTTAGCTTTTTCCACGTCATCTTTGGGAATACGGGGCAATGAAAATCTCACTGGGGCTTACGACGAGCATGCCCGTGACGCAGGGGGTGGAGCTTGCAAGGCTTGCTGAGGAGCTGGGATACGAAAGAATATTCGTGGGCGAGGATGCGCTATCCCGCGAGATTTTCACGTACCTCTCCACCATCGCCGTTAAAACGCAGGATATACCCATAGCCTCTGGAATATTATCGCCCTATCTCAGAAGCCTTGTGCTCATCGCCTCAGCCACGGCGGGACTGCAGATGATTACAGGAAACCGCTTTTCCCTGGGCATTGGTGTTGGGGGCATTCCTGAGATTGTGAAGCTCACAGGCAGAGAGCCACGCAACCCGGTGGCTGTGCTGAGGGAAACCGCTGAGGTGCTGCGCAGAATATTCCGCGGCGAGGAAGTGACATACGAGGGTAGAAAGGCGTGCCTCCGAGGCTACAGACTTCGCATAAAGGGCGTGGCAACACCTGAGATTCTGTTCGGTGTGCGCGGGAAAAAGCTACTTGCCCTCGCAGGCGAGGTCAGCGACGGCGTAATCTTCAGCGGGCCCAACGAGTACCTCAGGCAGGCGATTGAAGTGGTTAGAAAAGCGGCGAAAAAGGCAGGAAGAAGGTTCGCAAACATGCACAGGGTGGTGTGGAAGGGCTTTGTACTTGGCGACGATGTAAAAAAAGCGAAGCATATTACCGCAACGATGATTGCAAGCTCGCCCAGAGAGGTGCTCCGTATGCTGGAGCTGGAAGAGGTGGCGGAGGAGATAAAGCAGGCTTTTCTCAGGCGGGACTACGCCCTCGCGTCAAAGCTTGTGCCGGACAGAGCCCTGCAGGAGTTCTGCTTTTTTGGCACAAGAGAGGAGATTCTGGATGCGATGGAAGAGCTTCACCGTCTGGGCTTCGAAGAGTTCATTGTCGGCCCGCCCTTCGGCGACTCAGCTATAGAGGTGGTGCGCAGCTTTGGCAGCGCCTGAGCTTGGCATTAACTTCAACGGCGACTTGGGCAGGGAAGAAGCTGCTACGAGGGCAGTTGCAGCCGAGCGCAGCGGTGTTCGCTACCTGTGGGTGGGCGAATCCAAGCCGCTTGTGCATCCTTTCCCGATAATGACCCTCCTTGCGGAGAGCACAATGCATGCCAAAATAGGCTCTGCAATACTCTCAGCGATAAGCAACCGCTGCTTCCACATCGCAAAGGCATTTACTGTGCTCAAGGAAGTATACGGGGAGCGCTTTATCGCAGGCATTGCTCCGGGGGACTTGCACGGGTTGAGGGTGGAGTGCATCGCGAGCAGGGGTGTGGTGGCGCGCCTCGAGAAGTGCATCTCCAAAATAGAGGGAGTGGTACCCGTCTTTGTTGGAGCCTCAGGACCAAAGCTGATAGAGTTAGCCAGTATGAGGAGCGATGGTGTGATACTCAACTACGCTCACCCAGAGTTCATAAAGTGGGCTCTCCGCCATGTAAGGAGGAAGACGTACATCGCCTGCATCGCACCTGCGCTTGTTCTGCCAGATAAGGAAAATATCGCGGAGCTCAGGGGCGCAGCCGCAGTCATAGCGAGTGGCGCAAATCCTGTGTTTATCGCAGATATGGGCATTGGAGAGAAGGTGGCTGAAGTTAAAGATATAGTGAAGCGAGGCAGATGGAGCGAGCTTGCAGAACATGAGAGCTTCCTCCTGGAGCACTTTACCATCTCCGGGAGCGTGGACGAGGTGGTGGAGAGGATAGAGGAGCTGGCTAAGCTCGGCGTGGAGCAGGTCATCCTCGGCTCCCCTTTTGTTAAGAGCACAGCATTTGAGAAAATAATAAATACCATAAGCGAGAGGCTAGGCGTATGAGAGTAGCAATAGCTCATAGCCCTGATCCAGACGACGCCTTCATGTTCTACGCCCTCGCGACAGGTAAAATACAGAGCGAATTTGAATTCGTGGATGTGATGGCAGACATAGAGACGCTGAACAGAAAGGCAATGCAGGGTGAGTACGAGGTCACGGCGATATCAATCCACGCGTATCCCTATCTGGCGGAGCGTTATGCCCTGCTCAACTGCGGGGCGAGCATGGGTGATAACTATGGCCCAATCGTTGTCGCCAGGGAAAAGCTGGATTCTCTGGAAGGGAAGCGCATCGCCATACCAGGGAAGCTCACCTCAGCTTACCTCGCCCTGAAGCTGTATGAGCGCAACTTCTCGCCTGTAGAGGTGCCCTTTGACCGCATCCCCGAGGCGGTGGCGAAGGGTGAGGTCGACGCTGGTTTGCTCATCCATGAGGGGCAGCTTACCTACCCTGAGCTGGGCTTGGTGAAGGTGGTAGATTTAGGAGAGTGGTGGCATAGCGAGACCTCGCTTCCTTTACCTCTGGGTGGCAACGCCATAAGGCGAGACCTTGGCGATGAGGTTATCCACAAGGTAGCTTCTTACCTCAAGCAGAGCATACGCTATGCCCTAGAGCACGAAGAAGAAGCCTTAGAATACGCGCTTCAGTTTGGGCGGGGACTTGACAGGGAGAAGAACAGGAAGTTCGTAAGGATGTACGTCAACGAGTACACCCTCGACTACGGCGAAAAGGGCAGGCAGGCTATAAAGTTGTTCTTAAAGAGAGGCTATGAGGAGGGTATACTCCCCAAATACGTTGAACCCGAGTTTATAGGGTAGAGATGCCCTCCTCCACATATCCCTTAATAAGCCTGAGTAGCTTTTCTTTATCCTCCTTACCAAGGGTTTCAAACATCTCAATAAAATACCCGAAGATCTTTTTTACTGGTATTCTCAGCTCCCCCACGTCCGAATCAAGGATGACGTAATCTTCACCCTCTATCTCCCTAATTTCCTTCGCCTTAAAAACAGAAAAGAGGAATTCCTCCTCACTCACGTTCTCCTTTTTTGGCAGAAATACTCCTATACCTTCGCTCATGCATAACCCTGGGTGGCGTGGTTATATAACGCTTGCGCTCCGCTTAGAGTAAGCGCCCTCATAAAAGATACGGAAAGTGTGATAGGGGTTGCCCGGAACATAGTTCCGGGTGACGAAGCGGGTGCGGCGCCCTTATATGAAAAACTTTAAATCCTATCAGGGAAATGCAATA